>VMFP01000001.1 GCA_007376145.1 Parcubacteria group bacterium Gr01-1014_38
CTCCCTGGCCGCGCGCACGTGCACGAAGTCCCAGGGTCAGTTCCGGGGTGCGCTTTGGGAGTGGAAGGCCGGGCTAGGCTGGTTGTCGAGGGAGCGGGGGGAGTCTAGCGCGGGAGCGCGGGGGCGTCAAGGGGGGTCGTGCCGCTGGACTTGCGTTACGCGCGCAGCCCTGCTATCGTCACGACTGTTGCTTTATTGTTAAGTTCGTACGCATCTCATGCCAGAAAAGTTTGCGCGGTCGAAGCCGCACGTAAACGTTGGAACGATTGGTCACGTTGACCACGGGAAAACCACGCTGACGGCGGCGATTACGCACGTTCTCTCCCTTCAGGGGAAAGCGAAGGAGAAGGCGTACGCCGACATTGCGAAGGGCGGAACCGTCCGTGACGAGACGAAGATTCTTACCATTGCCGTCGCCCACGTGGAGTACGAGACGGACAAGCGCCACTACGCGCACATCGATTGTCCGGGGCACCACGACTACATCAAAAACATGATCACCGGCGCCGCCCAGATGGACGGCGCGATCCTCGTCGTCGCGGCGACGGATGGCCCGATGCCGCAGACGCGCGAGCACGTGTTGCTTGCGCGCCAGGTCGGGGTGCCGGCCATGGTCGTCTTCCTGAACAAGGTGGACGCGGTGGATGACCCCGAACTCGTGGATCTCGTGGAGGCGGAGGTCCGGGAGATCTTGAGCAAGTACGAGTACGAAGGAGACAAAGTCCGCGTGATCCGCGGCTCCGCGCTCAAGGCGCTGGAGGCAAAGTCCGCCGACGACCAAGGCGCGAAGCCCATCCTCGAGCTCATGCAGGCGCTCGACGAGTCCATCCCGGATCCGGTCCGCGACGTGGACAAGCCGTTCCTCATGCCCATTGAAGACATTTTCAGCATCGAGGGTCGCGGCACGGTCGTAACCGGGCGCATTGAGCGTGGGAAGGTCACGCTGAACGGCGAAGTCGAAATCGTCGGCCTTCGTCCCACGCAGAAGACCGTCGTCACCGGCATCGAGATGTTCAATAAGTCCCTTGAGGAGGGAATTGCCGGTGACAACGCCGGCGTCCTGCTTCGGGGAACCAAGAAGGAAGACGTGGAGCGCGGACAGGTGCTCGCGAAGCCGGGCTCCATCACGCCGCACACGGACTTCGAGGCCGAAGTGTACGTCTTGACCAAGGAGGAAGGCGGCCGGCACACGCCCTTCTTCAAGGGGTACAAGCCGCAGTTCTATGTCCGCACGGCCGATATCACGGGGGAAATGATCCTCCCGGAGGGAACGGAAATGGTCATGCCGGGGGACACGGTGAAGATGACGGTGAAGCTCGGGAAGGCGGTCGCGATGGAAACGGGAATGCGCTTCGCCATCCGTGAGGGCGGGAAGACCGTCGGCGCGGGAGTGGCGACGAAGATCATCGCCTAGCGTCTCGCTCTGCGCTTGTTCCTTTCCGGTCCCGCTGTTCCTTAAAAGACTTTAGGGCTATGACCGAGAAGGCAACGTCTGCGACGGCCGAGGACGCGAAGGCTCCGGGGGAGGAACCGCGGCAGCGCATCCGCATTAAGATCCGCGCCTACGACCACAAACTGGCCGATCAGTCCACGCGGCAGATTCTCGACACCGCGACGCGGAGCGGTGCGCGCGTCAACGGGCCGGTGCCGCTGCCCACGGAGCGCAAGCGGTACACGGTGAACCGCTCGACCTTCGTGCACAAAGACTCCCGCGACCAGTATGAGATCCGCGTGCACAAGCGCCTGCTCGACATCAACGAACCGAACGCAAAAACCATCGATGCCCTCATGTCCCTCCAGCTTCCCGCTGGCGTGGACGTAGAAATGAAGATGTAGGTTCGTTGATGGACGGTCACTCCAAAATGAAAAGAACCGCTGCCTCGGTGAGGCAGCGGTTTTCGCATTGAGATCTAAGAGGCGAGCGATTCCAACGCCCACTCCATATCAATCCTTTCGACTGTTCAAATTCCACCCGCAGAGTGCCATCGTGAGCATCCCGCCGTATCGTTGCACCGCCAATGCGGAAGAAACCGGAAACCGTGAGTGTTTTCCTTACCACCCGAGCTTCCCGGAACCATCTCTTGCGTGTCGAGGCCGTGATGGCGGCCTTAGACTCTGACTGTTCAGACATCGTCGTATCCTCCCGTTGAACACCCCTTGGCCAAAGAGCGAAAGAATAGTCTATGCACGCGCGAGTCATGTGTCAAGAGAAAGGCGTGCTCTCCTTGGTTGACGACGCTTCAGCCTTCCGCTACGCTACGAACACTCTCGTTCATTCTGGTCTTCTGACTGTTCGGAGCGGTCCAGACGCTCATGGAATCTGGAAACCCTCCGAATGCTATCTTCGTCCTCGAAGCGCGTTGACGAAGGACGCGTGCGCGTTCTTCGTGAACGCACATATGGCCGTGAAAGCGATTCTCGCAAAGAAAGTCGGTATGACGAGGGTGTTTCAAGACGACGGGACCGTCGTCCCGGTGACGGTATTACAGTCCGGTCCATGCACAGTGACGTTCGTGCGGCCGCTCGGGGAAGCCCGTTCGACAGGCTCAGAGCGGGGAAAGACGAACGTCCAGCTTGGATTTGAAGAAACGAAAGAGAAGCACCTGTCGAAGCCGCAGCGAGGGCACCTGAAAGATTTGTCGCTTCTCCGTACCCTCCGAGAATTCCGTCTTCCTGACGGTGCGGAGGTACCGAAGCGCGGGGACACGATCACGGTCTCTGCGTTTTCGGTTGGTGATCGCGTGCGCGTGTCCGGCGTGAGTAAGGGGCGGGGATTCGCAGGTGTCGTGAAG
This sequence comes from Parcubacteria group bacterium Gr01-1014_38, assembly GCA_007376145.1. Taxonomy (GTDB): domain Bacteria; phylum Patescibacteriota; class Andersenbacteria; order UBA10190; family CAIZMI01; genus VMFP01. The sequence continues at coordinate 2,793 of VMFP01000001.1, forward strand.
CGCCACGGCTTTGCCGGGGGGCCAGCGAGTCACGGCACGAAGCACACGCTCCGGGCACCGGGATCGATCGGGACGCGGTTTCCACAACATGTTGTCAAGGGACGCCGCATGGCCGGACGCATGGGCGGGGAGCGGGTGACCGTCCCTGGTCTCACCGTGGTTGACGTCGTTCCTGAAGAACATCTCCTCGTGGTGAAGGGAGCCGTGCCCGGCCACCGGGGCACGCTTCTCGAAGTGCGTGCGGAGTCCTAACGCATTCGCCATGCAGGTTCCGATCCTCAACAGCGAAGGGAAGAACGTGGGGACGAAAACGGTGCTCGCGGATTGGGACGCGCGTCCGGTCGTGCACGCGCTCCTGCATCAGGCGGTCGTGGCCTCCGACGCCAACGCGCGCCGACCCTGGGCGCACACCAAAGGGCGCGGAGAGGTCCGCGGCGGCGGACGGAAACCCTGGCGTCAGAAGGGGACGGGCCGTTCTCGGCACGGCTCGATCCGTTCTCCCCTCTGGAAAGGAGGCGGCACAACGTTCGGACCGCGCCATGAGCGAACGTATGCGAAGCGCGTGCCGGAGACGATGAAGAGGGTCGCGCTCGGGATGTCCGTGGTGACGAAAGTGCGCGACCAGGAGTTTCACCTGGTGGAGTATTTCCCGGCCAGTCTGAAGACGAAAGAGCTCGCTGCCTTCCTCCGGAAGCTTGGTGCGGAGCGCTCCGTCCTCGTGAGTCCGCTCGCGGAATTCCGCCAGTCTTTGGCGCGTGCCGGACGAAACCTCCGCGGCGTGATCGTGAAAGATTCCAAGACCGTGACCGCGGCCGACGTGGTGAAATCCCGGCATCTCGTGATGACCCCGGAGAGTTGGGCCGTGCTCGAACAGCGTATTGCTCCACGCCGCGATGCGTAAGACGCGCACGCCTGGACGCCCGGCATAATATTTCCCATGGGTATCCTTTCTCTGTTCCGGAATCTCCGTCGCAAGGCTGGACCAGCCCGCAGCGGCTTCGCCGCAGGCGATGCGGGCGGGCCAACGCGCGGTCTGGAGCAGCACGCTGCGGCACCGGAAATCCCGAGTCCTCCCGCACCAGCGGGTGTGGAGAAAAGCGCGACACCAGCGTTCGCCAATCTCGCTGAGCACAGTGTGCTTGTGCGTCCCGTGATCACGGAGAAAGCAACACTGCTGGCTGCCCAAGGCCGCTACGCGTTCCGCGTCACGTCGGAGGCGACGAAGACGGATGTCCAACGTGTGGTGGAGAACCTGTTCGGCGTCCACGTCACGCACGTGCGGCTCATCACTCTGCCCTCGAAGCTGCGCCGGCGCGGGCGCATTGTCGGTTCGGTGCCGGGGAGTCGGAAGGCGCTCGTGACGCTCCGTGATGGCGAGCGCATTGATCTCTCCGCCGCCGTGCCATTTGAGAAGGAGCAGTCTGCGGCCTCGTCATCCAACCGTCGCGCACCGGCCACGCCCGAATTGACCGGATGACGGCGTACCCGTACCCTGACCGGTTCCTATGCCCGTACGCATCCTCTCTCCGCTGACTCCCGCGCGACGTCGCGCGAGCGTCGTTGACACCCGTGCACTGTCCAAGGGACGGCGGCTCAAGCGATGGACGGCGGCAAAGGGTCAGCACGCCGGACGGAGCGCCAGCAGCGGTCGCATCACCGTGCGTCACCGCGGGGGCGGGCAGAAGCGTCTGTATCGGGTGATTGCCTGGGGAGAGGAGAAAGAGAATACCCCGGGCGTCGTCGAGATGCTCGAGTACGACCCGAACCGCTCGGCGTTCCTCGCCCGCGTCGTCTACCGCGACGGGGACCGCCGGTATCTCCTCGCGTGGGAGGGAGTGAAAAGAGGACAACCGGTACTCGCGAGCGTGCAAGCCGAGCCGATCCTTGGGAGCCGCCTGCCGCTGGAGCGCATCCCGGTCGGCAGCCCGGTGTTCAACGTCGAGCTGAAGCCGCGCCAGGGTGGAAAAATCATCCGGAGTGCGGGGAGTACCGCGGCGCTCCAGGAGATCACGGGTCCTTTCGCTCAACTGCGTCTGCCCTCGGGAGAAATCCGCCTCGTGCCCAAAGAAGCCTGGGCAACCATCGGCCAGGTGAGCAACTCCGATCATCGCACGGAGCGGATCGGGTGGGCAGGACGGAAACGGCGGATGGGCTGGCGGCCGGAAGTGCGCGGGAAAGCGATGAATCCCGTGGATCACCCGCACGGGGGCGGTGAGGGGCATAACCCGATTGGTTTGAAGTATCCGAAGACCCCAACGGGGAAACACGCGCTCGGCGTGAAGACGCGAAAAGCCTCGAAGTACTCCGACCGGTTCGTTGTGAAGCGGAGACAGAAGTAAGGAATACCTGATGCCTCGCAGCTTAAAGAAAGGTCCATTCGTGGATGATCGCCTCCTCAAGAAGGTGAAGGCGTTGTCGCCGGGCGAGCGCGGTCCGATTCGCACGTGGTCGCGCGCGTCCATGATTATTCCCGACATGGTCGGGATCACGTTCGAAGTTCACAACGGTCGAGGGTTTACGACGGTGGCGGTCACGGAGGAAATGGTCGGACACCGCCTCGGGGAGTTCGCGCCGACGCGGAAGTTTCTCCGCCACGGCGGCCGCATAGCGAAGGAAGAAGAGCAAAAAGCGACGGCCGCGGCAGCATCCGCAACGAGCGCTGCTGTACAGGGAGGGAAGAAGTGATATGCCCGTGAACGCGGTTCTCCGTTTCGCCCGCATTGCGCCTCGGAAGGCACGGCTGGTGGCTGATGCCATTCGCGGTCTTCCCGTAGCGCAGGCAGAAGTGCGACTCCGGATGCTGGAGCCGCGCGCGGCGCCATTGCTCGCGAAACTCCTAAAGTCCGCGGTCGCAAACGCCACGCAGAACTTCAACCTCGACCCGAAGGAGTTGCGGGTGGCGCGCGTGCTCGTGAACGAGGGTCCGCGGCTCAAGCGGTGGATGCCTCGTGCTCGCGGTACCGCGAATCGCATCGTCAAGAGAACGAGCCACATCGAAGTGGTGCTTGCAGGACCGCCAGGGCAGGAGCCCACACGCGCGAGAAGCGCGAAACCCGCGATCGAGACCAAGAAAGCAGAAGAGCTCCAACCGGACGAACTCCGCGCGGGGACAGAACCCAAGCGAGCGGGCCTTGGAAAGGCCGAAGGGCCCGGCGCGGTGAAGCCCGTCGAGCCTCCGCGCGGCGTTCGCCGCCTCTTGGAGCGGAAGCACGGGAGCGTCTAAGAAGAGCGCCCATGTCGCATAGGTCTCATCCCAAAGGTCTCCGCATCGGCATCTCCAGTGCCTGGCCGTCGCTCTGGTTTGCGGACCGGCCCGCCCAGTTCCGCGCACAGTTGAAACAGGACACGGAACTCCGGAAGTTCATCCGTCAGCAGCTGCGGAGTGGGTTGGTGCACCGCGTGGACATTGCGCGAACACTGCGGGAAGTCACGTTCACTCTCTACACTGCCCGACCGGCGGTCGTCATTGGCCGGGGTGGAAGTGGGATTGAAGCCCTGCGCTCTGAGCTCCGGCGTCGGGTGGGCGCGGGCGTCGACGTGCGAGTGGACGTCGTCGAGATCAAGCGTCCCGATCGCGATGCGGGAACCGTGGCGCTCTCCATGGCCGATCAGATCGAACGACGGATCCCGCACCGGCGGATCTTAAAACAAACGCTCAACCGCATCATGCAATCCGGGGTGAAGGGTGCGCGCGTGATGGTGAAGGGTCGTCTCGGCGGCAAGGAGATCGCCCGGACGGAGTGGCTCTCGGAGGGGACCGTTCCCCTCCAAACGTTCCGCGCCGCTGTCGACTATGGCGAGGCTCGGGCTCGGACCACGTACGGGGCCATTGGAATCAAGGTGTGGATTTATGGCGGTGACGAAGCCTAAGCCATGCCTCTCCTCATGCCGCGAAAAATCAAGCACCGGAAGCACCAGAAGCGCTCCGCGACCACCGTCGCCACGGCTGGAACGACGTTGGCGTTCGGTTCTTTTGGTCTTCGCGCCCTGGACAGTTCGTGGGTCTCCGCCCGCGCGCTCGAGGCCGCACGGCGCGCGATGACGCGCTATGTGCAGCGGAGCGGGAAGATTTGGGTCCGGGTGTTCCCTGACAAGCCGCGCACGACCAAGGGCAGTGAAGTTCCCATGGGTGGTGGAAAGGGAACCGTGGATCACTTTGTGGCGGTGGTTCGCAAGGGACAGATTCTCTTCGAGATGGACGGGATTCCGGACAGCATGGCCGAGGAAGCACTCATGCTCGCTGCGCAGAAGCTGCCCGTGCGAACCATCGTGGTCAAGCGGACCACACTCCTCTCACGCTCGTGACGAGATGAAGACGTCAGAACTCCGCCGACTCGATGTGCAGGCGCTCCGGGCGCGCGCGAACGAGCTCCTCGCGCAGATTGCCGCGCTGCGGTTCGGAATCCAGCAGAAGGAGAAGAACGTGAAGAAACTCCGCGAACTGCGGCGTGAGCGAGCGCGGGTGCTCACTATCCTGCGGGAGCAGAAAGGTAGTCAAGTATGAGCAGGCTGCAAACGTCATCCGGTCGCGAGGCCATGGGTAATCGGGCCAAGGGCCTTAAGCGAACTCCATCTGCGGGAGGGGGGAGCATCGGAGGGGGAACCAAAGCGGTTCCCACCCGAGCACATCGAAAACAATTCTTCGGCACGGTGGTCTCGGCTGGGAAGATGGCACGGACGGTTACCGTCGCCGTCGAACGCCTCCCGTGGCATCCAACACTCAAGCACCAGATCCGTCGTCGCACGAAGTTCCTCGTCGACGATCCGAAGCATGAGGCCAGGATTGGTGATCAAGTCGTCATTGAAGAAACACGTCCGCTCTCTCGCCGGAAGCACTTCCGTCTCCTCCGAATCGTCTCCCGCGCGCGGGCCGGCACTGTCGCGACGAGTCCAGACGTTTCTCCCACCCAAAGGGAGGCAGCATGATTCAGCTTCGAACGATGTTGAAGGCAGCAGACAACACCGGAGCGCACCTACTCCAGTGCATCAAGGTACTGGGCGGCACCCGCCGCCGGTACGCACACCTCGGCGACATCGTCGTGTGTAGCGTGAAGGTAGCCGCTCCGCGAGGCATGGTGAAGAAAGGAGAAGTCGTGCGTGCCGTTATCGTGCGCCAGCGGAAGGAATGGTCTCGGGCCGACGGCTCGGCGATTCGCTTCGACGAGAACGCCGCCGTGGTTCTCCAGAAGGGATTGAAAGAGCCCCTCGGCACGCGCGTCTTCGGACCAGTCGCGCGGGAACTCCGCGAAGGCGGCTTCGCGAAGATCGTGTCCCTGGCTCCCGAAGTGTGGTAATTCCAAATGTTCAAGCTCAAGGTCAAAACGGGCGACTCAGTGCTTATCCGCGTCGGGAAAGATCGCGGAAAGACCGGCAAGGTGCTCCGCGTCTTCCCGCGCGAAGGGCGACTCCTCGTCGAGGGACGGAATCTCGTGAAGAAGCACGTGCGCCCGCGCCGAGCAGGAGGGAAGGGGCAGCGCATCGAGGTCCCATCTCCGATGCCCGTTGCGCGTGTGATGCTCGTCTGTCCCAGTTGCCAGAAGGCGACACGTGTCGCAGTTCAGCGGACGCCCGAGGGGCGGCGCGAACGTCACTGTAAGAAGTGTCAGGCCGTGATTCCATGACGAAGCATCCCCACTCGTTCCGCGAGCTCTATCAGTCCGTCGCTGTCCCAAGGCTGCAGGACGAGCTGAAACGTTCGAATCTGCACGCACTGCCCCGCATTCGCGCAGTCGTCGTTGCTGCCGGGACTGGGAAACACCAAGCCGAAGGGAAATTCCTGGAAGATGCCACGCAGGGGCTGACCCTCCTCACGGGACAAAAACCCGCGCCGCGGCCGGCGCGAAAGTCCATTGCCGGATTCAAGGTGCGCGCCGGACAGACCGTCGGTCTCCTGGCAACCCTCCGCGGTCGCCGGATGGAAGACTTCCTCGCCCGACTTCTCTGGGTTGCACTCCCCCGCGTGCGCGACTTCCGCGGGATCCCCCTGCGCGCCGTTGATGCGCAGGGAAATCTCACCATCGGCTTCCGCGACGCATCGGCGTTCCCAGAAGTCGACCTGGCAAAGATCGAAACACCATTTGGGTTGCAGGTGACGATCGTCACGGACGCTCGGCATCGGGACAAAGGCCTCGCGCTCTTCCACGCCCTCGGGTTTCCGCTCTCGGAGACTGCCGGGAGCGGCGAAGCACCGACTCCGAAGGCGCGGCGTCGACCGTTGTCTTCTCCCGCGTGAGCGGGTATCATCAGCTTCCTTCAATGGCGAAAGCTTCCCAAATCGCTCGCGCCCGGAAACCCCCGAAGTACGTGACCCGGGTGGTCCGCCGCTGCTTCCGCTGCGGTCGCCGGCGCGGGTACCTGCGCGATTTCGATCTCTGCCGGATCTGCTTCCGGGAACTCGCATCTCGAGGGGAGATTCCCGGCGTCCGTAAGGCATCATGGTAAACACGAATATTTTTACCACCTTCCCAATATGATTACCGATCCCATCGCCAATATGCTGACGAGCATACGCAACGCGCAGGCGGCGCGGAAGCCATTTGTGCGTGTGCCGTACAGCCGGTTGAAGCATGAAATTGCCGAAGTGTTGCGTACGGCTGGCTACATCGGTCCTGTCTCACCTGCGTCAGAAGACTCGCGAAAGCTCCTTGAGGTCACCTTGCTCTATGAGGCATCCGGTCAACCGCGTATCCGGGGCCTGCAGAGAATCAGCAAGCCGGGTCGGCGCTGGTACGTCCGTCGGCAGGAGATCCCCCGCATCCTCTCCGGTCTCGGCGTGGCAGTCTTGTCCACCTCCAAGGGGCTCCTCGCCGACGCGGAAGCGCGGAAGCGCGGCCTCGGCGGGGAAGTGATCTGCACGGTGTGGTGACCTCCCATGAGCAGGCTAGGGCTTCGACCACTCACGATTCCCGACGGCGTCTCCGTGACCGTCGCCGGCGGCGCTCTGCAGGCCAAAGGGCCGAAGGGAGCGCTTTCCGTCATCATTCCCACCATCATCGGCGTCTCGGTTGCTGACGGGAAAGTCATCATCCGCCCGCGCGAGGAAGCAGGAGGAAAAGCCACGGAGGCTGCGGCGCTTTGGGGGACGACCTGGGCGCTCGTTCGGAACGTGCTGATCGGCGTGTCCCAGGGGTTCGAGAAGCAACTCGAGCTCCACGGAGTCGGCTACCGTGCGGAACTGTCTGGCAAGGTCTTACGGTTATTTCTTGGGTTCACGCATCCGGTGAAGGTTGAAGCGCCGTCCGACGTCACCTTCCGGGTGGAGAAGAACATCATCACCGTGCACGGTCCCGACAAGTCCTTGGTCGGCGAGTTGGCCGCGTCCATCCGCCGCGCGCGACCCCCCGAGCCGTACAAAGGAAAGGGGATTCGGTACGTTGGGGAGATCGTGCGTCGGAAGGCCGGGAAGGTGGCGGGCGCGGCCGCGGGTGGATCTTGAGCTTTAAGAACAACACCAAGATGTCGCATCGTGTTTCTGGAGAAGAACGCGCCCAGGCGCGCCGCCGACGCGTGCGGGCGCGGGTGATCGGCACCGCGGAGCGCCCGCGGATGTCCGTGTTCCGCTCGCTCAAGCACGTGAGCGTGCAGCTTATTGACGATACCGCCTCAAGAACCCTGCTTGGCGTCTCGGATCGTCATCTCCCGAAGGCGGCGCACGCGAGGCACCGCTCCGGCGCGGAGCGCGCAAAAGCCGTGGGAACACTGGTGGCGGAGCGGGCGCGCGAGAAGGGAATTTCCGCTGTGGTCTTCGACCGAGGCCGGTACGCGTACGCCGGTCAGGTGAAAGCGGTGGCGGAAGGCGCACGCGAAGGCGGCCTGGTCTTCTAACTGGACCCAAGTTCAGCTTGTACAGTACGCTGGCGCACAATGGCTCTCCGAACCTTTGAGGTCTCAGGCGAATCCGCCCTCGACCACGCCGTCGTGGATTTGCGACGGGTCTCGAGAACGGTGAAAGGCGGGCGGCGATTTCGCTTCCGCGCCGCGGTGGTCGTCGGGGACAAGAAAGGGCAAGTCGGGTTTGCGCTCCAGAAGGGGAAAGATGCACAGAGTGCCATCCAGAAGGCCCAGACCGCCGCGCGGAAGCATCTCCGCAGCGTTCTGCGGCGCGGGAGCACCATTCCCCACGCGGTGAAAGCGCGCTACCGAGGTGCCGAAGTGCTCTTAAAGCCCGCCCCGAGCGGGACGGGCATTATTGCCGGCGGTCCCCTCCGCTCGCTCGCGTCGCTCGCCGGCATCCAGGATCTCTCCAGCAAACTTCTCGGATCGCGGAACAAAGTGAACGTGGTGCGCGCAGCGCTCCTGGCGTTTGAGATTCTCAAGCCGGCAGAAGAGGAACAAGCCGCCGTGCTCACCCGCCCCACCGAAGAGAGCGGGGGAGAGGGACCGGGCACCGCTGGTTCCGCTCCTTCCCAATAACGGTCGCCCCATGCAAGTCCACCAGTGGAAGGTTCCCCGGAAACGCCGCAAAAGAATCGGACGCGGCATCGGTTCCCGTCGCGGGACGTACAGCACCCGCGGCGTGAAGGGGCAGAAGGCGCGCGCGGGGGCCCGCATCCGCGCGGGGTTCGAAGGCGGCCAGACGCCGCTCTACGCGCGTCTTCCGAAGCGCCGTGGGTTCCGCTCGCCTTGGCAGAAGGCGGCGGTAGTAAATCTCGAAGACCTCGAACGACATTTCCCGGCTGGTGCCATGATCACCCGTGCCGGGCTCGCGACCGCTGGCCTGATTCGGCGGGATGCGCGGCGCGTCAAAGTCCTCGGCGACGGAGTCGTGTCAAAGGCCCTGACCGTTCAGGTTCCCGTCTCCGCTTCCGCGAAGAAGAAAATTGAAGGCGCCGGGGGGACCGTCACCGTCGCGGAGAACGCGTAAGGAGGAAGTATGGGTCCACTCGCTCGCTTCCTCGCGCTCTTCAAGCTTCCGGATCTCCGGAAGAAAGTATTGGTGATCATTGCGCTTCTTGCCGTATACCGGTTGGCGGCGCACATCCCGGTTCCGGGCGTTGAGATCGATGCCCTCCGCCAGTTCTTCCAGGGCAATCAGCTGCTGGGGCTGCTCGATATCTTCGCCGGCGGGGGACTCTCGAACTTGAGCATCGTGATGCTTGGCGTTGCTCCGTACATTACGGCGAGCATTGTCTTCCAACTTCTCACCATGATCGTCCCGCGTCTGGAGGAGATGCAAAAAGAGGAAGGAGAAGCCGGGCGCCGGAAGATTCAGACGTACACGCGCCTGCTCACCGTGCCGCTTGCCGCCATTCAGGGGTTTGGGTTCCTCACCCTGCTGAGCCGGGGAACGGCGGGCGGCGCGGTCCCGCTCCAGTTCGCTCCGATGCAGTTCATGCTCGCGATCCTCACCGTGACGGCGGGGACGGTCTTCCTCATGTGGATCGGTGAGCTCATCTCCGAACGCGGGCTCGGGAACGGAGCGTCCCTGATCATTTTTCTCGGGATTGTCGCTCAAGCGCCGCAGGGTCTCCGCCAAGTGTTCGTGCTCTGGGATCCGTCAAAACTTCCCATCATCCTCGCGTTTTTGGCCGTTGCGCTCGTGGTCACCGCGGGAGTCGTGTTCGTCACGGAGGCGCAGCGGAACATCCCGGTGACCTACGCGAAGCGCGTCCGTGGGGGTCGTCTCCTCGGCGGGGCCGCCACGCACTTGCCGCTCCGCGTCAACCAGGCCGGCGTCATCCCCATTATCTTCGCGCTTTCCCTCCTGCTCTTCCCCGGCGTCATCGCCCAGTTCTTCGTCGCCTCGAAGAACGAAGTCGTCGCGCGGATTGCCCAAGGCGTGGTCGGTCTCTTCAACACGAACTGGATCTACGGGATCTTCTACTTCCTCCTCGTCGTCATCTTTACCTACTTCTATACCGCCATCATCTTCGACCCGAAGAAAATTGCGGAGCATCTTCAGAAGCAAGGCGGGTTCGTTCCCGGCATCCGTCCCGGTCCGATGACCGCGAGTTTCTTAAAACGCATCGTGAACCGCATCACCGTCGCCGGCGCGATCTTCCTTGGCGCCATCGCGGTGCTCCCGCTTGGACTCCAAGGATTTACGCGCTCGCCAGCGCTCACCATCGGCGGCACGGGCTTGCTCATCGTGGTCTCCGTCATCTTGGAAACCATGAAGCAAATCGACGCCCAGCTCACGATGCGCGAATACGAAACAACCTAAAACCCCAGAAACGCGCGAGCTGTTTGCTGGTACCATATCTCGACATATCATCATAAAAACCTTCTCAAAAGAAAGAGCCCTGCAAGGAGCGTGAGCGTCTGTTGCAGGGCTTAGCTTTTGTACGAATCACTGGATCACCAGCAGCGAGAGACTATCTGGCTGTTGACCGTGCGTTTTCCAAAAGTGTTCCCGTGGTGCACAGCCACCATCAAACGCTCTCGTGATTGGGCGCGCGCGTTCCCAGATGGCCATCAGAGGCTCTCGCTGCACGTCGCCGAGCGGCTGCAGTTCCCCTGGGCAGTCATAGACTTCGCCGCGAATCTTTACGTACAGGCCGAGGCCTCGAATCGTACATGGTGTGCCACCGGCGTACGGAAAGATGGAACGGTGCGATAGTTCGAACTCCCGCTCGTCAATGCGTGCCAGGTCGTCAAAAATGGCGAACTGCTCAGCGCGTGTCAGGGCATCGGAAACACCATCAGAGCTTCGACCCGAAGGTAGATAGTTCACAAACAGCACGAAGATATTGTGCTGTCTGGCGTACCGATGCAACCTTGGAACCTCTTCGCGATTTTGCTGACAAATGATGGTATCAAACGCCAGCCGCGTCGGTGTCGTGTCCGCAAATCCGATGTTAAGAAGAAGTCGCAGAGCTTCCGCACGTTTGCGAAAGTAGTTTTCCGCCATCGGCCGTTTGCGCCCAGACGGGCCAGCCACAATCGCGTTCTGGTACGCTTCATCTTCGAGGCTGTTCATCTTGAGCACCACCGTCGCTCCAAGGTCGTAAAGCTTTTGACAGAACCCGCGGTCAGTACACCGTAACGCTCCTTCGGTGTAGATGATGGGAGTGATGCTATGCGAAGCCATCTGTTCAATGATCTTCCAGAAATGCGGGTCAATCGTCGGCTCACCAGCACCGACGAAGTTGATGGAACGCGTCCCGAGCGCGGCTGCCTCGTCAATGAGTTGCAGGCGCTTTTTGGGCGTCATTTCATCATCCAGTCGCCGCTTGTCGCCTTCGGGATTATGGGGATCTTCGGTAAAGCAAAACCCGCAGTTCCAGGGGCAGTAGTTCGTTCCCAACTCCATCGCCGGGTTGAGCATCCGGTGAGCGTTGATTGCTTCGGCAATTTCCTCGCGGGAGAAGTCCCACCCGCGCATCGTGAAGCCGTGCTTCATTAGGTCGAACTCGCATGGTAAGCCGGACGGAAGCGCCATTGGGTATTCCCTTCGTGTTAGAAGACATGTTTCCGTGATCCAAGTGAAAAGAACAGACAGAAAATAGAGCTACCCCAGTCTAACGAGACGTTGTACAAAAGTCAATGTGCATGAGTCACCGTGCGAATCTACTTCAGGATTCTGTGGACTTCGACTTCGGGGATGCGACCGTCAGCGGCACCGCGGTCATGGACTTCCTGAACGTGGCCGTCCACGAAGTTGGGCACGCTGGAGGCATGGCGCACCCGAGCGACAGCTGCACGGAAGAGAGCATGTACCGGTTCGTCTCGTTCGGTGAGACGAAGAAGCGCGATCTCCATACCGGAGACATCGCGGGGATCCAAAGTCTCTACTAGTCGCAACAGCGAATCGCGGCCTTACAAGGAAAACAGCCTCGTGGCAGAACTACGAGGCTGTTTTTGAAAGAAGCACTGGCTATCTTCCGTGATGTCCATTCCCGCTGCTCGCACCACCTTCTGATCCGCGGTGCCCGTTGCCGCTCCCGCTGCCTTCCGACGGATCATATGTCGAGTGACTGCGAGAAGCCCCTCCATCATACCCAAAGAGTCCTGCAATCAGGGCGACCAAGATGAACATTATCACGATGCCACCGATGACCAGTACCGCGATGAATAAGACTCCAAGCGTAGAACCAATAAACCTCGCTACCGCCTGCTCGTTCGTCGGTTTCCAATTCTCTGATTGCGGCTGGTCTTGCCGATCCTCTGGTTGCGGCTGGCCTTGCCGATCGCCAGCTAAAACCGTCTGACCCTGGATAGGTGTATCGGAACGAAACACCTCGTACCAGATTCGGCATCCACCCAGGTTCCTTGGCCAGTCTTGGACGCCCTGCCGGGTCCCCTTCCACCTGACAGCGTACGTCTTTCCATTCGCGATGACATTCACGCGATACTCCCGGTTTGGCTCCAGCGACTCCGGACTCGAAAGCACCCACTGGGGCTCCTTTGGATTCCCGGCATACACATGCACGACGATGCCGGAAACCTTCGTCTCGGAAAACGGGTTCCATCTGCCCTCTGTTTTCCGCGTGGCGGTCACGCCAAACTGCAGGCCATCGATGATATAGGTGCGACCGATGGTATCGCGCGATTCTTGTAGAAGATCAGGGATCGAAAAGTCATAGAACGGGTCGAGGAGTTGCTCCCACCTCTGAGCCGCTTCGACGCTGCCGCCGAAGGCGAGGAAAACGGCACAGACCAGGACGGCCAGCATCCAACCCGCAAAGAGCGAGTCGCCACGGGAGCGCATCGGCCACCGCGAAGCGCCGCACCCTGCACCCCATCTGTTACGATTCACGGTTTCACCTCCATTTTTCCTTGCATAGGTTGTGAAGGAACGAAAATCCGAGAAAAAGGTAACATAAGAGTGGCCAAAAGACCAGGGGACCCCTGCGCGTAGGGGTCAGTACAGGGAGAGCCCGTCAAGGTTTCCTCTTGTGGGCCTCGTCTGGACGAGAGAGCACACCTGGTATAGTAGTGAACGATGGCAGTCGCAGCGCGCTCTTCGCCGCCCGTCGTCTTTCTCATGGGCCCGCCGGGATCGGGGAAGGGAACGCAGGTGGCAGCGCTCGAGCGAGAATTTGGGTTTGAGGGGATTGATACCGGCGCTCTTCTCCGCGCATTGAGCAAGGAAGATTCCTCCGTCGGACGGCGCGTCAAAGCCCTCATGGATACCGGACGGTTTGCTCCATCACCATTGGTCGCGGAGCTTGTCACGGGCCGCGTTCGCCGCTTCTTGCGGGAAGGGAAGGCCGTCGCGCTCGAAGGCTCGCCTCGAACTCTTCATGAAGCGGAAGTCCTTCTCAGCGGGCTCCGGGCGGACGGGATGAACAGGGTGCTCGTCGTGTTTCTTGACGTTCCGAAGGCCCAGACCGTTCAGCGCATTATGGAACGGTGGGTTTGCGAGGGCTGCCAGCGCTCGACGATGCTCTCCGCAGACGCGCCCGAAGGGTGCGCGGACTGTGGCGGAAAACTCGTCCGACGTGCGGACGACACACCGGAGGTCGCGGAGAAACGGTGGGAAGAATACACGTTCCGCACGCTTCCGGTGATTCGCTTCTTCGAGCGTCAGGGGCTCGTCGTTCGCGTGGAGAGCCATCGGTCAATCTCGGAAGTGACGCACCGCGTTCACACCGCCGTGCGTCAGCGACTTGGGCTATGACGCCAAAGTCCCTCAAGCCCAAGTCACCAGAGGACATCGAGCGCCTGGCACGCGGCGGTGCCATTCTTCGGACGGTCCTTGAAGAGGTTGCGGCGCTCGCGCGTCCCGGGATAACGGGGAAGGAGCTTGATGCTGAAGCCGAACGGCGCCTGCGCGCCGCTGGCGCTGAACCCAGCTTCAAAGGGTACGCAGGCGGCGATGGGAAGGCGTTCCCAGCGTCCCTCTGCGTGTCCGTGAACAGTGCCGTGGTGCACGGGTTGCCAACAGACGAACCGCTGAAGCACGGCGACGTCGTTGGACTGGATCTTGGGTGCCGCTACGAAGGACTGTTCACCGATACTGCCATGACCATCTTTGTGGGAGATGAGCATGATCGAGAGAAAAAAAACCCCATCGCGCACGCGTTGATTCGTGCAACGCGAAGGGCGCTGCAAGCCGGGATTCAGGCTGCACGAACCGGAGCGACGACCGGTGACATTGGCTATGCCATAGGGCATCTGGTCGAACAGATCTATGGATTCAGCGTCGTCCGCGATTTCACTGGTCACGGCGTTGGGTACGCCGTGCACGAAGCGCCGCGCGTGCCGAACTCCGGCCGGCCGGGAGAAGGCGCCAAGCTTGTCGAGGGGCTTGTGCTGGCTATTGAGCCGATGGTCATCGCCAGCAAGAATCACGCCGTGCGTATAGCAAAAGACGGCTGGACGGTGCTCGCTGCTGATCCCGTGCTCGCCGCACACGAGGAACATACGGTGGCGGTGACCGCGCAGGGTTCGCGAATCCTCACGAGGAGGGCCGCGGAGATGGGTGTGGTGCTAGGGCTCGATTACGGCGACCAGCGCATTGGCCTCGCCGTCACAGACCCGGAAGGTGAGCGCGCGCTTGCGCATAGCACGATTCCCGCGCAGCCGTTCGATGCGGCCGTGTCTGCTCTCCAACGGGTGATTGCCGCGGAGAACGTGGCGCGGATCGTCATCGGTCTTCCCCTCACCTTGGAGGGGAGAGAAGGAGAACAGGCGCAGAAGACCAAGGAGTTTGCGGCGACGTTGGCGGAGCGCACCGGGCTGCCGCAGGAGTTTGCAGACGAGCGTTTCACCTCTGCTGCTGCCGAGGAGACGGCTGCGGCGAAAGGAATCTCGCCAGACGCCGAAGCCGCTCGACTCATTCTCGAGGGATGGCTGGTCCGTCGGTCACGCAAGATCCACGACCGCGCGTGATATACTTTCGTTGTGTCCGACATTGTTTCGTCTCCCAAAGGAACGGACATCCACCTTTCCGTCGTCATTCCGGCATACAATGAGGAGCGTCGGCTCCCCCGCACCCTGGACGACGTCCTCGGGTACCTCGGGTCGCAGACGTACGCGTCGGAAGTGATCGTCGTGGATGACGGGTCCACCGATCGGACGGGCGACGTTGCACGTACCAAGGATGGCGGGCGGATTCCCGTGCGGGTCACCCGGCACCCAGGCGGTCGGAACCATGGGAAGGGAGCGGCGGTCCGTCGCGGCATGCTCGCCGCCCATGGTCGGTACCGGCTCTTTATGGACGCGGACAACTCTACGACCGTGGATCACGTCGGTCGGTTCTGGTCGTTCTTTGAGGAGGGGTACGATATCGTGATTGGCTCGCGGGATGTGGAAGGAGCGGTCGTTGCTGTTCACCAACCGTGGTACAAGGAGGTCGCGGGGAATATTGGGAACGTGATCATTCGCTCTCTCGCCGTTCCGGGCATCTACGATACGCAGGCCGGTTTCAAGGTATTCAAAGCGAACGTGGTGAAGGACGTCTTCCCTCGGCTGACCATCGATCGGTTCGGGTTCGATGTGGAGATTCTGGCGGTGGCCCGCCACCACGGATATCGGATAAAGGAAACACCGATTACGTGGATCAACGATCCGGAGAGCAAAGTGACGTGGACCACGTATTTCGAGGTCTTGAGCGAAGTGTGGAGGGTGCGGCGGAATCTCCGCGCCGGGCTCTATGACTGAGGGTATTCCGCTGTCACGGGTCCTGCCGCCGTGGGACCCCCCACGCCTGCGGTCAGCCGCCATACCCCAGGGACAATTGAAAATGGGTAGGGGCCCCTGGCGGTCTGTCCTCGGCGTGGGTTGCCACCCACGGCGTCACCCGTTCCAGCCGTAGTGGTTTTGCGGCGATGAGTAAAGCTTCCGAACTCCGCCAGGATCCCATCACGGGGAAATGGGTGGTGATTGCGACGGGCCGCGCCAAGCGACCGTTAGATCAGGCACGGCTGCAAGTGGCGAAACCTGCACCGCCGGCCTACCTAGAAAACTGCCCGTTCTGTAACCTCGCGCAGTTTCCGCAGCGAGCGCCAACCCTGGTTTCTCCACGAGGCAAAGGGTGGCGGGTCATGGCCTTTCCGAATAAGTTCCCGGCATTTGTGCCTGCCGATCGCGTCACCGCCCGGAAGATGGGACTGTATACCGTGATGGACGGGGTCGGGTTTCATGAGGTGATCGTCGTCCGTCCGCACAACGGTTTTCTCGCTCGTCTTGAGAAGTTCGACCTTGTTCGCTGCGTCGAGGCGTGGCGGGCGCGGTATCGGGCGCTCATGACGAAGCCGTCCGTCGCGTACATTCAACTGATCGAGAATCATGGACGGGAGAGCGGCGGATCCCAGGAGCACTCGCACCTCCAGCTGTTTGCCATTCCGGTACTCCCGAGCGACGAAGTACTCGACCTCCTGAAAGGAGCGGAGGCGTACTACGACGAGAATGGAAGCTGTGCCTACTGCGACATCCTCGCGTTCGAGCGGGAGCAAAAGACGAGAATCGTCTGGGAGAATGACCGGTTCACGGTGCTCAGTCCCTTCACCTCCCGGGTGCCGCACGAGCAGTGGGTGCTCCCGCGCACGCACGCAGCGGGATTTGAGGCGCTCGCCGACGAGGATCTTCCCGCACTGGCCGAGGCGCTCCAAGAGGCGCTTGCGCGGCTTGATCGAGGGTTCAAGGACCCGCCGTATAACCTCTACATCTACTCCGCTCCCTGCGACACCGAAGGGTTCATCTGCGAGAAGGACGAATTCCAGCACTTCCACTGGCACGTGCAGATTCTCCCGCGCCTCAATATCTGGGGTGGCTTCGAGCTGGCCACGGGTCTGGAGATTCACTCCGTGCTTCCGGAGGAGTGCGCGGCATTTTTGCGGTCCGCCTAAACAAAAACGCATGGTTCGTTCTGTGTTCCATCGTCGCCCCGTAGTGATTGCAAATTGGAAGATGTACCTTGGCGCTGCCGAAAGCGTTCGGGCAGCCCATGCGATCCGCCGGCTCACGGCGCGACTCGCGGGACGAGATGCCGAGATCGTGCTCTGCCCATGCTTTCCGGTACTCGCGGAGGTTCGTGGCGCACTTGTGGGAAGCCGTCTCCAACTCGGCGCCCAAGAGCTCCACCACGAGCCATCCGGCCCCTACACCGGAGACGTCTCTGCCAACCAGCTCCGTGGTCTCATCCGGTACGTGGTCGTCGGGCACTCGGAGCGCCGTCGCTTCCACGGGGAGACGGATGAGATGGTCGCACGGAAGGTTCAGCAAGCGCTCCGCGCTGGATTTTCACCAATTATCTGTGTGGGAGAGACGACGGAGGAGCGGGAGGAGGAGAAAACGATTGCGAAAGTCCGGCGGCAAGTCGAGATCGTCGTGCGCGAACTCTCCAGACTCTCGTTGAGCCGATGTCTGTTCGCGTATGAGCCGGTGTGGGCGATTAGCGCGGGCCCGGGGATGGAAGGTCCCCAGCCGGATCCGGCCGAGGCGGCGCACCTCATGCGGCTCGTGCGGAAAGTCGCGGCTGACCGAATCGGTTCGAGCGCCGCCGAGCGGGTTCGCGTCCTCTACGGCGGCAGTGTCACGGCGAAAACGGTGCGGCCGTTCGTGTCGGAGCCCGGCGTGGATGGCGTGCTCGTTGGGGGAGCCTCCACGAAACCCGCCGAGTTTGCTGCCATCGTCCGTGAAGTGGTCGCCGCATGCCGCTCGTAGCGCCGCAGGAACTTTTCGCGCGCGCCCTCCGCGAGCGCTGGGCGCTCGGGGCATTCAACACCTCGAATCTCGAAGTTACCCAGGCCATCGCGTGGGCGCTGCAAGAGGCGAATGCGCCCGGCATCATTCAAACCTCGGAAGCGGCGATCAAATACGCCGGATTAGAGACGCTCCGCGACATTATCCGCGACGTGGCGGCGTCCGTAACGGTGCCACTTGTCCTTCACCTGGACCACGGAAAGTCGCTCGACATCGCGCGGCAGTGCATCAAGGCCGGGTACGGTTCCGTCATGATTGACGGGTCCGCGCTTCCGCTGCCCGAGAACATCGCGCTGTCCAAACAAGTTGTGGAGCTTGCGCACGCCCGTAACATTTGGGTGGAAGGAGAGGTCGGCGCGATTCCGGGGAAGGAGGCGCTGATAGGAAGTAGGGAGTCGGGAGTAGGAAGTAGGGGCGACGACACGGACGACCGGTTTTTCACCAAACCGGAAGAGGCAGCCGAATTTGCACGGGAAACTGGCGTGGACGCGCTCGCGGTGTCAGTCGGAACGGCGCATGGGGCGTTCCGGGGAAGGGAGGGTATTCGATTTGAGCGCCTTCAGGCGATCCGCGACGTCGTATCCATTCCGCTTACATTGCACGGCGCTTCGGGACTTCCCGACGACGAAATCCGCCGCGCGCTTGAGTTCGGCATTGTGAAGGTAAATATTGATACGGAGCTCCGGGAGGCCTTCCACGACACGCTCACCAAGCACCAAGAAGATGGGCCGGAGCACTCCATTGATCCTCGCTCGCTTCTGAAACCGGCCCGGGATGCGGTGCAAAAGGTCGTAAAGGAAAAAGTCTCGCTTCTTGGAAGCGAAGAAAAAGCTTCATGATCACGGAAACACGGGCTTGCTCTTGTGCCCCTCGACGGGAAGACCATCGAATACATCCGGCGCCACAATCCTGCACACTACGAAGTTCTCTCTTCGCTGGTGTCCTTCGTCATTCATAACGACACCAATGAACATCGAAAAGAAAATCTGGCCACAGTTCTTCGAGAAGATCAAGAGCGGTGAGAAGACCCTCGAACTTCGCCTTGCGGATTTTGACTGCAAGCCCGGAGACGCATTGGTGTTGAAAGAGTGGAATCCAGAAACGCGAGAATATACTGGGCGGGTTTTGGAGAAAGAGGTTACCTATGTCATTCGAACGAAGGACGCGGGGTTCTGGTCATCAGAGGACGTAGAGAAATACGGATACCAGATCATTGCGTTCAAATAAAAACAGGCCGTGTCTCGGGAACCCGAAGCGTTACCAAAGAAAAACCTCGGTAACAGCATGTGTCACCGAGGTATGGTACTCTCGTAGTCCGCTACGCCATTTGCTGGAGTGCGTTAATACGTTCCTCGATAGGGGGATGTGTTGAGAAAAGCGTACCCAGCGTTTTTCCGGACAGCGGATTTGCAATGTAGAGATGCGCGGTGGCGCGGTTTGCGGTCTCCACGGGCTGGTGGTGCGCGTGAATTTTTTTAAGGGCGTTTGCGAGGCCGTCGGGGTAGCGCGTGAGCAAGACCGCGGACGCGTCCGCCAGGAATTCCCGGCGGCGGGATACCGCGAATTGGATGAGCTGGGCAATCAGTGGCGAAAGAATCAACAACACGAGGCCGATCAGCGCAAATACAGCGGTACCCGCCTGCCGCTCTCGACTGCGGCCGCCGTGGAGGCCCCACAGTCGTGAGCGAAAGAACCAGTCGCCGATGAGCACGATGGTCCCGACGAACACGGCGACAATCATCATGAGGCGGATGTCGTAGTTTTTGACGTGCGAAAGCTCGTGTGCGAGCACGCCCTCGAGTTCGGATCGCTCCAGCGTTTCGAGCGCCCCTTGCGTGACGGCAATGGACGCGTGCTGCGGATCACGACCCGTCGCAAACGCGTTGATGGCTGGGGAGGGAATGATGTACACCTTCGGCATCGGTACCCCGGCCGTGATGCTCAAGTTCTCGACGAGGCGGTAGAGTTCAGGGGCATCTGCTTTTTGGATGGGTGTGGCCCGGTTTGCCGCGAGCGCCATCTTGTCTCCGGCGAAATACCCCACGAGGGCGGAGCCAAACGCAAAAGTTCCCGCAATCGGGAGTGCGGCAGTGCCCCCGCCTTCGACTTGGTCCACGGCCCAGCCGACGGCAATCACCAGAATGACAAACAGCACCACGAAGAGCGCCGAGCGGCGCTTATTCGAGGTAATGGCGGTGTAGGCGGTCAGAACTTCACTTTCGGCGTTTCCCGCGCTGTTGGTTCTTCGTCCAGGTCAAAGAATTCACGCTGGGCGAAACGGAACATGCCGGCGATGAGGTTTCCGGGAAAGGACTGCACGGCCGTGTTGAGATCGCGGACGGTGCCGTTGTAGAACCGGCGTGCGGCCTGGATCTTGTTCTCCGTGTCGGAGAGCTCGCGCTGGAGCTCAAGGAAGTTCGTGTTGGCCTTCAAGTCGGGGTACTGCTCGGCCACGGCGAACAGCGTCTTCAATGTTCCCGCCAGCATGTTCTCCGCCTTGCCGTGCTCCGCGGGGGTCTGGGCGCCCATGGCCCGCGTGCGCGCTTCCGTGACACTCTGGAGGACGTTCTTCTCGTGTGCCATGTACCCCTTCACGGCTTCCACAAGGTTCGGGATGAGGTCGTACCGGCGCTTGAGCTGGACTTCGATGTCCGACCACGCCTCCGAGACGCGGTTCCGTAACTGAACGAACTTGTTGTATGTCCAGACGAGCCAGATAACGACAAGAACGACAATCGCGGGGATATTGAACTGCCATTCGATGAGATCGAAAAACCCGCTCAACGCGAGGAGAACAATCCCGATGACAACGAGAATGGTGAAGATGTCCATCAGGACCTGAATGTATAATGAGTCAACCGAGAGGTCAAGTTGGTCGGTACCGGGGGGTCAGCGAGGCACAGACCTGCTATACTTTAACCATGGCTCTGCGCATCGCGATCAACGGGTTTGGGAGAATTGGGCGACCGAGCTTCAAGATCGCGCTCGAGAAACCGGAGCTAGAAGTCGTGGCGATCAACGATTTGACGGCGCCGAACACGCTCGCGCATCTCCTCAAGTACGACACCGTGTACGGACGCTACGCGAAGGAGGTCTCGGCGGATGAAAGCGCGCTCATGGTGGACGGACGGCGGTTTCCCGTCTATGCGGAAAAGGACCCCAGCAAGCTGCCTTGGAAGGACCTTGGTGTGGACGTCGTTCTTGAATGCACGGGATTTTTCACGACCAAAGAGAAAGCCGCGGCACACCTTACGGCCGGCGCCAAGCGCGTCGTTATCTCCGCGCCGAGCGACAGCCCGGACGTTGAGACTATTCTTTTGGGAGTGAACGAGGATCGCTTGCAGAGTCAGGACATTATCGCGAACGGGTCTTGCACGACCAATGCCGTCACGCCGGTCCTGGCTATTCTGGACGAAGCGTTCGGCGTCGAGAAAGCGATGATGACGACGGTGCACGCGATCACGTCCACGCAAAATCTCGTGGACGGGCCGAACAAAGATCTCCGGCGGGCGCGGGCCGCGTCGTGGAACATCGTTCCCACGACGACCGGCGCCGCGGAAGCGACGATCCGCGCGCTCCCCGAAATGGAAGGGCGATTCACGGGAATCTCCATCCGGGTTCCCGTGCCGACGGTCTCTGTGGCAGATTTCGCCATAGTGACAAAACAACCCGCAACGGTCGAGGCGGTGAATGATGCATATACGGCCGCTGCGCAAGCAGAACGATACGCCGGTATTGTCGCCGTGACGGACGAACCGCTGGTCTCCAGCGATTTCATCGGCGACCCGCACTCGGCGATTGTGGATCTCCAGCTTACCCAAGTGGTTGGCGGAAACCTCGTGAAAGTCGTCGCCTGGTACGACAACGAATGGGGATACGCGAATCGGCTCGTGGAGCAGGCGATTGCGGTTGGAAAGACGGTCGGGTGACGCGGGTCGTCGCCGCGGACGTACATCGTTTTGATGCGCACCCTACGCACGCTTCGCGGTGTGGACGTGAAGGGGAAGCGTGTGCTCCTTCGTGTGGATTGCAATGTCGCTGTGGATGACGACGGACGGCCGCTCTCCGGGGCCGAGCAGCGCCTGGAAGCGATTCTTCCCACCATTCAGCATCTTCAGTCGGAGGGAGCGCGAGTGATTTTGCTGTCGCATCTCGGCCGCCCGGGCGGGAAAGTCGTTGAATCGCTCCGACTGGACGATGTCGCGCGTCAGTTGAGTGTTCTTCTCAATACGCCGGTACGGTACATCCCGGAAGTGGGGGGTCCCGACGTCTGCGCGCGTGTCGAGCAGATGCAAGACGGCGACATTGCGCTCCTGGAAAACCTCCGCTTCGATCCGGGTGAAGAGAGGGCGGACCTCGCCTTTGCCGACGCCCTCGCGAGCCTCGGCGATCTGGTGGTTCAAGACGCATTCAGCGTGTCACATCGCAGTCACGCGTCCGTGGCAGTCTTGCCGCGTCTGCGCCCCTCGTACGCCGGGTTCCTCGTTGAGCGTGAAGTGGACGTGCTCCAGCGGATTCTCGTGAATCCCGAACGCCCCGCGATTGCCATCATCGGGGGAGCAAAACTCGAGACGAAACTGGCGCTCCTGAAGACTCTCCTTCCTCGCGTGGATCATCTTCTCACCGGCGGCGGCGTTGCCAATACGTTTCTCCGACTCTCGGGGTCTCCGATCGGTACCGGCTTGGTCGAGACCCACCCCTTCCCAGACGTGTCCGCGCTGCTCTCGGAGTCCTTGGACAAGCTCCATCTCCCGACCGATGTGCACGTGATTCGCGGCGGGCAGAGTCGCGACGCGCGCATCATCCCCGTGGGCGCGCTGACGCCCGCCGACGACGTCCGGGACATTGGTCCGGAGACGGCTCTTGCCTACTGTCGGGTGATCGCCACGTCGAAGACATGCATCTGGAACGGTCCCCTCGGACAGTTTGAAACTCTCCCCTTCGGTGAGGGGACGAGGCGAGTTGCTCACTGCATTCGGAATGCCGATGCCTTTTCCGTTGTCGGGGGCGGTGATACGGTGAGAGCACTATCCGAGATGGGTCTGCTGAGTGCGTTCGACCATGTCTCGACCGGAGGGGGAGCCATGCTCGCATTTCTCGAAGGAGCACCGATGCCGGGGCTTGAGCCGCTGTATACCCCGTTAGAAACCGCATGATGCGAACCTCCTTTCGCCACACTGCATGGATGGGTCTCTGGGACCCAGGCTCACTACTCTCTCTGCGAAAAATCAGCTGTTGCCGTGCGAGCTTTTTCGTGCACGGTTTCTAACGGGGTATACTGCGTAGAACCTTCCGATGGCCGCGATCGCGGGCTTACAGGCAGTCGAGATCCTTGACTCCCGAGGGGACCCGACGCTCCGTGTCACCGCGGTCCTTGATGACGGTTCGATGGGGGAAGCGTCCGTCCCTTCGGGTGCGTCCACGGGTATTCATGAGGCGCATGAACTCCGCGATGGAGAGGACCAGCGCTACCGGGGAAAAGGCGTGCGCCAAGCCGTTGTGCGTGTCGAGGGCGAAATCCTGAAAGCGCTGAAAAAACGCAAAGCGGATGCGCAGGAACGGATTGACGAGACCCTCCGGCGTCTGGACGGAACGGAACACAAGGAGCGCTTGGGAGCAAACGCGATCCTCGGCGTCTCGCTTGCCGTTGCCCGTGCCGTGGCAGCATCCGCTCGTCTTCCGCTCTATGCGTACCTTCGTCGGCTCGCGGGCAAGGAGCAGGAACCGACGTATGTCCTTCCGCTTCCATTGATGAACGTGGTGAACGGCGGGAAGCACGCCGACTCCGGACTTGACATCCAAGAGTTCATGGTTCTTCCCGTTGGGGCACCCTCATTTCCCGAGGCCGTCCGGGCAGGCAGCGAAATCTTCCACGCACTCGGCGATTTGGTGCATGCGGCGGGTCAGAGCCGGAGCGTGGGGGACGAGGGCGGTTATGCACCGCGTCTCGAGAGAAACGACGAAGTCTTTGCGCTCTTGGAGCGCGCGGTCGCCGCAACAGGGCGAACGGTAGGGAGGGATGTCGTGTTCGGTCTCGACGCGGCTGCCTCCGAGTTCCACGACGCGAAGGAACGTGCGTACATTCTGAAAGCACCCAGTGTCACGCTCACGGCCGATCGTTTGGTCGCGCTCTACGCGGAATGGATTGGCAAGTGGCCGGTGAAGACCATCGAAGATCCCTTGGAGCAGGATGACTGGGATGGGTGGACGAAAGCGACGGAGAAGCTTCGCGGACTCGGTGTCCAGGTGGTCGGTGACGATTTCTTCGTGACGAACGTCGAGCGTCTTCAGCGGGGGATTGATCGGAAATGCGCGAGCGCGATTCTTATTAAGGTGAATCAGATTGGGACGCTGTCGGAGACGCTGGCCGCTATTGAACTCGCGCAGAAGCACCGCTATGGCGTCATCATTTCTCACCGCTCCGGCGAAACCGCCGACACCTTCATTGCCGACCTCGCGGTGGCCACGAACGCAGGCCAAATCAAGACCGGAAGCCTCTCTCGCAGCGAGCGCGTGGAAAAATACAACCGCCTCCTCGCGATCGAACGCGAGCTGGGCGAGAACGCCCGCTACGCCGGCGCTTCGGCGTTGAGCGTTTGAAGCCCAAACGACAGACGGTGGGTTCGGTATGACCGTTTTGACCGACTTTAAGGAACGTCAAATCGTTCTGACGACGGCGATCGGAAGACACTTGACAGCACCTCCGACAGGGCATCTCCGAGTGGTAGTCTGATACTGCTCGCGCTATTGGAGGGTGGGAGCACGTCTCATCCCTAGCGTTCGTCGTAGAATGAAGCAGATTCTTTTACAGAAAGGGGGTGAACTCTATGCGTAGTACATTGACCTCGCAGGGCATCTCGTCGTTTCTCGGCGGGGTTCTTGCTTGTATTGGTCTCTTCATGTTCGTGCCGACCGCGAGCGCACACGAGACGTCCGGTGATCGTCTTCGCGCACTCTCGAACTTCGAAGATTCCAAAGGCGGACCGGAGAACGTGGCCGAAGCAGAGCGCCGTCTGATCCTCCACGGCCGGACGCCGCGCGTGATCGGCGCTGCAACGGAAGCGACAGCGGCCCGCGTCGCCGCGCCGTCGAAGGACGCGCGGCACGTCCTCTCCAACTTCGAGGATGCACGCGGCGGGAAAGAAAACGTCGCGGAGACAGAACGTCGCGCCGTTCTGCGCGGCAGCGTGCCGCGGGTGAAGGGCATCAGCATGGCGGCGGGAGGGGCAGGGATCCAGTCACTTCGCGGGGAAATCACGGAGCTGACTCCCACCTTTGTGGAGGTGTGGTACAAGGACGTAAGCGGTAACGACGTCCGGCGCAAGTTTGCGCTGACGGCAAGCACCGTCATGCGCGCCCACCTGCAGCGCGGGGACCAGGTTGAGGTTCGATTCGCCTTGGAAGGGTGGATCGCGCTCATGGTGCGAGACTTGGCTCCTCCGGGCGAAGAAGCGCGGTTCGGAGCCAACAACTGCGCCGAGTGTCCTGGAGAACCCATGTAAGAAACTCCGACCGGTCTCATGACGTGCTGTCCGGGTCCCCTCAAGGGGACCCGGCGGCGTTTTTGGCGTCAGGCGTTCTGACGCTGCGAGGACTCTTGTTCTGGGCGTCTAGACAACACCGCTGTTTTCCTCGAATCTGGAGAAGGTGACAGCACGGAAGAAGACGTTTCTCGGATTGGCGGGAATCGTTGTGCTCGCGGTGTTGGCGGTACTCTCCATTCTTCCGCCGCCCCGCGGCGGAGTGCTAGCGCGGTTTTTGCCTGGCGTCCGACTGGGACTCGATTTGCAGGGCGGGACGCAGCTCATCTACGAAGCGAACATGCGGGAGGTGCCGGCAGCGGACCAGGCGACGGCGCTCGAGGGCGTGCGCGATGTCATCGAGCGGCGCGTGAACGCCTTTGGGGTCGCGGAACCCCTCGTGCAATTGCTTCGCGGCGGTGCGCCGCGAGTCCTCATTGAACTTCCGGGAATTCAGGACGCCGAGGCGGCAATCAAGCAGATTGGAGAAACGCCGCAACTCGATTTCCGAGAAGAGGGAGAAACAGTCAAAGTGAAAGATCCCGAAGGAAAAGAGATCGAAGTACCTCAGTGGGAGCGAACGGAACTCACCGGCCGTCACCTGAAGCGTGCCGATGTCGTCTTTCACCCGCAGACCGGCGAGCCGCAAGTGTCGCTTGTCTTCGACGGGGAAGGGAAGCGGCTCTTCGCCGAGATCACGAAAAAGAATGTCGGAAAGCGGATCGCGATTTTCCTCGATGGTACGCCCATTACCGCGCCGGTGGTGCAAGAGGCGATTACTGCCGGTGAGGCGGTGATCACCGGAACCTTCGCGGTGCAGGAGGCAAAACAGCTCGCGACGCGTCTGAATGCAGGGGCACTCCCCGTCCCGATTACGATCGCGACCCGAACCACCGTGGGTCCAAGGCTCGGGCGCGAGTCGCTCGCCCAAAGCCTTATGGCTGGCATCATCGGGATGATAATCCTCGGGATCATCATGGTGGTGCTCTACCGCCTGCCGGGAGTGGTGGCCATGGTGGCGCTCACCCTCTACGGCATACTGGTCTTCGCCATTCTCCAGACGCTCGGCGCGACGCTGACGGTCGCGGGCATCGCGGGGTTCATTCTCTCGCTGGGCATGGCGGTGGATGCCAACATCCTCATTTTCGAGCGCTTGAAGGAAGGACTGCGCGCGTCCTACCCGGCGGGTACGGCATTGACGGAAGGTTTCAAAGAGGCGTGGCCCTCGATTCGCGATTCCAATATCTCCAGTCTCATCACGGCCGTGCTCCTCTACAGTTTTGGGAGCAGCGTCGTTCGAGGCTTCGCAACCACATTGAGCATCGGGATCCTCGTCAGCATGTTCACCGCGATCGTCGTGACCCGCCTCTTGCTGACAGCGCTCACGGGGATGCGAGTCTTTTCTTCGTCTCGGTGGTACGCGCGTCTTTTTCTTCCGTCTTTGCCGGCCGACCGACCACCGTTCAGTTTCCTTCGCATCGCACGCCTGTGGCTCGCCGTGTCCGGGATTCTCGCCGTTGCCAGCATCGTGGCCATCGGCGCACGTGGCATCCGGCCCGGCATTGATTTCACCGGAGGATCGCTCCTGGAACTGCGTGGACAGGGTGCGACCGTGCCCACCGTCCGGGACGCACTTACGAAAGCAGGAAAAGAGCGCATCACCGTCCAGGATGCCGGGAGCGGCAATGTTCTCCTTCGCCTGCCTCCAGTGAGCACGGAAGAACACGTCGCCCTCCGCGAGGTACTGCGAACGACCTTTGCCTCATTTGAGGAAATTCGCTTTGAGACTGTGGGGCCGACGATTGGACGGGAACTCCTCCGCAAGGCAATCCTGGCAACGGTCTTTGCCTTCGTGCTTATCCTCGGCTATCTGGCGTGGGCGTTCCGCAAAGCCACCAGTACGATCTCCCCCTGGGCCTTCGGGACCATCGCGGTCATCGCGCTTGCCCACGACCTCCTGCTCATGGCCGGAGGGTTCACGCTGATCGCGCGCGCCTGGGGAGCATCCGCAGATTCCTTGTTTCTCACCGCCGTCCTCACGCTGCTCGGCTTTTCCGTGCACGACACGATCGTGGTGTTCAACCGCATGAAGAGCAATCTCTTTCGGCTCCGACTCCCGTTCCGCGACCTGGTGGACCGTTCCGTCTGGGAAACGCTCACCCGTTCGGTGAACACGTCGGCGACGACCTTGTTCGTGCTGCTGGCAATGCTCTTCTTCGGCGGAGAGACGGTCCGCCCCTTCGTGGCCACGCTCAGCATCGGGATTGTGGTGGGGACATACTCCTCGATTTTCATCGCCGCACCGATCCTCGTGGCGTGGCAGGAGCGGCGGTTTTGGTTCTTCCGAAAGAGAGCAGCATGAACCGTTCTGGCGCAGCGAAGCCGGATGCCCCGAGCGGGTTCCCACCCACTCGTCCCGACGACGCGGGACTCGCGGGAACCCGGTTGAGCGACCGAGCGGGCATGGTGTCCCGTGCGGAGCGCGCGGGACGAGCGAGGGAGCGTTCCCCGAGCGAGCCTCGCCGGGGCGAGCGAGGAAAGCGAGGGGCGCCGGCGAGCTCGCTCATTGGGCATTCCGCAACCTGGGCACTCCTCCAGCGATTGCTGGAGCGAGAGCGACTCCCGGCCGCGGTGCTCTTGGCGGGTCCGCCGGGAGTAGGGAAGAGGACGATGGCGTCGCGCCTTGCCCGAGAACTCCTGTCGGTGTCCACCGACGCCGAACTCGCCGCACATCCGGATGTCCTGCGTCTCTCCCCGCTGGAGGACGCGGCGATGCGTGGTCGCCTGGTCTCCCTTCTGCATCAGGTGAGCGAACGTCCGGTTCGAGCCGAAGTCCGACTCATTCTCTTGGAACACGTCGATCAACTCTCTGCCGCGGCCGCCGCCCTTCTCTTAAAAGCAATTGAAGATGCACCGGCGTACGCCAAATTCTTCCTCACCGCCACCGTACTCGATCGCGTCGCTCCCACGGTTCGCTCTCGGGCGCTCGTCCGAACGCTGACGCCCCTGCCCGAGGATACCCTCACTCGAGAGCTCCACACCCGCGGATTCAGCGCCGTCGAAGAGCTGGCGCGCTTGAGCGGTGGTCGCCCGGGCCTCGCGCTCCGCCTCGCGGCCGACCCAGACCTTCTTCGCCGCTACCGGGCATGGGGAGCCGCGATGACGCACCTCCGCGCATCCGACATGGACCTTCGCCTCGGAGATGACGCGGAGATGGCAAAAGAATTCTTTGCATTTTTGGAAAGCACCCTCCGACGCGGGACGCCCAGCGCCACGCTCGTGCGGCGTGTGCGCGAGGCGGAAGCGATGCTCCGGCAACATGTCCCGCCGCACTTCGTGGTAGAGTACGTAGTGAGAGACGCTCCATGACTGGTGGACCGGAGATTTCCGCTGCGTTCGCCCCAGTTCTTATGCATCTCGAT
Source organism: Parcubacteria group bacterium Gr01-1014_38 (assembly GCA_007376145.1). Classification (GTDB taxonomy): domain Bacteria; phylum Patescibacteriota; class Andersenbacteria; order UBA10190; family CAIZMI01; genus VMFP01. The sequence goes on from VMFP01000001.1 coordinate 31,324, forward strand.
ACGGTCCTCCAGGGCCTCCGGACGGGGCGAGCGAATCCCGGGCTTGTGGAGCACATCGAGGTGGAAAGCTACGGAACGAAGATGCGCATCAAGGAGCTGGCCACGGTGACAGTGCCGGACGCGAGGACAATCCACATCCAGCCCTGGGATAAAGGTCACGTACCGATCATCGCCAAAACTATTGAATCCTCTCCGCTCGGAGTGATGCCTGCCGTCGCGGGAACCGTGATCCGCTTGTCGCTTCCGCCGCTCACCGAGGAGCGACGGCGGGAACTCACCCGCCTCGTCAGGAAGCACTTGGAGGAGGCGCGCGTTGCCATTCGAAACATCCGGGAGAAGCAGCTGAAGGAACTGAAGAGCAGGAAAGACGCAAAAGAACTCTCCGAAGATGCGCTTGAACGGGAGCGGAAGAAACTCCAGGAGGACGTGGACGCCGCCATCACGGCGATTGACAACCGGGGGAAGGAGAAGGAAAAAGAACTCCTTGCTTTTTAAAGACTCCGACGCATGCTCGTCACCATCCTCGCATTCCTCTTCCTCCTCCTCGTCCTCATCATGGTTCATGAGAGCGGGCATGCGCTGCTCGCGCGACTCATGGGCGTCCGCGTGGAGGAATTCGGGTTCGGGTTCCCGCCTCGCCTCACCGCTCGGCGCGTCGGGGACACGGTATACTCGGTGAACGCACTCCCGATCGGCGGCTTTGTCCGCTTGACCGGCGAAGATGATGCCGATGCGGACGATCCTCGGTCATTCGCGATTCAGCCGCGGACCCGCCGCGCACTGATCGTCGCTGGCGGGATCATCGCGAATCTCGTCTTGGCCGTCGTCGGGTTTACGCTCGTGGCGGGGTTCGGCGTTGATGTGCCCCTCGCCGGAGCGGAGCGCCCCGTCTCAAACCGACGTGTCGAGGTTGTAGAAATTCAGGACACGCCGGTGCTCCGCGCGGCGGACATTCAGCCACGCGACGTTCTCGTGGCCGTTAACGGCATCTCTGTGGAGAACGCGGCGGATGGCGCCGAGAAGGTCCGCGGTTTCACCGGAAGCAGTCTCACCCTCACGGTGGCACGGGGCACAGAAACTCGGATCGTGGTCTTAGCCTTCGCGCCGCCGAAAGCGGCCGGCCAGCGTGTCGGCCTGGCGCTTCTGGACGTGGGCACCGCGCGTGTTCCGTGGTCGCAGGCCCCGCTCGAAGGACTACGCATGACCGGTCAAACCGTTCAACTCACGTTCTTCGGTATCGGACGCACGCTGCGCGAAGCGATTGTCAACCGGCAAGCGCCGAAAGATCTTGCTGGCCCCGTCGGCATCGCCACCATCACGGGAGCGGTCGCAAAGCGGGGATTCGTCCCGCTGCTGGACCTCATGGGAATTCTCTCCGTGAACCTCGCGCTCGTGAATGCGCTTCCGATTCCTGCGCTGGATGGCGGACGCCTGCTCTTCCTTCTCCTTGACGCACTCGGCATACGGACGCTCCGCGGCCGCCCCGAGCGCCTCGCGCATACAATCGGGTTTATTGTTCTCCTCGCACTCCTTGCCTTTATTACCTTCGGCGATATTCAGCGCCTCATCCAGCGGTAACATCCTGTATGGCTGATCTTGTCCGCCAGTCGCATCTCTTTGGCGCTCCGCTTCGGGAGCCGCCAAAGGACGCGGAGATACTCTCTCACCGTCTCCTGGCACAAGGCGGATTCATCCACCAACTCGCAGCGGGTGTCTTTTCCCTTCTCCCCCTCGGTGTTCGTGTCCACCAGTGCATCGAGCAGATCATCCGGGAGGAAATGCTCGCTCTCGGCGCCCAGGAAATTCTTCTTCCTTCCCTGCAACCGAAAGCGCTGTGGGAAGAAACCGGACGCTGGACGACGATTGACCCGCCACTGTTTACGGTAAAAGACCGGCACGATCGTCTGTACGCGCTTGCGCCCACGCACGAAGAGGTCATCACCGATCTCGCGCGGACGTACCTGCACTCGTACAAGCAGCTCCCGGTGCTCGTTTTTCAAATCCACACAAAATTCCGCAATGAGCAGCGGCCCACCGGCGGACTCCTCCGGACCAGGGAGTTCACGATGAAAGACCTCTACTCGTTCCACGAGAGCGAGGAGGACCTCCGCGAGGCGTACGAGCGAGTAAAACGAGCGTATGGCCGCATCTTTCAGCGGTGCGGGCTCAAGGCGGTTCCCGTCTCGGCAGCGTCGGGTTCCATTGGGGGAACGGTCTCACATGAGTTCGTAATTCTTGCGGACCAAGGCGAAGACCGCGTGGCGCTCTGCTCCTCCTGCGGATTTGGCGCAAAGGTTGAAGCACTTGAAGGGAAGGCTGACCGCTGTCCATCCTGTGGTCACACGCTCGACGTGAAGAACTGCATCGAGGGAGGACACATTTTCCAACTGGGGCACACGTACAGCGACAAGATGAAGGCACAGATCACACGAGCAGACGGGAAGAAATCTCCGCTCATCATGGGCTGCTACGGCATCGGCCTCGGCCGTCTCCTGGCCAACGTCGTCGAGGCCTCGCACGATGAGCGTGGGATCGTGTGGCCGGCGTCCATTGCGCCGTTTCAGGTGCACGTGCTCGATGTGGGAGACGGAGCGGGCAACGAGCGAGTGACCAAGGCGGCCGCTGGCGCGCTCGCCCTGGAGCTCGCTGACGAGGGATTCTCCGTGCTCACCGACGACCGGGATGATGCCAGCCCAGGCGAGAAGTTCGCTGACGCCGATCTCATCGGCATCCCGTGGCGAGTGGTCATCAGTCCGAAGCACCTCACGAACAATACGGTTGGTCTCAAACGGCGGAGCGAGGGTGAGGAGCGGGCGGTTCCCGCAAAAGAGAGCCTCCGCGACGCGCTCGCTGGCTAACGTGGAACACGGACGGGTCGCCAGCGCAGGAGAGGCTTCCAAGAAGGCGGTGCGGCACGCCCCGGCTTTCAAAGCTACTTCAATATATTGAAGTAGCTTTCCGGATTTCCATTATCCCCGCGGGCGGTCGCCCAGCATACTCGCAGAAGCAGCGGTCTTGACGCTCAGTGACCCATCGCCTAGACTTCCTATCGTCTACTAACCGGACTGTTCTTTTTCACAGTGTTTAGGAGAGAAATGTCATGCCATTGCTTCCTGTACCGTCCTTTCTTCGTGACTATGCTGAACGATACGATCTAACCTGGACTCTTACATGCGAGAGTGCGGAAGATTGCGGTGGCTTTGCCATTGAGCCGCATCCGAAAGAACGGAGATTTCACCTTCGGGCGCTACCAAGGTGCTTCGCCAACCCCTGGGATTCTAGGATGCTCTGGCACACAATTCTGCCGAGACTTCATTTGGGGGAGACCCGCGACCCAGTGTTTAGCGATCACGCCGATCGGCGATTTCACGCCTTCTGGATTGAGATGCTTCTCGACGTGTGGTCCGTGGATGTTTTCTGCGCGTTCGAACCGACAGTCGCCGAAACGTTCCTACCCCTCTGGCGCCATCATGTGCTGCAGTATCAGTTACCCGAGCTGTCATCTTCCCGCGACCAGCTTGATCGATTAGCAAGGGCCGTAGAGACGATCCGAGAGCTCGCGATTTTGAAACGTCTGGGCCAACGGTTTGGTCGACGCGCCCTCGCCACCAAACAGCTAACTGATATCCTAGCCTATGTGCAGCAGCTGACCGCCGCACGCGGCAGTATGAAGAAACTCTACGATCGCTGGTGCGGCCTGCCGCCGATCGCCGAGGAAAAAACCGCCGCTCTCCGTCAATTTGACCAGGCGGTTACTGACCTCTTTCGGATGCTGTTTATCCCAATAAAAGCCACGCTCGTTTGGAGCGAGAATCGGCACGTATGGCAATTTGATTCCATGGTTCCGGATAACTGATAGGTTTTTCAGACATACCTTTACGCCGCCACAAGTTGTAGCACTTGTAAAGACCGCATTGCTCGCCCAGCGGTCTTTTTTCTGTCGGCCCACGCGTTAGCCGGGGGAAACTCTTCTTTTGCAGCACTAGGCACTCGTGCTCCGCTCCGGTACACTAGGAGCGTGTTCAACCGCTTTTTCGGCGTCTTCTCGCAGGATTTAGGGGTAGACCTTGGCACGGCGAACACCCTTGTCTACCAGCGAGGGAAGGGAATTGTGATCAATGAACCGTCCGTCGTGGCGATCAACATCAAGACGAAGCAAATCCTTGCGATTGGCGCCGAGGCGCGACGGATGATCGGGAAAACACCGGCGCACATTGTCGCGATGCGCCCACTCCGCGACGGGGTCATTTCGGATTTTGAAGTCACGCAGCAGATGCTCCGCTATTTCATTGAGAAGGCGCATGAGCACTCGGTCGCGCTCTTCGCGCGTCCCCGCGTGGTGATCGGCATCCCATCGGGAGTCACGGAGGTCGAGCGGCGCGCGGTGGAAGACGCCTCGATGCGCGCGGGTGCCCGCCGGGTGTTCCTCATCGAGGAACCGATGGCGGCCGCGATCGGTGCGCGCTTGCCTGTCCAGGATGCGGCGGGGAACCTTGTGGTGGACATCGGCGGTGGAACCACCGAGGTGGCGGTCATTTCCCTCGGTGGTGTGGTCGTGAGTCGGAGCATCCGGATTGCGGGAGACGAGCTGAACGACGACATCATCCGCTATGCACGCGACGAATTTAACCTTCTCCTGGGAGAGCGGACGGCGGAAGAGATTAAAATCACCATCGGGAGTTCCTGGGAACTCGCCGATCCGTTGGAAATGCCCATGCGGGGTCGCGACCTTGTCACCGGGCTTCCCAAGGAGGTGATGGTGAACGACGCCCAGATCCGGCAAGCCTTGACGCGGAGTACGCGGATCATCGTGAACCACGTCAAAGCCACCGTTGAAGAAACACCACCGGAACTCCTCGCGGATGTCATGGAACGGGGCATTATCCTCATCGGAGGTGGAGCGCTCCTCCGTGGGCTGGACCAGCTGTTGTCGTCGGTCACGCAAGTGCCAGTGAAAGTGACCGATGACCCGCTCACCGCGGTGGTCCGAGGGTGCGGTATTGTCCTCGAAGACATCGAAGCGCTCCAGGAAGTCCTCGTTCCCACGCCATCGCCCGGGATTGTTCGGTAGAAGGGAGAGGGAAATGCCGCGTCCACGCTTCCGAGTGCTTCTTGGCATGGTCGGTGTTGGCTTGGTCATCCTGGCGCTCCACGACGGATGGCTGAATGGACCACTGGGTCTGGCGCGCGTCGGGTTCGCACCAGTAGAGTGGTCGATCACGAATGTGGGGGAAACCGTCGGGGGGGTCGTCTGGTCGTTCCTCCGGGTAGGAACACTCAGCCGGCGGGTCCGTACCCTAGAAGAAGAACTCGCGCGTCTCCGAGCTGAACAGGCACGGGAAGCGAGTCTCCAGCAGGAGAACGCGGAACTCCGCCAGGCATTACGCCTGCTTCCCCGGACACGCTTCCGCCATGTTGCGGCGGACGTCACCGGGGTCTCCACCGACGGGGCAAGCGCGGTCTTGCGGATAAACCGGGGGGCGAACGACCGTATCCCCACCGACGCAGCGGTCATCGCTGCTGATGGGGTCGTCGTTGGACACGTGAGCAGCGTTCAGACGTCCACGGCGACCGTCGAGTTGCTGACCGGCGGAAAGGTCCGCGTCGCGGCACGTGCCCTCGACACCGGCGCGGAAGGAATCGTCCACGGCGTCCGGGGGCTCGACGTCATCTTTGACGGAATCCCGCGGACGCAAACGCTCCGCGTCGGGGACCGCTTGGTCACGACTGGCCTCGACGGGAATTTCCCGCCGTACCTCCTTCTCGGTACGGTGGTGTCAGTGCGAGCACTGGAGAACGCAATTTTCCAGGAGGCGAGCGTGCAACTCCCTCTCGATCTCCACCGTCTGAAGGTCGTGGCGGTTCTTCTCGAGTCGTGATGCGAAAAATCCTTCTTCCGCTCCTTCTCTTTTTCCTCCTCGCTGGGGGAGAGACGGCGGTCGCACGCTGGCTTCCTTCTCCGTTCGTCGCTCCGCTGCTCCTCCCCGCACTCCTCACGCTGGCGTTCCGACTCCCCGCCACCCGACTGGCGCGGCTCGCGTTCCTCGGCGGCCTCGCCGGAGAGGCCGCGAGTGGGTTGCCGGGTGGAACGATACTCGCGGCCCTGGTGGCTCTCCCGCTTGCGGTTCGCGCGCTGGTCCGCCGTCCAGAACTCCCGGTCCTGGTACGCGGACTGGTGGGAATGATCGCGGCCCTGCTGTTCTCCATTCTTGTGCAGGCGGCGGCTCCCGGACCGTTCGCTCCTCCGGCGCGGCTGCTCGCGCAGTTCATCACGGCGAAACTTCTGTTCCCATCGCTCTTCGTCGGCGCTCTTGTGCTCTTTATGGGCTCGCTCCTCGACGCGCGGGAGCAACGGCGCTTCTCGTCTCTTGGTCTGCTTCCGGCCGCGGCCGGGGGTCCGTACCCGTCAGTGAAGTAACGAGCGCCGATGCCTCGACGTGCCGTACCGCCGAAAGAACACTTACCCCACCACGTTCGTGGTGGCCGCCTCTTCCACTCTTTCAGCGATCTCTGGTCGCTGCCCGAATCCCCAAAGCTCTCCAAGCTCCCCCCACCGATCGCCGGAGCGTTCACGCTCGGAGGCCTGCGCGTGCTGACGGCACTGGTTCTTCTTCTCTTGTTCGCCCAAAGCCTCCGGTTGCAAATCGCTGCTGGCTCTCTCTTCCGAAAAGAAGCGGAGAGCAACCGTGTCCGCGATCTCGTCGAGTATGCTCCTCGCGGAATCTTCCTTGATCGACTCGGGAAGCCCCTCGCTCAAAACATCCCCGCGGTGGACCTCGTCGCTGATCCGGCGTTTCTCCCAGAGGATCTCGAACCGGTGTTCGCTGACGTAAAGGAAGCGCTCCCGGAGCGGAACCGTGCCGACTTCTTGGATCGCTTGCGAGCGATTGATCGCCGAGGAACCTCGCCTGTTCCGATTCTCGAAGATCTCTCCCATCAGGAATTCCTCGCAGTGAGCGCTCGGGCGAACCGTCTTCCCGGCCTCCAGCTCGAGACGACCGCCGTCCGCGAGTACCGGGGCAATGGCGTCTTCGCCCACGCGCTCGGGTACACCGGCAAGCTCAGCCCGGAAGAGCGGAAGCAATTCCCAGCCTACCTTCTCACCGAATCGCTTGGGAAAACAGGATTGGAACGTCAGTATGAGGAACGGTTGCGGGGACGGCATGGGATCCGCCAAGTGGAAGTGAATGCCCAAGGGGTGGTACAGCACGATCTCGGCCGAGAGCCCCCGGAACCGGGCTCCAACATTCGCCTCCACCTCGATGCAGAACTCCAGGAGCGCGCTGCGGCTGCACTTGCGCGCGGACTGGATGCTGCCGGCGTCCGGCGAGGGGTCGTGGTGGCCCTTGAACCACACACCGGGGCCGTCCGTTCCCTCGTGAGCCTGCCGACGTACCCCCAGAGCGACATTGCCCGGGGCACAAACGTGTCGACGACGCGCACGATCCTCGCGGATCCGGACTCTCCGTTTCTGAACCGGGTCACGCAAGGCCAGTATGTGCCGGGCTCTACGTTCAAATTGGCGGTGGCGAGCGCGGGGCTGGAGGAAGGCGTCATCACGTCTCGGACGACCGTCGAGAGCACCGGCGGTATCCGCGTCGGTCAGTGGTTCTTCCCCGACTGGAAACCGGGTGGGCACGGCCGGACGGACATCATCAAGGCGCTGGCGGAGTCGGTGAACACGTACTTCTACACGGTCGCGGGAGGTATGGGAGACACCCGCGGGGTCGGGATCGAGCGCCTGGCAGCGTGGGCAAAAAAACTGGGGTTTGGAGAACCCACCGGTATCGATCTCCCGCAGGAAGCAAGCGGGTTTCTCCCATCGCCGGAGTGGAAAGAGGAGGTCAAGGGAGAAGCCTGGTACATCGGTGATACCTACCACGCCGCGATCGGACAGGGAGACGTCCTCATCACACCGCTCCAGCTTGCCGTCGCCGCCTCGGTGATTGCGAACGGCGGAACGCTTCTTGCTCCGCGTCTCATCGATGCGATTGAAGGACCGGACGGATCAGTGCGAGAACGTGTTCCACCGGCGATCCGGGTGGAGCGCACCATCACGCCGGAAACGGCCTCCATCGTCCGCGCCGGGATGCGGGCCGCCGTGACCAGCGGCTCCGCTCGAGGATTGAATGAACTCCCGGTTGCGGTGGCGGCGAAAACCGGGACGGCACAGGTCGGCGGAACGGACCGCACGCACGCGTGGGTGACCGTCTTTGGTCCGGTGGAGGATCCAGACCTGGCGCTCGTCGTGCTCCTCGAAGGCGGGGGAGGCGGAGATCGGTTTGCGGTCCCGGTTGCCCGCGATATTCTCTCGTGGTACTTCGCTCCCGAACAGCGCGTGCGTCGCGCGGAGAGACCGTGAAGGAAGCGGGAAGCGCCCCTCGCGGTGCTCGGCGTTGAGGGCAGGTACTACGGCAACAGTCTGACCTTCCCAATTTCGTTGGCTTGACAGTTCCTTGCGCCCGCTTACAATAGCCTCCCGTACCCGACCGTCCCCGGGCACACTTGTCCGTCATTATTGACAGATGAACCGAAAAAAGACGCTCATAACCGAAGAAGGGCTGAAAAAACTGCAAGACGAACTCCAAACCTTGAAGACTGTCCGGCGACGCGAGGTGGCCGAAGCGATCCAGCGCGCAAAAGAGCAGGGAGACCTGTCCGAGAATGCAGAGTATGTGGAAGCGAAGGAGGCGCAGGGCCTCGTGGAGCAGCGGATTGTGGAGTTTGAAGCCACGTTGAAGAACGTGGAAGTGATTCGGAAAGACGAAACGGTGAACCACACGGCGGTGGCGGTTGGAGACACCGTCACGATCCACTGGAACGGAGATCAAACCACGTACACCATCGTGGGGGCGAACGAGGCGGATCCGGCATCGGGAAAAATTTCGAACGAATCACCGGTAGGAACCGCGCTCCTCAGCAAGCGGGTCGGGGATACCGCGCTCATCCGAACGCCGAGCGGCACCAAAGAAGCGAGCATCGTGCGCATCGCCTAGAGCTCCGCGCAGTGCGCGGAGACCTGGGTTGCCTCGGTCTCCGGAATCCTGTAGGGTTCCATCTTAAGGATCAGCAGTGCGACACGATCTCCTCGCCGCCCGAGAGGCACACCGGGAACTCTTTCGGACTCGTGGCAGAGAGCCGTACCCTACGTGGCACGGTCGCACCCACACCGCGGCGGATGTCCGTGCGCGCTTCGCCTCGCTCGCAAAAACCAAGGAAGCCGTCACGGTCGCGGGACGACTCGTTGGCACGCGCGAACACGGCGGTGTCCGGTTTCTTGATCTAAAAGATGACTCGGGAACACTGCAGCTCCTCTGTCGCTCGGACGCACTGTCCAGCGAGCTGTTTCACCTGCTCGACGCGCTGGATCCGGGCGATCTCCTCACCGCCTCCGGGCCGGTCGTCAAGACGCAGGCGGGGGAACTGAGCGTTGACGTCACCACGTGGGCGCCGCTGGCGAAGGCGCTCCGCCCGCCTCCTGATCCGAGGTCTGGGTTGCGCGACGAGGAAGAGCGCGCGCGTCATCGGGAAGTGGATCTCCTCGCGAATCCAGAAACGCGCCGCGTCTTTGACGTGCGCGTCAAACTCCTCCACGGTCTCCGAGCGTTCCTCACGGGCGAAGGGTTCATCGAGGTGGAGACCCCGATCCTCCAGTCCCAGCCGGGCGGCGCAGCGGCGCACCCGTTTCGCACGCATCACCGTGCGCTCGATCTGGAGTTCACCCTTCGCATCTCCCCCGAGCTGTATCTGAAACGTCTCATGATCGGGGGCTACGAGAAAGTATTCGAAGTCGGGAAGGCGTTCCGCAACGAAGGGATTGACCGACAGCACAACCCGGAGTTCACCATCTGCGAGTTCTACTGGGCCTACACCGCCGTAGATGATCTCATTCCTTTCACGGAGCGCCTCGTGTCAACGCTCCTCACGGAGGTCGTGGGAAGCCCGCGCCTCACGGCCCAGGGACAGACACTGGACTTCACGCCGCCGTGGCCGCGGGTCTCCGTCGTGGATGCGGTGGAGGAGACGGCGGGTGTCAACCTGGGGAGCGACCGAGATCCACGCGCCTACGAGAAGGCACTCACGAAGCTCGAGGTGAATCTCCCTGAGGATCGAACCCTCCCGAATCTCATGGACGCACTGATCAACGCCGCGGTCCGCAGCAACGCGACGAGTCCCTTGGTGCTCCTTGGGGCACCGGTCGAGCTCGAGCCACTGGCGAAGCGCTCTCCGGACGAACCACGCCTGGTCCAGCGGATGCAGATCCTCGTTGGGGGCATGGAGCTCATTAAGGCGTACACCGAGGAAAACGATCCTTGGGAGCAGGAACGGCGCTTTCGCGAGCAGGCCTCCCTTCGCGGGTCGTCGGAGGTTCACCCACTGGACGCTGCGTACATCGAAGCATTGAAGGTGGGGCTTCCGCCGACCGCCGGGTGGGGAATGGGTGTTGACCGACTCGTCATGCTGGCAACGGGCCGCCCAAGCATCCGCGATGTGCTCTTTTTCCCACTCTTGCGACCGGAACGTCATGATTGACATCGAACTCCTCCGGAAAAATCCCGCTACCGTGATCAAGCGGCTCGGGACACGGGGCGTTCTGAAGAAAGAGGTCGAAGCGCTAATCCGCGCCGATACAAAGTGGCGGAAAGCAGAAGCAAAGGTTGAACAATTGACTGCGCAACGAAATAAATTAAGTGAGGAAGTTCCCAAACTCTCCAGTGAAAAAAGGAAACAGCGGATTTCGGAACTCCGTTCGCTAAATCTCCGTTTGCTTGGCCCGACGGGAAGAGGGGATCTCGCTCTGCTGGAAAAGAGCCGCCTTGAACTCTGGAAAAAATTGCCAAACCTCCCACTTCCAGAGGTTCCCGTCGGTTCGGATGCATCCGCCAACCACGTTGTGACTGAACCATTGCTTCCGCTACCAAAGTTCTCCTTTCTGCCACGTAATCATTTGGGATTAGGGATAAGCCTCGGCATTCTGGACATCGAACACGCCGCCGCAGCCTCGGGCTCTCGTTTTGGTGCGTTCCTTGGCGATGGCGTCCGCCTGGAATTTGCACTCGTTACCCATGCGTTCAAGGTCCTTGCGGCAGAAGCGTTCACTCCGATTCTCCCGCCGGCACTCATCAAGCGGAAGCGGATGGACGCGATGGGGTACCTCGATCGAGGGGCAGAAGAGGTGTACACAACGCAAGACGACCTTGTACTCGTCGGGACCTCCGAACAGTCGGTGGGAGCCATGTACGCCGGTCAGGTTTTCTCCCAGAAGGACCTGCCGGCTCGGTTCGTCGCGTTCTCCACGTGCTTCCGGCGTGAGGCTGGTTCGCACGGGAAGGATGTCCGTGGAATCATTCGTGTCCACCAGTTCGATAAAGTAGAAATGTTCTCCTTCTGCCGTCCGGAAGATTCAGTGAGGGAACACCGTTTCTTTCTGGAACTCCAGAAGCGGCTCATGGAAGACCTGGAGATTCCATTCCGCGTCGTCCAACTCTGCACGGGAGACCTCGGCGTTGCCGCCGCCGCAACCTACGACATCGAAGCGTGGTTTCCGTCCCGGAATGCCTTTGTCGAGACACATTCGACGAGCAATACGACCGATTTCCAAACCCGACGACTCCCCGTGAAATTCCGCGCGGAGAACGGACAGTTGCGCCTCGGACACGCGGTGAACGGAACCGCGTACGCCATCCAACGCACCATCGCAGCGCTCCTTGAAGTGCATCAAACGGCCGACGGGACCGTGCGCATTCCGAACGTCCTCCGTCCGTACCTGGGCGGTCAAGACACTCTCCGGCGTTCCGACGAGCGACACTAGTCATCCTCCACCATGGACGATATCCGCCCCGTTAGAGACGGGGTCTCTAACGGGGTCCGACGTCCTCCGAGCGGGGGAACGAGAATCGCCGCTCGGCAGAACGTCCACGTTTCGCTTCCCGTCCGTGTCCTATCTCCGCGGCGGGGGCGGGGGAGAGCCCTGCTCCTGTTCGGCGCTGGGGTATCGCTCGCGCTTGGCGCATCTGCGCTCTTTGCTCCCCAGTTCCGCGTGGAAAAAATTCGCGTGGAAGGCGGCAGCGAGTTGCTCCGAACGCAGGTGGAGTCCAAAGTGAAAGCGTTCATCGAACGTGAGGCAGTCTTTCAGGGAACGCCGCGGCTCTTCCTCGTGCCCCGCGATCGCCTGGCAGAGACCCTCCGCGCTGAATTCCCGGAGCTCGCGACGGTGCAGGTCCTCCGTCGGTTGCCCGCGACGCTGGAGCTCTACCTGCAGGAAAAAGTCACCGTGGCATTCCTGGAGGTCGGCGGGCGCACCTTCGCGCTCGAGAGTGAAGGACGGATCGTTGCGGAAGTGTCGTCCGAGGATGCCCGCCGCGCCCAGCTCCCGCGCGTCCGGGATCTCCACACCACCATTCCCGTTCGACCGGGAGATACGGTGCTCAACCCCGCCGTGATGCAGCTCTTCCACGAGGTCGTCGTGAAGCTCCCGGAGCAATTCTCGGTATCGGTCGAAGAGCTGATTATCCCGGCGATCGGGAGCGAAGAGGTCCACGTCCACACCAGCGGCGGCTGGAATGTCCTCCTCGATGCCCGGCGGCCGCTCACGGACCAACTCGGGGCGCTCGAGAAAGTGGTCACGGAAGAACTGGATGCCGAGACCCTGCGCCGTCTCGAGTACATTGATCTCCGCATCCAAGGTAAAGTCTTTTACCGATTGAAACGGTGACCGTACTCCTCGTCGCTCTCTGGAGTGCGCGGATGCTCCGGGTCACGCTGCAGCAGCTGTCCCTCTGGCAAGTGAAAGAATTTCGCTTGGATCGCGTCACTGCTCACCTCCGTCTCCCGAGTGTCCGCGCGCAACTCGTTTCCCCGCTGGCACTCGCCAAATGGGGAGCGCTCGCCTGGTGGCTCGTTGACCCCGCATGGTCGTCCGCACGATCGTCACTTTTCGCCCTCACTACCGTGTACGCCGGCGAGACCGCGTGGTTCGTACGGGAAATAGCCCAGCGCGCGTTTCGGCGGCCTCATCTATCGCCGCGGATCGGCATTCTGCTGTCCGGCGTGATGCTGGCCGCTGCCCTCCTGACCGTTCTCGGGCGCGTCCTCGAATGGCCGTGGACGCTGACACTTCTCGCGCTCGACCGCGGACTCTTTGCTCTGGTGGCCGCCATCGTCTTTGGGACCGTCCCCGTCACCGCGTGGAAGCGTCGGAGAATCATCCGCCGCGCTGCGCATCGGATGCGCGCCATCAGCGGTTTGACGACCGTTGGGATTACGGGGAGTTTCGGGAAATCGAGCACCAAGGAGTTTCTCGCTCTCCTTGCCGGCGCACGGTTTCACGTATTGAAAACTCCAGCCAACACCAATACGGACGTCGGGATCGCGCAGGTTATTCTCAAGGATCTCACCGAACAGCACACGCTGTTTGTGTGCGAGATGGGCGCGTACCGCCTTGGGGAGATCGCCCGTGCCGCGGCCCTCGTCCACCCGCGAATCGGGATCCTCGCCGCCGTCCGGGACCAGCACCTCGCGCTGTTTGGCTCGCTCGAAGAGCTCGCGCGCGCGAAAGGAGAGCTTCTCCGCGCCTTGCCAGAGACGGGAGTTGCCATCGTGAACGGGGATGACCCGATGTGTGTCCGACTTTCCCGCGAGAGCCCGGCCGCGCGGGTGGTCCGCTACGGATTCCGGGAAGGAAACGATGTCCGCGGAGAGAAGCTTTCGGTCCGCCGCGATCAGTTCCATCTGACGGTTCGGAGTCGAGGGACGACTCACCAGGTAGACGTCCCCCTCCTCGGTGGGCACCAGGCCGGGAATCTCCTCGGCGCGTGGGCTGCCGCAGAGGTCCTCGGCGTTTCTCCGGACGAGCTCGCCGCGCGCGCGCCCATCCTCCGTCCACTCCCGCGGACCATGGAACCGCGAACCGGACCGCGAAATACATTCGTTGTTGATGACACATACAGTGCGAATCCCGACGGCGTCGCCGCCGCACTGGAGTACCTCCCTGCTGCCGCAGCGAGGACCACGGTCGTGATCCTCACCACGATGATCGAACTTGGGTCGGCATCTGCCGCGGCGCATCGCCGTATCGGGGAAACGCTCCGGCGCGTGAAGCCAGATCTCACCGTCGTAACGGCACGAGATTTTGCTCGTGACCTCATCGCGGGAGCAGCGAACGGCGGTTCGGATGTTCCTCTCCACATCGTCGTGGAACCGCGCCCGGAGCGAGCGTTTTCCCGTATCGAACCGCTCCTCGGCGCAGGCACGGTCGTCCTCCTTGAGGGACGGATTCCCGAATCGCTCCGCCAGAAATTCTTGTCCTCCGCATGACTCTCGCTCGCGTCATCCACGCCTCGCTGGCACCGACGGTGTCGCTTCGGGACGTCCGGCTCGCTGCTGCTCTCCTCGTGCGGCCCGCGGCGTGGCAGAACGGACCCCATCGTGAACGGCTCGAGCAGGAGCTGAAGGCTCATGTGGAGAACGCGAGTGTGGTGGCGCTCGGCAGCGGGAGAAACGCCTTGCGCCTCGTCCTCGAGGCGCTTGAACTCCGGCGGGGAGACGCCGTCTTCCTCCAAGCGTACACGTGCGTCTCCGTTCCCGGACCGGTGCTCTGGGTTGGCGCGACGCCGGTCTACGTCGATATCCGCCCGGACACCTTCACGATGGATCCCGACGATCTGCGGCGAAAGCTCGAAGCGCTTCCACCAAGGAGTCGCCCGCGTGTCCTCATTGTTCAGCACACCTTCGGACTTCCGGCAGATCTCGACCAGCTCTTGGAGATCGCTCGCGCCCAGAACCTGTTCGTCATTGAGGATTGTGCTCATGCGCTCGGCGCGACGTACCAAGGCCGCCCCGTTGGAACCTTCGGAGACGCCGCCATTGTTTCCTTTGGCCGAGACAAAGTCATTTCCTCTGTCTTCGGCGGAGCACTGTTCGTTCGCAATGCATTCGTCGCGCAACGGCTCGCGCCACGCATCGCCGCACTCCCGGTCCCGTCTCGCTGGTGGATTGCTCAACAGCTCTTGCATCCCCTGCTTGCCACCGCTGCCCGGGAAACCTACTGGGCAGGAGGCCGGTACGCGCTCAGAAGCTTCCAAGAGCTCGGCGTGCTCTCCAAAGCGCTGACAGCAGCGGAAAAGCGCGGTGGAGCGCCATCGCTCGCGCCGCATCACTTGCCGAACGCGCTCGCCGCCCTTGCGCGTTCTCAATTCCAGCAGCTGCCGGAATTCTCCCAGCAGCGGCAGACGCTCGCGAAGCACTACACGGAATCGCTCCGCGACTTCTCGGATGTTCGCCTGCCCGAGATACCGCCCGATCGCACCCACGGATTCCTCCGGTACACGATTCGCGTCCCAAACCCGGCTCGTCTCCATGCGGCGGCTCGCCGAGCGGGAATCATTCTCGGCGACTGGTACGATACCGTCGTGGCGCCGCGCGACACGGACCTCTCCGCGGTCCAGTACCGCCTTGGTTCCTGTCCGCACGCAGAAGAGGCCGCTCAAAGATCCGTGAATCTCCCCACGTCGCCTGGCATTGGTATCCCCGAGGCCGATCGGGTCCTCCGCAGTGTCCGTAAGGCACGGTCGCTCCCGCACTGGGGGCATGCCAATCCCCAATGACGATCCGTTCAGCGACCGATCGCGCCGCGTGGGAATTTGCTCTCGCGGCATTCGCGCCTCCAACCTTTCTTCAATCGTGGGCGTGGGGTGAAGTGCAGGAGATGCTCGGAGAGCAGGTGATTCGTCTTCAGGTGTCGGAAGACGCGCGAACCGTGGGAATCGCCCAGGCGGTGACGGTGACCGCGCGACGAGCAACATTCCTTCACGTTCCCCACGGACCAGTTGCAGAGAAGGGCAGAGTCGACGCCATACGAAATCTCCTCGAAGCGCTCCGTGATGAAAGCACGCGGCGGGGATTGGATGTTCTCCGCGTGAGCCCGATTCAGGAAGACACCGAAACGCACCGCGAGCTCTACTTGGACCTTCGATTCCGCGCTGCCCCGATCCACATCCACGCCGAGCGCCTCTGGATCCTCGACCTCTCGCCAGCGGAGGAGGAACTCCTCGCGCAGATGCGCAAAACTACTCGGAACCTCATCCGCCGCGCGGAGCGCGAAGGCGTCCGGGTGCGCGCTTCCGCTTCCCCGAAGGATCTCCCGATGTTTCTCCGTCTCTACGCGGAAACCGCGCGACGCGAGCGGTTCGTCCCGTTTTCTGAACGCGCCCTGACGGCCGAGTTCCGGACGTTCGCTGCGGAGGGAAACGCCGCCATCTTCTTCGCCGAGCATGAGGGGAAGCCGCTCGCTTCGGCGATGATCCTGTTCACGCCGTGGAGCGCGTTCTACCACCATGGGGCTTCGTCGCGACTTCGCCCCCACGTGCCGGCGGCGTACGCACTCCAGTGGGCGGCCATTCGCGAAGCGAAGCGTCGCGGCTGCCGCGAGTACAACTTCTGGGGCGTCGCATCGGAACGCGGACATCCCTGGGCTGGACTCACGCTCTTCAAAACCGGGTTTGGGGGAAGGGAAGTCCCGCTGGTGCCAACCCAGGACTTGCCGCTGTCGCCGCGATACTGGCCGGCCTTCGCCCTGGAAACGGTACGTCGTTGGAAAAGAGGAATGTAATGGAAGTTGTGCAACTCGCGCGAAGGAAGGCTACGACCGACAGGCCGGTCTACGTTCTGGAAGTTGCTCGCCCGTGGAAGCGCAGCGTGTGAATATGCAAAAGATTTTCTGGTGGATTGTGCCTGGCATTGGTGCGTTTCTTTTCTTCCTTGCACTTGGCAGTAACAACCAACCTTCGCCACCGCCGAGCCTCTCGCCGACCCCCGCGGTTTCTCCGGTTGCTCAAGCGGCTCACGCGACGCCAAAGCCTGCAACTCGAGGCGAAGAAGCAGAAGTTCAAGAAGTTATTGACGGCGATACCGTGAAGCTCGCCGATGGGCGCATTGTCCGGTACGTCGGGATTGATACGCCGGAAACCGGGGCGGGACGGCGGACGGTCGAATGCTTCGCGCACGAAGCAACGGAACGCAATCGTCAGCTCGTCGAAGGGAAGCGCGTCCGCTTGGAAAAAGACGTATCGGAGACCGACCGGTACGGCCGCATCCTCCGATTCGTTTACCTTGGCGACGTGTTTGTGAACGAGCTTTTGGTGAAGGAAGGCTACGCGACGGCCTTTCCGTATCCTCCCGACGTGAAATACCGAGAGGTGTTCCGGGCAGCCGAGCGGACGGCGCGCGCCTCCGGCAGAGGAATGTGGGGAGCCGCTTGCAGGATCCGCCACTAAAACCAACCTGGAGGTTCTAACCTTTATAATTTTAGGAATTCGCACTCGAGTAGCCGCTGCTTATAGGATCTTGTAAAGAGTGTATACTGCAGTTGTGCGTAAACAAACCATCGCTCTTTTGGTGGGTAGTGGTAGTTTACTCATTTTTCTCCTCTGGCTTTTACTATTCCGCTTCCCAGATATGTCGGAGGCGTTTCCCATTGGACAAAAGGTTTCCCCCGCTTCTTCTTTCAATACACGCACCACGCTTCTCGCGCGGATTCCGTTTCGCTACGCATATGATGCTTGCGGAGAAATGAGCTTCCACTGGTCCTGTTTCTTTCCTCAATTTCGAGATGGATTCGGTGGTATTGCATTTAGTCCGACTGGGTACATGGTTGGGTATGTGGCGCAAAGAACCTTTGAAGAGAAGGCATTTCTCGCATCCGCAAAGAATGGTGATTCGGTCACCTGGTCAATTGGCAACACCGGCATTCCGTCCTTCGGCGCGGACGGCTCCTCTGCCTTTATTGCTTTCGAGGATAGGAAGCAACACGTGGTAATCAACGGCATACGTGGAAAATCCTACGATCAGGTGGGAAGAGTTGTGTTCAGTCCCGACGGGCATCGAAATGCTTATACAGCTCAAAGAGGAGAGAAGACTTTTGTAGTTATAGACGGCCGCGAGGAGCAGGCACAATTTGACGAGATTGATGGCGACTCCATCACTTTCAGCCGCGATGGACGGCATGTTGCCTACATTGGGACAGACAGAAAAGAGAAGAAGCAGTTTGTCGTTCTTGATGGGCGGGTGAGTAGGGAGCTTCCCGGCTGGATTGGATATCGAAACCCTTCTCAACTTGTGGCTCATGAGAAGTTTCCAGAAATGGCGATGAACCGGGGTGGTACGGCAATTGCGGTGCCGATTATTCTATATCATCCCGACGCGATACGCGCGGATGAGACTCTTGGAGCATTCATCGCGATCATTATCAACGACGGGTCCCGGTTGCAACACCTCCAAGGAAAGCAATACGAGAGAGTAAGTCCTCCCGTCTTTACCGATGAAACGGTTGCCTACGCCGCATGCGATCAAGATTGTTTTCTGGTGATTGGCACCAACCAATTGGAAGACCACGCCGGGATCGACTTTGATTCACTCGCCGTGAGTCAGGATGGACGAAGTGTCGCGTTTGTAGCCTACGAAGAAGAACACGGCGGAAGACAATACATAGTTTGGAAAGGCGGTCGGAGCCGCGTGTACGAAGGAGGGGTGAGTAACCTTAGGTTTCCTCCCGGGTCAGATCTCCCCGTGTATTTTGTGCATGATGAAGAGGACCGGACACTTCTTATGCACGGCAATAAGGAACTTGACCGTGGCGACACACGCTTTTGGGGTCAGGTTAAGTTTGCCTTCAGCCTGGATGGACAATCTATGGCCTGGGCAGGCGTAACTAGCAACGGTCAGTATGCGATGGTAGTGAATGGAAAACGAGGAAGGTTGTACGATTACGTCTGGGAACCTCACTTCAGTCCAGATGGAAAGTACGTTGGTTACGGAGCCCGCGATGGACACAACCTTTGGTGGGTTGTGGAGAAAGCTAAGCAATCCACATCATGAATACCAACGAAGTTCCTCCTCAAATGAAAACGGAACAGGACAGAATACCTCTTAGGTACATTCGGTGGTTCGTCCTCTCCTCCGTTGCTGTTCTTCTTCTCGCCACGCTCGGAATCGGACTCTACTTTAAAGCAGAGTACGATCTCTTCGCACTCGGCACCGGTTTTGCGCTGAATCTCGGCCTGTTGGCTACCATTTGGTTTCTATCATTTTCCTGGCATCTACTCTTCTTCCCCGGAAAACGTTGGGCAAACCGCGCGGCCAACATCGTTCCATGGGTTCTCTATGTTCCGTTCTCTCCTTCGAGTTTCCCTCTCGCACACATCATCCTGGGTATTCTCGGCGGACCCAGTTACGATTGGCTTCTTTTCACGTGGGCGCTGGTGGCAGCACTCCACCTGGGTTTTATCCGACTCGTTACGCACCTGTGCTATCGTGGCCGCACAGCGCCATTCAGCGCGGTAGTGCTCCTGCTCGGCGCATTTATCCTCGCGAGCAGCTGGCGCTCGGCCGCAGAGCATTATGCAACCTCCCTGACAGGAACTTCAGTTGGAGGAATCTTCTCGTTTGATGCGAACACCCTCACCAAAGGCAAATGTAATAGGTTACGGTTTTCATCCTCGGGAAGGCAGAACTATGTGCAATGCCTTGGACACGTGAAGCGCATCGAGGAATGCCGATCACCCGACGCCACTCAATATTCGCTCTCTTACTACAAGGAAGTCTGCGCGGGTTTTAATTTCGGCGTCGCAGAAAGAGTTTATAGAGGAGAGGGCACTCATAGCCTAAAAGAGCTAAACTTCCTCAAGTCTCTTAAATGGAATGACGCGGAACGTTTTTTCGAAAGATATGGTGATATGGTCCCAACATTTCTACCTCCCGGTGTACAGCTAAGTCTAGCTGAGCGCTCAATCACTGGTGACCCAAAGCGTGATGGTGCGGGAGTACGTGAGTCCTACAGCTGCGGACAGGAGATACAGGCTCTCTCAACCATCAAGATTCCACGTGCGCTTGCCGCCTATGACATTCGCGTCCGACCGGAACGCGCTTCGCGTCTGGAGAGGGCCGTCGACATAAATGGCGTTCCCGGTGCCATGACCATCGAAGATGACGGGTACGCAGACGAGTTGATTTGGCAGACTGATAAGTACTTGATTCAAATCGGGAGAGGTAGATATCCCCCACCTTGTCCGCAGTTGTTTTCTCCGGACCAGTTACTGATCATCGCTCGCTCCATGAGATACCAGGGGCGTTAATTGATGGGTTCAAAGACATACTTTCGTACGATAATGTCCCCTTGGAAGGCAAAGAGTTCTGAAAATCGCGTTTCGGACGCAAGGCGGTAGGAAGGTGGAACCGGCAGAGAAGAGCCGCCGAAGCCGGTGGTGTCTACAACCCAAAGACGAGGTATGAGACGTGAGACATGAGACGTGAGTACTTCGGGGCCGACGATATCGTTCGGCGTAAGGATGGGCGCCCCGGCGAAATGCGCGACTTCGCCGGTTTCGGAGTACAGGCGAACCGATCGTCCTTCCCGACAGGATCCTCCGCGGACATCGCAGCCGAGGTGGAACGAGAGGGGAAAGTACGCGAACGGCGAGCTCACCACAATCGGTTCGCTCGGCATGGCTGTCTCGGCAAGGAACGCCGCAGCAGCGCGAGCGCCGGGGTGGCGGGGAAAATCGAGCTGCTGCCAGAAGTGCGTCACGGAGAGGAAGCCAAAGCCGGCAAGAGCCACGAGTATCGCCATGCGGAGTCGAGAAGGAAGGAACGATACCGTTCGCGCGAGCAGGAGCAGAAGACCGAGGGAGGCAAACAAGAAGTACCGATCGAGGTAGACGCTCGTCCGCAGCGAGACCGCAGCGCTCAAGAGCAGGGGGATGACGAAGCTCGTCGCCGCCACCAGATCGCCAAAGGACCGGCCGCGCAGGAGCGGGAACACCACGAAGAACAGCGCGGCGAGCGACGCGAGAACGGCCCAGACCGGGGAAATGTCGCCAGCTCCACCCCAGAAGAGGCGGGCGAACGTATTCGGGATGGACCACGCGCCGATGCGGGGAATCCAGTACGCCTCTTGGACGCGCTGCGCTTGCGCGAAGAAGACGGGTACCTGCGGGAGGAAGAGGAGCGCGGAGAGCCAGAACCCGACTTCGGCGGCGTGGAAGTTTGGTGAGCGGAGGACAGTCGAGGCACCCCGTCGCATCCGACCGAGGAAGTACGCGAGTTTCGCCGCGCCGAGCGCAACCCAGGAGAAGAGCGCATAGTAGTGCACGTGGAGGAGCGCCCCGAGGGCGCCCCCGAACCCAAGGCCAGCCCACCACACGTTCCCGCGCGACCGGACTTCCGCGACGCGGACGAGTGCGGCCATGGCGAGTGGGACCAGAACCGTCCCGAGCGTGTACATCCGTGCTTCCCAGGCGTACTGGATCTGGAAGGCGCTCACCGCCGTGAGGAGTCCGGCAGCGCACGCCACCCACCGGGAGCGGAAAAGCACCCGCCCGGCGAGGATCATCGCTGCAACGGTGGCCGCACCGAAAAGAACCGAAAGCGCGCGCAGCCAGAGGAGTGTCGTCTCCGGACCAGTGCCACGCGCAGGGAGCATCCAGAACCAGAGGAGAAGGTAATAGAGCACCGGATGCACGTCGGCCGCCGCGCGCGTGAAGAACTCGGACGACGGGAAATACCCGATGAGCCGCCACGAAAACGCCTCGTCAAACCAGAGCGAGCGCGAGGTCAAGAAGGGAAAACGGAGGGCAAACCCGAGTGCCACGATCGCAATGACCGTCCACGGGAACAGCCGCTTCAGCGCTCGACGAGTCATGGTGCGAGGACAAGCATCGTTGTCTCCCCGAACCGATTGGTCCGTTCGTCAATGACCCGGATGCGTGGGAAGACCCGTCGGTACCGCTGCGCGTCGAACAGCGTCGATTGTACGAAGAGTATCTGCTCGCCCCGCTTCAGCCGGGTCTTCGCACTTGTTTTCGGATCGAGGAGGCGGTACCGGCGGCCTGTCGGTGTGGTGAGAAAATGGACCGTCTGTTCCGAAAACCGGTCGAGGACGAGATACGGCACCGGCGCCTCCGAGTTCCCCCGCGCTGCCGCGTTCAGGAAGATACTGACCTCCGTGAGGTCCGCGCGGTACTCATAGTGCGCAAGCGGCGAGTTCCGCGCGACGCTAAAGTACCAGCCGAGGTTGGAGAGCGCCGTGAAGATCAGGGCGAGCGCGGCGATCACCGGCGTAGCAAGCCGTACGCTTCCCCAGGGGAGCCGTCGGACGCGCGTCCAGAGCCACTGTCCGCCGAGGCCCGCAAGGAAGACGTGGGCGGGAATGGCGCCGACCGTCCGCAGTCCGTGGGGAATTCCCTCCGCCGTCGTGACCGCAGGGAGAAGCATGGTGAGGAAGAGAAGGATGAGCCATGGCGCGCGCCGGAGCGCGACGAGAACGCCGACCAGGCCGAGGAGCGCCGGCACGAAGGAGAGAAACGGCGTTCCCCCGCCGTGGTAGTGGTGGATGCCGCCCGGCGTGTAGGGAATCCTGGGACGGGGGACGTTGTGCCGCGGGTTGCCGTCCCCGTCCCACACGAAGGCGCGGAGCGTGCGCCCGGTCATGCGGAGCAGCGTGGCCTTGGGATCGCCGTTGTTGAGATCGGGATTGAAAATCGAGACATGCTGCGCGCGAACGAACGAAAAACCCGGATGCGCGGCGAAGAACCAGAGAAGGGGGAGCGCGACGGCGAACGCCGTCACCCCAGCGATCGCCAGAGGGAGCAGAGCAGGCTGCGCCCGATCACGGACGCTCTGCTGGAGGAAGAGACGGACGATGACAATCGCTCCCGCGAGCATCAGAAAGACCAGAAACGCCCGGTACGCGGTGTACGTGTAGAAGCCGAGGCCGGCGGCAAGACCCGCGAGGATGGCGCTCGTCCAGCGCGCCCGGGGCGTGGCGGCTTGGAAGACCCGCGCGAGGCCCCAGAGGGTGAGCGCGATGAAGAGGGGAACGGTGATGGCCCGAAACCCGGTCCGCGAGAGGGTGACGTGCCAGGGGTTGGTGGCCAGGAAGAGCGCCGCGAGCATCGCTGCCGCTTTCCCGAAGAGTCGAACGCCCGCCGCGTACGTCGCGGCAACCGTCGCGATCCCACACAGGGCAGAGGCGAGAAAGAGCGGCCAGGTTCCGACGCCGAAGATCCCCACCGTGAGCGCAACCACGTAAAAGAAGAGACTTTCCCGTCCGTTGTTTCGGAGAGAGAATACCTGGAGGTTTCCCGACAGAATGTCCAGTGCATCTTCGCCATTCGCCGCCTGATCGGGGTACAGCCCGGGTGGGTACTCGGTGAGCGCCCAGAGTCGCGCTCCTGCCGCCAGGAGGAGAATGCCCCCGATTGCCAGTCCCCGTCTCCAGACTATCACCCGGTACAGTGTACTCGGAAACGCCGCGACGGGCCTTTAAGAAGACCGCAGCGGGCTGGACGACGCGAGCAACCGGTGGTATGCTCCCTTCCGAGCCGTCCCAAAGACGCGAACAAACCCCAGGAAACAGCATGAACCCACTGAGCCCAGAACTCCTTGCGCTCATCAAGCGCCGGATCGAGGAAATTGAGCGGAACGTCCAGATCGTCAAGCAGCTCTTGAGCGGCGAAGAGCCCGCGGCGAAGCCGCGGAGTGCCTCCGCGATCAAACCGGAAATCCCGCAGGGAGCCGAGGGCGGCCCCCGCATGATCTACGGACGATTCGACGGCGAGCACATGGAGGGAGAAGACGGGCAGCTCTACCCCGTCCCCGCCAACTACGCGAGCAAGAGCAAACTGGTGGAAGGCGATAAACTCAAGCTCACCATCGAACCAGATGGGAGTTTCGTCTACAAGCAGATCAGCCCCGCGGACCGCCGCCGGGTCCTCGGCACGTTCAAGCTCGATGAGGCGGGGAACTACGTCGTCGAGGCCGAGGGGAAGCCGTACCGGGTCCTCCTTGCTTCCGTGACGTTCTACCACCTCGAGTCGGGAGATCAGGTGACCATTCTCCTTCCCGCAGAGGGAGAGGCGCACTGGGGGGCCGTCGAAAACGTCATGAAGCCAGTCGGCCAGATACCATCCCCGGCCGCACGCACATCACCCACCGAGACAGATCTTGCCTCGTCAGGCTAAACTCTCTTGTATGCTTCTCCGTGCGCTCGGCGCGCTTCATGACGCGGCGCATCGGCGTCTTCCGCCGAGCCTCCGCCAGTTCGTGAAGTTCGGCATTACGGGCTCCATCGCCTTTGTGGTGGACTTCGGCGTGTACCTTGGACTCACGCGGCTTGTCCGGTGGGTTACTGTCCTCTGCGTGGGACCTTCGGGAATTCAGGAAACATCCACGCTCACCGATCTCCCCACCGGATGCGGAGGAGCGTATCCGGTCATCCCCGCCAACCTCGTGAGCGTGCTCATCGCAATGATGGTCGTATTCTTCTTGAACAAATTCTGGACGTTCCGCGATCCCCGCGCGGCCGTGCTCGCAAGCCAAGGTGCCAGGTTTTTTATCTTCTACACCACCACCTACCTCTTGAACCAGGCCGTCACGTCGTTCTTGACGGGACGAGTTCTCGTTCTCCACGCGGTGTTCGGCCCAAATACCGACGTCGCAGCCAAAATTCTCGCTGTGGCGATTGTGACGCTGGTGAACTTCGGCGGGAACAAATTCCTGATCTTCCGCGGGGCGACGCCAACTCTGGAGCACACGCACTGATCCCATGGCGACCGTGCCCCAGAGTGTCGAGCCGACGCTCTATCGGAAGTACCGACCCCAGACCTTCGCAGAGGTCCAAGGCCAGGAACACGTCATCCGCGTGCTCTCCCGCGCGCTAGAACAGAAGAAACTCGCCCACGCGTACCTCTTCGCCGGCCCTCGGGGCACGGGAAAAACGACGGTTGCGCGGTTGTTCGCCAAGCGCTTGAACTGCGAGCATCCGAAGGGAGTGGAGCCATGCGGGACCTGCGGATCCTGCCGGGCAGTTGCCCAAGGGACGCATCTCGACCTCATCGAAATTGACGCGGCGAGCAATCGCGGCATTGACGACATCCGGCTTCTCAAAGAGCGCATCAGCCTCGCGCCGGCGCACGGGCACTGGAAAGTCTACATTGTGGACGAGGTGCATATGCTCTCGAAAGATGCCTTTAACGCGCTCCTGAAAACGCTCGAGGAACCCCCGCTGCATGCGATCTTCATCCTCGCCACAACGGAGTTGGAGAAAGTGCCCGAGACGGTCCGTTCGCGGTGCCAGACATTCGTCTTCCGCCGTGCGGCCACCCCTGTCCTCGTGGAACGCCTCGGGACCATCGCACGCGCCGAACATTTCAAGATGTCTCCGGACGCCCTGCGCATTGTCGCGAACCTCTCCGGTGGCTGTTTCCGCGACGCCGAAAGCTTCCTCGCCATGCTCGTCGGCATCGGCGAACAGGGAATGACGGCGGAGGATGTGAACCGGATTCTCGGCCTCGCGCCAATCTCCGCGATCCAGAATTTCGTGGACGCGCTCTTTACGCGAAACGCCGAACGGGCGCTCGCCATCATTCGGCAGGTGAGCGAGAGCGGGAATTCGCTCTCGGAGTTCACCGTCAGTCTCGCCCGCTACCTCCGCGCGCTCACCACCTGGGCGGTCGCGAGCGTCCACGCCGAATCCTTCTCTCCCGAAGAGGAAGAACGGCTCCAGGCCCAGGCGCAGCGGCAACCGCTCCAAGGACTCGTGGCGCTCGTACGTGCCGCCCTCCGCGCGAAATACGAACTCCGGGACGCACTGTACGAAGAACTCCCCGTTGAACTCCTTGCGCTCGAATGGTGTGGAGCGTCCAAGACCGCGGTGGCGGCATCTCCGGGTGAACCCCCGTCCGCACGCGCAGAAACACCACGGACGAAAGGCCAACAGCAGGAAGAACCGGAACGCGTACCGACCCCCGCTCCTCAAGAACGTGCCGTCGCAGAGATTTCCTCGGAATCGCTCCTCGAACGCTGGCCCGAATTTCTCCGGAGAGCATCCTTTCTCCACCCACTCCTCCGCCCGATGCTCGGGAGCGCGCTTCCCCTCACGGTTCGCGATGGCGCCTTGTTCCTCTGGAGCGACCACGCGCTCCTCCACGAGCGGTGCAAAGATTCTGCGTTCCGCCAGCAGGTGGAGGGATGCCTCGACCAATCCTTCGGGACGAAACTGCGGCTTCGCCTCGTGCGCGACCGCGATCTCGCCAGTCTCGATCTCCACATGCTGCCGTCAGAAACCCGCGCCCAGTTCGCCGCCGCTTCCGCCCAGGTTGCGCCAGCCGCGGAACCGGTCCTCGCAGAAACTCTCGACATCCTCGGCGGGGAGGTCGTGGACAGCAGCCCTGCGACGCCGTAGACTGTCTCTGATTTTCCGGGGTCGTCTAACGGCAGGACAGCAGCCTTTGGAGCTGCGTATGGGGGTTCGAATCCCTCCCCCGGAACCAACAGCGAGGGACCGGTCGGCGGGTCGCAATCTCTAGGACTATGGAGGTTTAACCTCTATAGAAGACCAGAACGGAGCGAAACCAAAAACAAGAGGTTCGTTAGAAGAGTACTGCAGCAAGAAGGACTCCGATACCAAGCGCGAAGAGCGCGAAGATTTGTCTTGCGGTCGGGTCAGGAACCAATCTCCCGCCTGTCATTTCCTTCTTGTTCTCCACCAGTTCCTCCTCTGTTGCTCTAGAGACTTGCTGAAAATCCTCCTGACTTGGGTTCGGGTTCAACAGATACTTTTCGTGCTCCCGTACGAGCTGCTCTATCCGACTGCGAATCCTCAAATATTGTTGTTCCTGGATTATCGCGCTCCGCTCTGTAGAGTGAAGCACGTGGAAAAGTCCCCAAACAACGCTACAGGATAGAAGAAACAGGGCGATTCTAGCCAGCGAATCGCTAGCAAGAAGATTTTGTCCCAGCGCCGCTGTGGCACCGATAGTTACGGCACCGAAACTGGATATCTGGAGTATGTGTCCCCTAAACTCGTGGCTGAGGGCACGAGACTGCTTTTGGTAATCCTTGTCGAGAAAATCAACGAGTTCTTTCAGGTTTCGATACATTGCGAACACCACCTGATGCTGCGGACTTTCCTTTTCAAGTAGGGCCTCAGGAAAGTGTTTCATATGGGCACATAATCAAGCACTGTCTATCACCATCTGCGTTCGAAGGAAAGGGCTTGGAGTTGTGCTTGGCACTATCCCCGGAGCGAGACTTGGTGGGACTCAAAGTTCTCGCAAATCCTCTCACATATTCGGTAGCGTCCTGCCCGGCCTGCCTTCATGTGAGTAGCTCGTGCATCTGTCGGAGAGTGACGACCGGCTGTGGGTAGATAACCTCCCACCGCAGCGTTCGAAAATCGTCTACAATAGGGCAGTCAGCCCAGAAGAATGAAAGCGAAACCATTGGCACGAGAACAATACCAAGCGAACATGCAGCCGGAGGAAAGGTTGGTATTTGGAATGGAATCGCCGTTCCCGTCAATATCTCTTCCCAAAAGTGCCGTTTTCGCTGCGTGGCACGGAAGCCTGCTCCCGCCTCTGGCGGTTGGTGATGCGCGCGGCACTCTTTACGTTTGCAGATCTGACAATGACCCCGTGCTCTGGAATTTTGATGTCTACGCCATCGGAGGCAGTGAGAGCCTCGAGATTCAAGGGCCAATTCATACGGAATATCACTGGACCGACCACATCCCGTCGTATCTGTGGGACCAAGCGCCAGAGTGGGTTAGAGATAAGGTTACGAAGCTGTCGGGTAATCGTTCAGTAACGCCGTAGGCACATGGGGATGTTTTCTTCGAGGAAAAAGATTGTCTGCCCGCTCTGCAAGAAGGAGTTGGACGTGAAAAAAGCAAAAGAGGGGAGAGAGCTGGAAATTCGGGGCAAAGACGAGAGAGGGAATATCCACATGAAGCATGTGGGTTTCTGTGGAGCAGATATCGTTTGGGATACGCTGTGGAATAAGACCTACGAGAGAGATTTGGGTAATATTCCGTAATGAACGAGTGGGCCAAGAAAGGGGATGAAGAGCTTTTAGAAACCGCTGACATTGGTCTTCGTGGCCAGGGCGCGCTGGTCGAGATGCTACGTCGCCTGAAAAACTCAACAGCGCGTCTGTCCGTGGTGAACGCTATCTTGAGTGTGGTGATGTTCTTAGCAGCACTCGTGCAGATTTACCTCACTTGGAAGTCACGATAAGCACTCACTCTACGCGGGGTAGAGTAGTGCGCGCATTTGCCGCAGCGCTACGAGGGGTTGCGGGTAGATAACCTCCCACCTCACCGTTCGAAAGTCGTCCCGGATGGGGAGCCAATTTGGTTCCGTTCGAACGGCCGAGTGTTCGTTCGGCTCCATGTCCTAACGCTGGTAGCTGTACGTTCCTGCTACACTGAAGGACATGCGGATACCAACCCCGAACAGGGATCTCGGTTCGGGGGCACGGAGCAGGGAACAACAGGAACTGCAGACTCGGCTGCAGCCACGCTACGCGTGGCGTCTGCGCAGTGCACAGCCCCCGCAGAGCATCTCTGCGCTTCTCTCTGCACTTCTCCAGTTTCGTGGGGTAGGGGAGAGCGCCGCCGCGGCGTTTCTGAATCCGTCGTACGAGGCTACGCTTCAGCAGTCGGCAGTGCTTCCGCAGTGCGGCCCAGCCGTCGCGCGCATTCAGCGGGCGCTGAAGATCTCTGAACCGATCGCGATCTTCGGGGACTATGACGTGGACGGCGTGACGGGGGCTGCGCTCCTCGCCGAGGCGCTCACCGGCCTCGGCGGTGTGGTGCGCGTGGAGCTTCCGCACCGGGAGGATGGCTATGGGCTGTCGGTTTCTGCGGTTCGACGGCTCGTTCCTCCAGCAACACTCCTCATCACCGTGGATAATGGGACCAGTGCGTCCGCAGCGGTGGCCGACGCACTCTCCCGCGGTGCGGACGTGATCATTCTTGACCACCATGCCG
The DNA here is from genome assembly GCA_007376145.1 of Parcubacteria group bacterium Gr01-1014_38. GTDB lineage: Bacteria > Patescibacteriota > Andersenbacteria > UBA10190 > CAIZMI01 > VMFP01. Next base: position 60,146 of record VMFP01000001.1, read on the forward strand.
TGACGGGAAGTCTTCCGCCCGGCGCTCTCGTCGTGAATCCTGCCTTGCCGTCTGCGCAGTACCCGGAGCCGTTCCCCGCTGCGGTCGGCGTCGCCTGGAAGCTCGCGGCCGCGCTGTTCGCCGCCGAGGGTCGCGCAGGGGACGAACGGTTCTTGCTTGACTTGGTCGCTCTTGGCACGTTGGCGGACAGCGTCAAGCTTCTCGGCGAGAATCGGGTTCTCGTCCGTTGGGGGCTGGAAGTCTTACGCAGGAGCCGACGACCAGGACTCCACGCATTGGCCGAGCGCGCCGGCGCCGCGCTCCGCGATGTCACGGCCGATACGGTCACTTTCCGGCTGGTTCCACGCTTGAACGCTGCGGGGAGGCTTCGCCATGCCAACCTCGCGCTCGAGTTGCTTCGCACCACCCATGAAGGGACAGCCCAGCGCCTGGCGTCCGAGCTCGACGCGGTGAACGAAGAACGACGGCTGCTGACAGAGGAAATCATGGCCGAAGTGCGGCGATCGCTTGGGGAGCCTTTTCCGCCGGTGGTCGTTGCGTCAGGGCCCTGGCCGCTTGGGCTGCTCGGTGTGCTGGCGGGGCGGCTTGCCGAGGAGTACCAGCGTCCCGCTGTTGCCGTCGCCGTACGCGACGACGAGTGTGTCGCATCCATTCGCGGTCCCAAGCAAGGACCGGAGAGGGATGCCGGCACGAACATGGTGGAGCTTGTTGGTGAGATGAAAGGACTGCTTACCAAATACGGCGGCCATGCCGGCGCGGCTGGGTTTTCGTTCCCGCGGTCGGCGCTTGGAGCCGTCGAGGACTTTTTCCGCGCCCATGCGCCGGTGACGCCGAACGGAGCCCAGCCCGAGCTCATGCTCGATTGCCCGCTTCTTCTGGCGCTGGTGACGCCTGACCTCACGCGCGCGCTCAATGCACTCGAACCGTTCGGTAACGGGAATGAGCGCCCCGTGTTTCTCTTCCACGGCTTGTCAGTGGCGGAGAGTCGTTCGATCGGAACGAATGGCGATCACCTCCGCATGGTGCTACGGCATCCCGAGCACGCAATGCCGGGATCGGCCGTGGCCTTCCGGTGGGGAAATCGTCCGCGGCCGCCGCTCGGGTCCAGAGTGGACGTGGCGGCGGAGATTCGTCAGGACCGCTTCCGAGGAATGCTCCGGGTGGATCTGCACGTCCAGGATCTTCGCGGCGCCGTCGCGCCCGCCCCATGAAGGCGGTTGTCTACACGGATGGAGGCGCGCGGGGGAACCCCGGCCCGGCCGCCATCGGCGTGGTCATTCAGATCGAGGGAAAGAAACCGATGCGGATGAGCGAGGCGATTGGAACCACGACGAACAACGTGGCGGAGTACCGCGCACTCCTCCGCGCGCTTCACGAAGCGAAGAATCTTGGAGTGACGGAGCTCGAGTGTCGACTGGATAGCGAGCTCGTCGTGAAGCAGTTGAACCGCGAGTACAAGGTGCGGAATCTCGATCTTGCCCCACTGTTTATCCGCGTCTGGAATCTGGCTCAAGGGTTTCGCACGATCCGGTTTGTCGCGGTCCCGCGATCAGAAAACCGAGAGGCTGACCGCTTGGTAAACACCGCTCTGTCGAAGGCTGGACATCCGAAAAAGCCTGCACCGTACAGAGCGCGTGCTTCCGCATAGTCTTGACAGGTGACGGGGGATACGGTAGAGTCTTTGGCGCAGGGATGAGCGGGCGATCGCGCCCCGCAGTCTGCGGGGTGAGGAACGTCCGGGCAGCATTCCGGAGGCCTGACGCGAGAAAGTCCGTCTAGCGACCAGTTCTTTCTTCACGAGAAAAGCGTCAGTCTGATGCGTCCATCAGACAGCACGCCCCGGAATACGGGTGGCAGGTAACGCCTGCCCGTCGCAAGACGCGGGAGCGGAGTGACGCTCTGCGAGAGAACAGACGACACGTGGAGTCTGTTCACCAGAGCTTTCGCCGCCGAAGAGTGCAACAGAAATGACACCGCCGACCCGCCAACAGCTACGCAGTTGCTGGCGGGGGCAAGGGTGAAATCGTGCGGTAAGAGCGCACGCGGTACCGCAGCAATGCGGGGCCGAGGCAAACCCCACCCGCTGCAATCCCAAGTATTGGTAGGGAGCACGAGACGTGTGGTGACACACGTCCCAGAGAGATGATCGCTACCCCGCACCTCTTTGGACCTCAGAATTGCGGTTGCCAAGCACACCGGACCCCTTTGGTGGGGCCCGACAGTGCGAGGAGCCCTGAGGAACAAAGAGGTGCGGGGAACAGAACCCGGCGTACAGCTCATCCCTGCAACACAACCCCCACACGAACGCGTGCGGGGTTTGTGCTCATAGTGGTTGTCAATCGGGCCTGACGGAGGTATAGTGTCTCCCGCGCATGAACCGACCGTTCCAGCGAAAGGGACGGGGGGATCCGGGGCCGTTCTCCGCTGCGCTGATCCGGTATGAAGCGGTCCGAGCTTTTCTTTGACGCGGTCCGTCTCCCGGTCGATTTCCTCGCCTGCTTCACGGCGGGGTTTCTCGCATACTGGGTCCGGGTGAGCCCACTGGTTCGCCAGGTTCGGCCCGTGCTCTTCGAGGTTGACCTTCCGCTCCGAGAGTACTTGAGTCTCGTGGTCGCGGTCTCCCTGTTTACGTTGGTCGTGTTTGCCACATTAGGGCTCTACACGATGAAGGCGACGCTCCGCACGGTGGAAGAACTCAGTAGGATCGTCGCGGGTATTTCGCTCGCACTCTTCGGGGTGATCTTCTGGATGTTCATCCGCGCCGAGCTCTTCAACTCACGGTTCATCCTTGTCGCGGCGTGGATCTTGGCGATTCTCCTCGTCACGGGCGGACGCATCGTCATCCGCCGTCTCCAGTTGCAGCTGCTCCGGCGCGGACGGGGCGTTCACCGGGTCATCCTCGTGGGTCAAGCGCCCGTCGCCGCAGGACTCCACTCGCTTTTTGGAAAGCGCCCCGATCTCGGGTACCGCGTGGTCGCGCAGTTGGACCACGTGCAGCGCGACGCACTCGAACGCCTGGAGAAGGAGTACGGACTCGACGGCGTCATCCGCTGCGTGTCTGACCTCACCCCGGAAGAAAACCGGGTGCTTCTGGATTTCTGCGAGGACCACAAGTTCGATTTTCTTTACATCCCCGACGTGTACGAGGCGCGAATCAGCAACGTCGTGATCCGGACGCTCGGTGGGTATCCCCTCGTCGAGCTCCGGCGGACGCCGCTGGAAGGATGGGGAAGAATCTGGAAGCGGCTGCTCGACATCGCCGGAGCTGTCGTCGGCCTGATCATTCTCTCGCCGCTGTTCCTTGTCGTGGCCATTGCGATCACGGCCGATTCCGCTGGCCCGCTGTTCTTTCGGCAAACGCGCATCGGGCGGAATCGAACATCATTCCAGATCGTCAAGTTCCGCACCATGGTGCGGAATGCCGAACAGCTCAAACCGCGACTCCTTCCTTTCAACGAGCGTTCAGGACCGCTGTTCAAGATGCGGAATGATCCGCGGATTACGCGGGTTGGTCGCGTGTTGCGCGTGATGCGCATTGACGAGCTGCCGCAGCTCTTCAACGTGCTCATGGGTCAGATGAGCCTCATCGGACCTCGTCCGCACTTGCCGGAGGAGATTGAGCGATACGACCGGCGTCAACAAAAACTCTTCGCGATTAAGCCGGGGATGAGCGGGCTTGCCCAAGTGTCTGGCAGTTCCTCTCTCCCGTTCGAGAAAGAAGCAGCGCTCGATGTTCACTACATCGAGAACTGGTCGCCGAAACTCGATTTCCTCATCCTCGTGAAAACCCTCCGCCGGCTGTTTGGGGATCGGAGTGCGGTATAGGTCTGGAAGAGAGAACCTACGGTTCCCTCTTCCATGCATCTCCCTCCCTTCAGCGGTGTCGCTCGCTGAGGGAAGCCTATAACCCTCAGCGAGCGACCGAATGACCTCCACTTGCTGCTCGCTGCTACACTGGGATGTATGCGGGTGGCGATTATCCACGACTACCTCACGCAGTTCGGTGGCGCGGAGCGGGTTTTGAAAATTCTCATGGAGCTCTTTCCAAGCGCACCGGTCTATACGCTCGTCCACGATCCCAAGGTGACCGCCGGCCTTCTTGACGCCCGTCGGATTCGCACGTCCTTCTTGCAGAAGGTTCCTCTCGCGCGCTCCCGACACCGACTCTTCCCGCTGTTCATGCCTCTCGCGGTCGAGCAGTTTGATCTCTCGGCGTACGATCTCGTCATTTCCGCCTCGCACTCCTTCGGGAAAGGGGTGATCACGCGGCCGGACACCCTCCACGTGAGCTACTGCTTCACGCCGCTCCGGTACGCGTGGGATGATTCGCACCGCTACGTCCGAGAGTTTGGCGTCCCGGCTCTCCTGCGGGCGCTCGTGCCCGTGGCACTCACGTACGTGCGGGTCTGGGATACCCACGCCGCGGACCGCGTGGATCACTTCCTTGCAATTTCACGCTTTGTGGCCGAGCGCATTGCGAAGTACTACGGGCGGGCTAGCACCGTCATCCACCCGCCAGTAGACACCGAGCAGTTTCGTCCGGGGTCCGCACCGGGTGACCGTTTTCTCGTCGTGAGTCGGCTGCTTCCCTACAAACGTATTGATCTTGCCATCGAGGCCTGTAATCACTTGCGGGTTTCACTCGATATCGTGGGGACTGGTCCGGAAGAGGAGCGGCTCCGGGAGCTTTCGGGGCCCACGGTCCGTTTCCACGGCTTTCTGCCGGATGCCGCGGTCGCCCGTCTGTATGCCGCGTGCCGTGCCTTTCTCTTCCCACAGGAGGAAGACTTTGGGATTACCGTGCTGGAGGCGGCCGCCGCGGGACGTCCGGTGGTCGCGTTCCGCGGCGGCGGAGCGTTGGAGACGGTCGTCGAAGGAGAAACGGGGACCTTTTTCGAGCACCAGACCGTGGACAGTTTGGCGTCTGGCATGGAGGCAGTCATGCGGCAGTCGTGGGATACGGCGCACATCCGCAGCCACGCACTCCGCTTTGAGGTGTCGGAATTCCGCCGTCAGTTCCTCGGGACGGTGCGCGCACTCTGGCGTGCATTTCCGAGGAAGCGTGCCGGTGTTGTGGATCACCTTCACTGGCTCGCCGAAACTCCGGAAGCGGCTGTTCACCGTCTCGCAGCGCAGGTGCCCCTTGCCGACGCTGGTTCATCGGGGCAGAGTAGCGTGATGCCTTCTCCCGGCTCCAGCACAAGCATGGTCTGGCGCCAGCCTGACGCCCAGCCGGCGCCGACGTCTCCGACGCGACGGCCCACCGTGTCATGACCCCTGCGGTTCTCCTCCTGCGACGCACCTTCGGAACGCTCGTTCTCCTCTCGGTCGCTGCGGGCGTGACGACGGGATTTGTCTCGGCGCGGAAGAATCCGGGCGTGGATGTCGCACTCACGCTCACCGTTCCGTTGCCGACGCGGCAGGCTCCCCAGAGAGATCGCTCTGGCGGGAACGTCGGGGAGACGACGTTTGAGGCGCTTCAGTCTGCCGAACTCTTCGCGGAAACACTGTCCGGGTGGCTGTCGAGTCCGGATTTCGTCGCGGCGGTGTACCAGCGGGCCGGCCTTAAGTTCCCTCGCGCCACGGTGCGTCGCTTGAGTCGTGCGTTTACGGCCGTCAAGCGCGGCGGCCCCGTGGCCGACGTTCACTTTCATGCACCATCGGCTGCGGACGGTCAGGCGCTGGCCCGCGCCGTCATCACGGAAATTCAGGAGCGCACGACCGCATTCAATGCCGCCGCAGAAGACCTGACGTTTCGCGTGACGGCGAGTGACCCGCTGGTCGCTCCCGTCCTCGTATCGCCACTCCTCCGCGGGGTCGTCGCGGGGATCGTTGCCTTGGTCATCGGAATCAATCTCGTTCTCCTGAACGATTTTCTCCGCTCACCCCCGGACGCTTCTGCGGGAGGAACCACCGCGTCCTAAAAGAACCGTGGTCATTCTCGAGTCTTGTCAAAATCCTGACGCTGTGGCAGGGTAGGAGTGCCTTATGGGCTTGGATCGTGAACTCACCGATCTAGGTTTGTCCTCAAAAGAGGCCAAGGTCTACGTTGCCTTGCTCGAGTTGGGGACAGCCTCGGCACAAGCCATTGCCCGCCGGGCTGGCATTGTGCGTCCGACGACCTACGTGATTCTCGAGACCCTTGCCCGGAAAGGGTTAGCCTCGAAGGCGACTGGGCCAGACGCGAAGAAGACGCTCTTCGTGGCCGAGGCGCCGGAGCGCCTGGAAATCTACATTCAGCAGCAGCAACAGCAGCTTGAACTTCGTCGGCAGGAATTTTCGCGGCTTCTCCCCAACCTTCGTTCCCTCCACTTGCGCGGTGAGGAGCGGCCGCGTGTGCGGCTCTTCGAGGGGAAAGAAGGGCTCCAAACTCTCCAGCGCGAGTTTATCGGGACGAATGCTGAGGAGGTTGTGGGGATGAGTTCCGATGATGTCATGGAAGAGCTCTTCCCGTTTCGGTCCGAGGAGTTTGACCGAGAAATTCGGAGCGTCCGCGTCCAGGCCGAAGTGCGCTCGCGTCATATCTACACGTCGTCTCGGGGTCCTGTCCATACGAGGGAGGATGATGCGCGGGCGCTCCGGGAGAGTCGGTACCTCCCGCCCGAGAAATTCCCCATCAAGTCCTCGTTTGCTGTGCACGGCTCGTTCCTCTCCGTCGTCTCATTTCGTCTAAAAATCATCGGGGTCCTTATCGAACACCCGGACATCGCCGACTCCTTCCGAGCGATCTTCGAATCGCTCTGGGAACTCGCAGGGCAGTATCAGCACACGGCCATTCCGCAGTCCCAACATGGGGTGACCCCAGTTCCCCCCCCCTTGACAAGGCGTGAAGGCGGGGTATGCTCAGAGTAGGATCGTTCTTTGAATCTCTTCGAGACAGGCTTGCAGGACCAGCGGTTGGTCTAGCCTCGTTTTCTCCTCTTCACCGCTGAAAGGAGCGACTCGCATGGATGGCGAAGTAGTCCACGATGCGGCTTCGCTCGAGAGAAGTTGTGGCCAGCGACTGCACTGTTGTTTCCTTCCTCCTCTCGTCACGTCTTGTAGAAAGGAGAGTGCACAATGGCAGGTGACCCACTCGCCTCGTCGTAATCTTGCCATCAGCAATGGAGCAGAGATGGCGCGGTCTTCGGTGGAGACCGCACGAGGATTGACGAGGCAAGGAGCAGAAGAGAGGCCAGGCCACCTGAGTACGGATGTGGTTGTTCCCACCTTCGGGTGAGAACAAATCTACCGCCAACTCAGGTGGCTCTTTTCTTTACGCTCGGCTTTTCGCGGCGGTGTGGTAGGGTAGAGCCGACGCTGCAATGCTGAAGCCGGCTCCGCTCTCTGTCTCCGCGTTCCTCGCGCGGGTCAACGAACTCTTGGAGACGCAGGTGGCGTGGGTGGAGGGCGAGGTGGCAAACCTTCGGATCTCGAGCGACCGGTGGCTCCACTTCGATCTCAAAGACGCCACCGCGCTCGTCCACTGCTTCGGGCTCGCCTTCCGCCTCCGCACGCCGCTGGAAGACGGGATGAAGGTGCGCATCTGGGGGGTGCCTCGGATCTATCCCCGGTACGGAAAATTCAGTCTCGTCGTCGAGCGGCTGGAACCCGCGGGGGAAGGTGCGCTCCGGCGCGCGTTCGAGCTCTTGCGACAGAAACTGGAGCGGGAAGGTCTCTTTGATGCCGCACGCAGGCGGCCGCTCCCCAAGGTTCCGGAGCGTCTCGTGCTCCTGACCTCTCCAGACGCGGCAGCGTATGCCGACTTCCTGAAAGTGCTCGCGGCCCGTCGCGGTGGCTTAAATATTCTGTTCGTTCCGGTTCCGGTGCAGGGTGCCGGTGCCGCCGACATCATCGCCGCAGCACTGGACTGGGTGAATGAGGGTGAGCCTGACCGCGACGCCTTGGTCCTCATTCGCGGTGGAGGGAGCCTGGAGGAACTCCACGCGTTCAACGACGAACGGGTAGTGCGCGCGCTCGCGCGGTCACGAATTCCCACGGTGGTCGGGGTGGGTCATGAACGGGACGTCACGCTGGCCGATCTCGTTGCCGATGTCCGCGCGAGCACGCCGTCGAACGCGGCGGAGCTCGTGACCCCGACGCGAGCGGAACTTGACGACGCGTGTCGGGAACTCGCGGCCCGCCTCGTCCGTGCGGTGCACGCGCAGCTCGCTGTACGGGAACGGTTCGTGTTCCGGTGCGTCGCGGATCTCCGCGATACCGTTCAGAAGGGTATGGAAGGGATCGATTTCCTCGTGCGCCGGGTAGAGGGAATTGGTTCCCTCTTGCACGCACGCGTGCGCACTGCCTCTGCGGATCTCCAGCACGTGATCCATCTGCTTCCGCTCCGCCTGCGGGAGCGCGTCCAAGGCCACGGGGAACGTCTCGCGGCCCTCGAGCGGCTGCTCGCCGGACTCGACCCACGGAAGATTCTGGCGCGCGGATACTCGATGACGTACGGGCCGACCGGTTCGGTGGTACGTGACGCCCGCGTCCTCCGGACGGGTGATGCGCTGAAGACGCGGCTCCAGCGTGGTACACTCACGTCCGTCACGACGTCCATCCATGGCGAAGGAGACGAGTAATTTCACCCGCGCGTACGAGGAGCTCGAGAAGATTGTCGCCTCGTTTGAGGCGGGAGACATTGATCTGGAGCGTGATCTCCCGAAGTTCGAGCGCGGGATGAAGCTGGCGAGCCAGTGCCGCGAACGCCTGAAAGCGATTGAGAACCACATCCAGAGAATTGAGAAAACCTTCCACGTCGAGAGCGCCAGCGAACGCAGTCATTCTCGGACGTCTCTCGAAGAACCTCCCGCAGCATGAGGAAGCGCGTTGCCCAGAATCTTCTTGCGACGCTTCTCGGAGCGCTCGTGGGGGGTGTCGTGGTCTTCTGGGCGCTCGCGCGGATCGGCGGCGGCCCTCCTGCGTCGCCCACGCCGACGCGCAGCGTGCTCCTTGAAGAACGTCCTACTGCGTCGCCAGCGGCTCCGGTAACCGCGTCCTCTCCGTCTCCCGCGGCGACCTCCGGCCGCGTGACCGTAGACGCGATCGGAGTTGCCTTCACCCTGCCGGAAGGGTACCGGATCGCCGTCATCCTGAATGCGTACGACGCCGCGCGGTCGTCCGGATCTCCGCGGTTCACGATGACGAAAGCTACCCCCGCGCAAGAAGAGGAGTACGTGACCCTCATTCGCAACCTTCAGCAGCAGCAAGTGGCGACCGAGGCTCCCGAGTTTTCTCCGGGCAAAACGATCACGCTCGCCCGTTCCACTCCCTCAGAGCAGACGTTTTCCCAAAAGCTGGCAAAGCAGAAGACGACGCTTACCACAGAGAGAGGGCTTTCGGTGACGCGGTACCAGCGAGTGGAGGGTTTATTTTCCTACGACGTCGCGTTCCTCACCCTCCGCGGCGGCGCGCTCGCGGCTGTCTCGATGTCATACGCGTCCGGTGGCGAGAAGCCATTTGACGAAGAGGCCTACCAGTCGGTCCTCCGCACGCTCGAGGAACTCTAAGGACGGCTCTCCGTGCCTGGCGTCAGTACCACCGCGCTTCTCCAGAAGCGCTGCGTTCCGTGTGAAGGCGGCGTCCCTCCTCTCACCGCAGAGCAGGCGAGCCAGTATCTCCGCGACGTCCCAGGGTGGGCACTCTCCGCCGATCACCGGACGATTGATCGAGCATGGACCTTCCGGGATTTTCGCGAGGCACTACGGTTTGTGAATGCGGTGGCGGAGCTTGCGGAAGCGGAGAATCACCATCCCGACATCCGTCTCTTCTCCTACCGACGGGTGCACGTGGAGCTCACGACACACGCCATCAGGGGGCTGTCGGACAATGACTTCATTCTCGCCGCGAAGATCAATGTCCTTTAAAAGCGCAACGACGACCTGATCCTCTCATCTGGTGTATGCTTGCTGGTAATCCCATTGCGCCATGAAGCGGAGAAGCGGCATGTGGATACTTGCCCTCATCGTGCTGCTCCTTCTCGTGGGGTTCGTTCTCGTGCGGCGAAGGTCGGTTCCGAGCGAGACCCGCTTTGACCCGAAGGCTGCGGCGCTGGCGCGCTTCGAGGAGGTGCAGGGTGAAGGGAGGAATCTCTCCTTGGGCCCGTGTCTCGGCATCATTGGTCCGGATTGGGTGGCCGATGTCGCGCATGATCCTCGGCAGTCCGTGGACGACGACCCGGCGAATCAGTATGCGGAATACCGCAAGGGGAAAGCAACGCATTTCGTGGAGGTGACACCAGACGGACGCGTCATCCGCGTGCAGTGATGCAAGACGGTATCCCGTCGGTCCCGGAGGCCCGCGCGATCCTCGAGGAGTTCACGGCGTCCCCGAACCTTCGGAAGCACGCGCAGGCCGTGGCCGCGGCCATGCGGGCGTATGCGGACAGCTTCGGAGAGCCTCCAGCGCGGTGGGAGGTCGTTGGACTCCTCCACGATTTCGATTACGAGAAGTTCCCGACACTGTCCGAGCACCCCTTTCGCGGAGCCGAGATCCTTCGCTCTTGCGGGGCGAGTGATGAACTGATCAAGGACATTTTCGCGCACGCACCGCACACCAAGCAACCGCGGGATACGCTCCTTCGGAAGGCGATTTTCGCCTGTGACGAACTCGCCGGATTCATCGTCGCGGTTGCTCTCGTGCAGCCGCACAAGAAGCTGTCAGAGGTGACGGTGGGGCGCGTCTTGAAGAAGCTCCGCCAGACGAGATTCGCAGCCGGGGTATCACGGGAAGATATCGAGCGCGGAGCCATCGAGCTCGGCGCCAGTCTGCCGGAGCATGTTGGCACGGTACTCGCTGCCCTTCAAGGGACGGCAGCGGAACTCGGGCTGTGAGCAGAGGTTCGCGCATCCTCGAGCTCTTGCGTGGTCACGTCTCCGTTGCGAACGATCCGCCAGCGGCCGTTCTCGAGCGCCGCGACCGTCGAAGGCAAGCAGCGAACAAGTGAACCGCCATCCACCGCGTAGATCCGGATCTCTTTTGCCAGCGCCTCAACTTCCGCGAGCGTACAGGCTGAGGTCTCTCCCGAGGTGTTGGCGGAGGTAGCCGTGACGGGAAACGTGGTGAGCGTGACCAGTTCGCGGGTGAACGGGTGGTCTGGTGTGCGCACGCCCACGCGGCCTTCTTTGGCAAGGTGCTGCAGGGCATCAGTCGTGTTCACGAGGAGGGTGAGCGGACGGTCCCGCAGCGCAGCAAAGACCTGCCGTTCCTCGTCCGTCCACGCCACAAACCGTTCCGGATGCTGTTCCGGAAGCAGGACTGTGTAGGTCTTGTCCTCCGGTCGCTGCTTGAGCGCGCTCAACTGTTCCAGCGCGCGTTGGTCGAGCGCGTTCACGCCAAGACCGTACGACGTTCCCGTGGGATAGGCGACGACCTGTCCCCGACTCAAGAGGGAAACGACCCGAGCGATATGGTGAAGTGGGAGCGTTTCCAGCATCGTTCCCATGGTATCGCATTTTTCTTAGGGGGTAATGTCACTTTCCTTCCACCAATTTCTGATAGAGGAGGAGCATCTGCGTCTCGGTTGAGAGACGCCGGTGGTTGAAGCGCCACACCTCCTCGGCCACAGAGAGGACAAGACGCTCCCGCCGGATGCCCCCGGTGGTTTTCAGTCGGGCGCTTCAAGTATCCCCAGAAGCTCTCGATGCTGTTCGTGTGTACCCGGCCTCGGCGATCTCCCGCTCCGTGTCCCGCCCCCCGAATACTGCACCGACAATGCGGCGATGATGGGCGCAGCGGCCGCTCTGCAATTCACGTTGCCGGTAGCGGTGCTGACCCGCCCGGGCGCGCCCCGGCCCGCTCCGCCATCGCCACGGCCGCACTGAGGGAAAACAGCGAGCCGATGAACCAGTGATAGTTCGCGAACGCGTACTTGTTGAACAAGAAGAACGCGAGGTGCACCGTTGCGGCGTAGAGCAGGAAGGCGGACAAGGACGCGCGGCTGGCGCGGGCGAGGAGCGTCCCCACCCCGAGTGCGGCGCCGATGCCCGCCACGCTCAGCACGAGCGGCGGGGGCGTCCACCCAAAGACCTGCGGGAAGACCGCCCCGAGGGCGAGGGCGTCGGCGCGTGCGGGCGTGCTCCAGAGGAACAGGATGACCCCGTGAAAGAATACTCGCGGTCCCCACATCACAAACGGGAGTGCCACGGCCGCAGCGAGGGCCACCGCGGTGAGGATCGCCCGCGCGTTGGTGCGGCGGGCCGCCCACAGGGTCAGGACGGACAGCACACTGTATTGCTTCACGGCCAGCAGGCCCGCGAGGGCGACCGTCCGCCAGCACCGCCCGCGCTCCCCCGCGAGCGTCCAGACCACGGCCGTGAGGCCGAGCAGGAGTAACGGGTCGCTCCACGATAGCTCGAGCACAAAAAAGCCGCGTGGGTGGAGAAGCAGGGCGGCGAGGGCCAGCTCGCACGCGTGCCCGGGCGGGGCGCCGAGGCGCCGGCAGGCCGCGCGGGTGAGCGCGGCCGCGCCGATGGTGGCCGCGAGCAGGCTCCAGCGGATGTCGCCGAGTAGCAGGAAGCCCGGCACCATGGCAAGAATGCTCGCGGGCGGGTAGTTGTAGTGGTACACGAAGCGACCGTCGCGCACCCGCGCCGAGCCGTAGAATTGCTCGGCTTGCCGCTGCGTGTAGATGTTGGGGTAGGACGCTTCATACGGATTCTGCCGTTCGAGGAGCAGGCCGGCGGCCCGTTGGTGGAAGACCCACGTGTCAATGTGGGGTGCGGGGGACGCCGTAATGGACCAGCTGCCCAGCAGGGCGGCAACGGCGGCGAGTGCCGGGAAACGGAGGGCGGGCCGCAGGAGCGCCGGGAGTGCGTAACTCGCGGCGATGAGACCGGCGGCGAGGATCCCCGCCCGGAAGACGGTGAGGTTCGCGTCGGGAGACGGGTAGAGCACCGGGAGGCGGTGGAGGTGGTCGATGAGAAGGCCGGCGATCAGTGCCGCGAGAAGGAAGGGGAGGGCGGCCGCGGCGCGGGCGCCGAGCTGCGGGGAAGGCTCGAGACGCAGGCCGATCCCGGCGACGACGAGCGCACCGAACGCGAGGATGATCGCCCATGGGTCGTAGAAGCCGGAGCGGCGGGCCACTGCCCACGCGAGGAGGGCGAACGCGGTGAGCGCGACCGCGGCGATGGTGGCAGAGCGCTGATCGGGTTCACGCGCTGAGGGTGTCGTCCCGGGGGCGGCAGGCGTCTGGTGCCACGCAACCTCTGCGGCCATGAGCCTATGGTAGCGGGGGCCGGCGGCTGTACAAACTCCCCGTATGACTTTCCCCTTTTCTTTCAGGACGTGGGTATCTGCGTCTGACACGCGCCCTTGCCACAGCAAGAGTCTCAACGGTATCATCGTCCGCGGACCATGCCACACACCCTCGATCCGCTTCCGTACGCCTACAACGCGCTCGAGCCGTACATCGATGAGCAAACGATGCGGCTCCACCACGACAAGCACCACCAGACCTATGTGGATAAGTTGAACGCAGCGCTGGAGAACGCACCGGAGTTCGCGGCGAAGTCTCTTGACGATCTCCTCCGCGACCTCACTGCCGTTCCTGAGTCAGTCCGCACCGCCGTCCGCAATCACGGCGGCGGGCACACGAATCACTCCATTTTTTGGAAGAATATGCGGCCGGGCGGGGGTGGCGACCCCGGCGGTTCGCTTGCCGACGCACTCCAAAAAACATTTGGGGACTTGGCGAAATTCCGCGAGGAAATGACCAAGGCAGCGACCGGCGTGTTTGGAAGCGGTTGGGCATGGCTTGTTGCTGAAGAGAGAACGCTCCGCGTTGTCCCGCGCCCGAACCAAGACAGTCCGCTTATGGACGGGCAAACGCCGTTGCTTGGCCTTGACGTGTGGGAGCACGCATATTACTTGAAGTATCAAAACAAACGCCCAGAGTACATCGCGGCGTGGTGGAATGTCGTCAACTGGGATGACGTGGCCGAGCGCTTCGCGGCGCATTCCTGAGATGGAGTACACGAATACCGATTCCGTTCCAGAAAGTGGAGCCTACGTCTGCACCTCCTGTGGAGATACCCAGGAGTTCGAAGCCGGGGACGACTTTGTCATTTGCGATGCCTGCGGTGACGAGAGTGCCGGCTGGGAACCTCAGGTGACCGAAGGAGCGGAAGAAGGGCTCGGAGAAGAAGAACGCTAGAATCCCGCCTCACCACCATGGAGACTTTCGGGAGGAAACCAGGACCCCTTTCTCTCTCGGCGCTTCTCGTGGCCGCAGGCCTCGGGTTTCTCGGCGGGGTCGTCGGCGCTTCGGTCGTGCGGCAGTCGGGGGGCGATACTCTTCCGCTTCTTGGGGGGAGCACTCCGGAGCAGTCGTCCCCACGAGCGTCTGGCCCCACGAGCGATCCGATTGCGGATGTCGTTGAGCGGGTGAACCCCGCGGTGGTCAGCGTGATCGTCACCAAGGACCTCCCGAAGCTGGAAGAGGTCTTTCTGGAGCCGTTCGGCCGCCCGTTCTTCGGTCCGTCGCCATTCCGGTTGCGGCTGCGGCGTCCGTCTGGAGAAACAGAAAAGCAGGAAGTGGGCGGCGGGACAGGCTTTGTGGTGAGCGCCGATGGTTTGATTCTTACCAACCGTCATGTGGTCGCCGATACCGAGGCGGAATACACCGTGGTCTTAAACACCGGCGAGAAAGTTCCCGCACGGGTGCTGGCGCGCGATCCCGCTCTTGACCTTGCCGTCTTGCGCGTGGATAAGCGCGGGCTTCCCACGATCCCATTCGGGGATTCGAGCGCGATCCGCGTCGGGCAAACAGTCATTGCCATCGGGAACGCCCTCGGGGAATTCCGCAACACCGTGAGCGTCGGGGTTATCTCTGGACTCGGGAGACAGATTACCGCGGGAAATCAGACGACGGGGCAGACCGAGGTACTCGACCACGTCATTCAGACCGACGCGGCCATTAACCCGGGAAATTCCGGTGGGCCGCTCCTCAACTTGCGGGGAGAAGCGATCGGCATCAACACGGCGATTGCGGGAGGCGCGGAGAACATCGGGTTCGCCATTCCTTCCACTGAAGCCTCTCGGGTGCTCGCCGACGTCCGGGCGCACGGGCGCATTGTGCGACCCTTCGTCGGCATTCGGTATATCGTGATTACACCGGCGATCGCGAAGGCGAATGACCTCCCTGTCGACCACGGTGCGCTGGTCCTCCAAGGTGGGGAAGACGAACACGCCGTGATCCCAAGGAGTCCGGCAGACCGCGCGGGGATTCAGGAGCGCGATATCATTCTCGAATTTGACGGTCAGCGGATTGATGAGCAGCACTCCCTGGCCTCGCTGATCCGACAGAAGAAGGTTGGTGACCGTGTCCGCCTGAAAGTGCTGTCGCGCGGGCAGGAGAAAACGGTAGAAGTTGTGCTTTCAGAAGCCCGATAACGGCTGGTCGGCGCGTGGCCTGGATGGACTACCCATCTCTCGCCGTCGTCCACGTGGGTTCGCTGTCCCTCCGGATGTGGGGGGTCTTCGTGGCGCTGGGCGTGCTCGCCGCGACGTTCGTGTCGGCAAAGCGAGGGCAGCGGCGAGGCGTTCCCGCGGAGCAGGTGTGGCATCTTTCGTTCTGGGTGACGCTTGCCGGGCTCATCGGTGGGCGAGCGCTCTACGTGGCGGAGTACTGGCGCGATTTTACCGCGGAACCGCTCGCGGTCTTCGCGATTTGGGAAGGGGGCATGTCCGCCGTCGGGTCTATCCTCCTCGGGGTGCTCGCAGGTTGGATCGTCGCGCGCCGACGCAGGATTCGACTCTGGCCACTGGCGAACGCCGTTGCCCCTGCGCTTCTTCTCGGCGATGCGCTCGGTCGGCTCGGGGGTGCCGCGTCACACATGTATGCCGGGGTTCCCACCCGATTCCCCCTTTCCTACGTTCTCGACGGCGTGCAGCGGCATGAGGTGGGAATCGAGTTATCCTTGGCGAGTGTTGCAGGATTCTTGCTCATTCTTGGAGCCGAAAGATTTCTGCGCAGACGGCAAGACCCCCTACTCTCTTCTCCCTCACTCGCACTCCTCTGGTATTCGGCAGAACGGTTCTTCCTCGATTTCCTCCGCGCATCCGATCTTCCGCAGAGCGACCTTCGGTACGCGGGCTTGACCTTGGCCCAGTACTTCGCGCTCGCTGGCTTCGCGGCGGGCGGATGCCTCCTCGCTTGGTCCTGGCGAGGAGCGCGTGTGCGTCATGGCCGCGCTTGACATCCCTGCTATACTGCCTGGGATGAAGCACGTCACCATCTACACCACTCCCACGTGCGGGTTCTGCGCCATGACGAAGAAGTACTTCCAGGAGAACAACGTGACGTATATGGAGAAAGACGTCTCGAAGGACTTCAACGCCGCGCAAGAGATGATCGGCAAAAGCGGTCAGATGGGCGTCCCGGTGATCGTCGTCGGCGATGGAGCGGGGGAGGAAACGCTCATCGTCGGCTTCAATCGCCCGCGGCTGGCGCAGGCACTAGGCCTGAAGGGATAGTCCCAACGATGATTCGAATCCCGAGCGGGTCCTGCCGCGCTGGGCCCTCCCACCCAGCGCGGCACCCGCATTCCTCATGCAACAGAACGACATTTACGACGTCTTAATCGTTGGTCTTGGGCCGGGAGCGATTACGGCCGCCATCTATTCTTACCGGAAGCGCGCCAAAGCTCTTCTGATCGGGAAAGATTTCGGAGGAGCGGTGCTCGTTTCGGGGGAGATCGAGAACTGGCCGGGCGAAGTGCATACGGACGGGATTCAACTCTCGCAGAAGTTCGAGCAGCACGTCAAAAAGTACTGCACGGACATCTCCTGCTTTGATCAGTCGCTCGTGACAAAGATCGAGCGGGAAGGGAACCTCTTTCGCGTGCACAACGAACACGGGAAGAGCTACGTGAGCAGGACGGTCATCTACGCGACGGGCCGGAAGCCGAAGCAGCTCGGCGTTCCCGGCGAAGAACAGTACCGGAATAAGGGCGTATCCTACTGTGCCGTCTGCGACGGTCCGCTCTTTGGTGACAAAGAGGTGGCGGTCATTGGGGGAGGGAACTCTGCTCTCGAAGCGATCCTGATGCTTACGAAGATCGCCTCCAAGGTGACCGCAGTGAATATCAACCCGCAGTTTAAAGGAGACGAGATCTACATCCAGCAGCTCCCGAAGCTCGCCAACGTCGAGGTGGTCTACGACGGCGTCACTGCGGAAATTCGCGGCGACGGAAAATTCGCCACCGGGATCGTGGTTCAGCACAAAGACACAAAAAAGACCCGGGAGTTTCCGGCAAAGGGGATTTTCGTCGAGATTGGATCACTCCCCATTATTGATCCCGTGAAAGACCTTGGCTTGGAACTCAACGCGTACAAGGATATCGTCGTTAGTCGGAACTGCGAAACCAACATCCCAGGCTTTTACGCGGTGGGGGATGTCACCGATGTCCGGGATAAACAGATCGTCGTCGCCGCAGGGATGGGATGCACCGCAGCGTTGAGCGCAGGGGAGTATCTGGTGAAATCTTCCTCATGAGGAAAAGGACGGCGGCGGCCGTCCTTGCGGGGTTGGTTGCGCTCCCTTAACGCTCCGGCGTTCGTTCTCCGAGGGGCTTCTCCGCGCTCGTGGAGCGTTCGGTGATAAGAAAGTTCGAAGCAATTCCTCACCCTCACCTTCGAGGAAGAAGAGTGAAGACACGGCCGGTGGTGACGAGACGCTGTGCCTGCGCGAGACGCTCTTTTACAGCTTTGCGTTCGCGTTTTCCTTGCTCCACGATCCGCCGAAGGCGAGCCAGAGATTGCTTCCATTGGTGATTCATACGCGCTCCTTTTCTTACCGGGAAAGACACCAGGAAAGACACTGCCGCATTGAGAAAGGACTGTCTCTACTCTGCAACACTCGATGGGTTTCGTCAAGCGTGGACATCTGTGCTATCGTGAAGGAACTCATCCGTAACTCATCCACACGTTCATGGAAGCCTATTGCGTGAAGTGCAAAGCGAAGCGCGAAATGAAGGATCCGAAGCCGGTCACGCTGAAGAATGGAAAACCCGCGACGAAGGGTACGTGCCCGGTGTGCGGGACCTCCATGATGCGGATCGGCAAGCCTGTCTGAACCAACCGCCGCACGCGGAACCAAAACCCGTGCATCCGGAAGAGGGAGCCCATGAGGGTTTCCTCTTCTGTGTTTGTCCTTCCGCGTCCAAGGCGGAGCCTGCCTGGTTGTCTGACTGCCGTTCGCGGACTATCCTAAAGACCTAAAAGACGTCATGCGCAGCATTTTTGCGGATCGTGCCGCCATCGTGTTGTCGGCGGTGCTCTTCCTTGGCTTAGAGACTTTGACGATCGTCACCCGCTTCACCTGGCCGCTGTTTACCGTCTTCCTCTTGTTTCTCCTGCTTGGAACGCTCATGGCGCTGCGGGAGGAGCTCCGCAGGCGTGGGCCGCACGTCGCCATTCTCCCACTCGCCTACATCGTGAGTGTCTTCCTCTTCCATCTCTTTGTGTCCCAAGGCCTTCTGCAGCATCTCTTCATCGCGGGGACAACCCTCGGCTTTGCGCTCCTCATCGCGCGCGCCACCGAATGGGCGTACCCCACGTGGACGTGGCTCTTTACCTCTGTCACTTTTTTCCTCTGGGCGTCCGGGCTGTACGGACTGACGTTTCACCTCCGGTTTCCCCTCTGGGCCACGGCGCTCGGCATCGGCACGATGACCGGCCTTCTCACCTACCACGTGGTGGGGAGAGTCGAGCACACCGTGCGACTGCGGTTGTTTTGGAGCGCCATACTCGCGCTCCTCGTCCTTGAGGTTCTCATTGTGCTCGCCTTCTTTCCGATTACGTACACGGTCGTGGGCGGCGTCCTCTTTGTCACGTTCTACCTCCTTCTTCACCTCCTTCAGCATCATCTCTACCACCAGCTCACGCGCCAGATGATTACCGAGTACGTGAGCCTGGCAGCCCTTGTGGTGCTCCTCATTCTGCTGACCGCCGAATGGCGGGTCTAGCGCTCCTTGGTTCGTTCGCCAAGACCCCATGACGGAACGCCCGCTGTATATTCTGCCCTTTCGGGTAGTGGTCCTCGCCATCGTGGGGGTGTTCCTCCTCGGGTTCCTCGGCGGCACGCTGGGGTCGTGGCTGACGGTCCGCCGGCTGCTCCGCGTGACGCCCGGCGGCGAGCGGATCGTTGAGCGCATTGAGCGCGTGACGGTGACACCGGAAGACGCGTTGGCCGCTGCCGCACGAGAGTCTGCGTCCAGCATCGTCACCATTCTCGATGCGACTGGTCGGGACAGTGGTCAGGCGGTAGCGGTCACCGCCGACGGTGTGTTCTCCGGCGTTGGACCGCTGCCGAAAGCGCCGGTCCAGCTCCGACTCTCTTCGGGAGAAACCCGACCGGCAAGCATCATGCGCGTGTATCCGGAGAGTGCTCTCTTCTTCCTCCGTGCACCCGGTTCGTATCCGGTACCAGTTCTGGAACAGGACGGTATTCCGCCAGCGGGAGCGACCCTGGCAGCCGTCGCTCTGTCACCCGCCGAATCCGTCGGCGTCCGGGTGCATCTCGTCACCGTCGAGCAAACTGAGGTCTCCGGCGCCGTACTCGAAAAGTATCCCGCCCTGGCGCTGGTGCCGAGACTCGCCCAAGTACTCCCTCCGTCCTTCCGGGGCGCTCCCCTCCTGAGTGCCGACCGTCGCCTGCGCGGGCTCGCGCTCATTGAGCCGAGTGCGACGGTTGTACTCCCAAGCCCGGTGATCAATTTCTACCTCCAGGACGCGCTGAAGTATCCCGACGGCGTGAGCGTGAGCGTTCTGTCCGGACTCCAGGGACGCACCCGCGTCGTCCAGACCGATCGAGAACCGCCGACGTTTGCATTTCAGGTTACTGAGGTGGGGGCAGGGAGCATCTGGGACGCACAGGGCCTCGTTTCCGGCGATGAGATTCAGCAAGTCAACGGGCAGCCGCTGGCGGGGGTTTCTCCTCTCGCGCGGCCGTTCCTGGAAGCCGCGCGGCTTGGAAAGCCAGTCACGCTCGAGATCCGCCGAGGAGCGGAGAAGCTTACGCGGCAGGTTGCGATCACGCTTTAAGGACGATGGTGATGCCCGAGTCTGCCGCCCCTCGCCGCTCATCGCCGCTGCTCTTCCTCGGCGCACTGACCGCAGGCGCCTTCCTCGTTCTCGTTGGAGCGTCTCTCGTTCAGGAACTCCGTCGCCGGTACTTGCTGGAGCAGCACATTCAGGCGCTGCGGGCAACCATCACGGCGCGGGAACAGCGTATCGCCGGACTGAAGCGTCTGGAGGAGTACCTCGCGACGGACGCGTACGTCGAGCGAGCGGCCCGCGAAAAGTTGAACTACCAGAAACCCGGCGAGCGCGTCGCGATCGTTCCTCATGGCGCATCACCCTCGCCCGCGCCTGCGCCAGCACCGCGTACACCGCCCGGTCCGTCCCCCGCCCGTGCCTGGCTTCGTCTCCTCTTCGGTCCGCCGTGAGTAGACTTCTCGCCAGGGGACTTCTCGTCTTCGGAATTCTCACGGGGGTTTTCGAGGGCATGGCGGCGCTGACCCTTCTCCACCGTGCGCCGCTGCGACTTCACGACTGGTGGCTGCTTCCCGCTGCCTGTACGAATGTCCACTGCGTCACGTATCGGCAGTGGTCAGCAGCGGTCCGTCGCGCGGATGTCTCCGCGAGGGACGCTCCAGAGATCCTCACGCGTCTGCTGACCAGTCGAGCTGCCGTGCTGATCGCGCGGCGCTCCGGTCTCGCTGTGTCCGACGGCGAGGTGGATGCCGCACTCCGCGTGCTTCGCACGACGACGGCATCGGAACCGGCCATTGAAGCGTTTCTTGCAACGCGCGCCGTCGATCTCGGAAGCGGGGAGTTTCGCTTGGGGATGCGCGAGCTGCTTCTTCAGGAAAAGCTCGCGGCGGCGGGCGTCACCGATGTCTGGAAGCATCCCGCGGCGCCGTCCGTGACGGTATTCCACGCGCGGTACCGATGGGACGAGCGCGCACATCAGGTTGAACTCCGCGGCGAGTAGCGAACGTCTTGTTTCGATAGGGCATTCCCGCTATGCTTCGTCCGCTTCGCTCTCTGATTTGTCTCAAGTCACGCGGGCGTCGTATAACGGCTATTACGCTGGCTTCCCAAGCCAGAAACGGCGGTTCGACTCCGCTCGCCCGCTCCACGTCGCTGCCGACCAGAACTTTGAACAAACGCTGCGCGACTTGCCGAAGTAGTTCAATGGTAGAACATTACTTTCGTAAAGTAGAAACGTGGGTTCGATTCCCACCTTCGGCTCCAAGAATGATAGGTTTACCAGAAGCTAGGTATGGCTTCTAAAAACGCCAATGCGCAGCGTGCCTACGAGAACGCTCTTCGCGTTATTGATCCTTGGCTCGAGTATAAACAATACATTCGTGAGCTCCCAGGGATGTCTGTCGGTATTTTCCATGACGGAAGAATGCTCTTCGCCCAGGGGTATGGATTTGCCGATAGCAAGAGAAACACACCTACAACGGCAAGCACATCCTATCGCGTTGCTTCCATTTCGAAAGTCTTTACTGCAGTAGCCATTATCCAACTTCAGGAACAGCAGAAACTCACTATTACTGATCCGGTAAGTGCGTATCTTAACTGGTTTTTCTCACCAGGGAATCCAAGCACGAAAAAGCTCACGATCAAGGATCTTCTTTCCCATACAGGAGGTATTACAAGGGACGGAATGACGGAACACTGGAATAAAGACACATTTCCCACGATAGAACACATCAAGCAGCAGGTACGGGATGGCGGTATCCAAGTACTTCTTCCGCATACGCGCTTCAAGTACTCCAACTTTGGCTACGCCGTGCTCGGCGAGCTTATTCACTGCGTGAGTGGTATGACGTATGAAGAGTACATAACAAAACACATCATAGAGAAACTCCATCTTCGTCATACGGTAACTTCGCCCGCATCCTCTCAAGGCACGCTTGCCACTGGCTATGGTCGATTTATCCCAAGGAAACGACGGGAAACTTTTCGTTCCGCGGACACGAAAGGATTTACCGCCGCAGCTGGGGTGATTTCGAATGTGAAAGATCTCTGTACATTTTTCTCCGCGCTTTTCCCAGGAGACAATCGCCTACTTTCCGAGAAGTCAAAAAAGCTTATGCAGAAAGTCGTTGGAAGAAGAAAGGGTGAACAGTTTGAGTACGGCCTCGGGCTTGAACTATGGAAGGAAAAAGAATTTCGCCGATCGGGGCATGGAGGAGGTTTTCAAGGATATACTTCGTATATCCAATGTGATGTGAAAAGGCGACTCGTTGTTGTCATTCTCACGAACGCCATGGATCCGGTTCCTCGACAGCTCACTCTTAGCATATTCCACACACTCCAAGCATTCGAGGACCGCCGTTTTTACGCCTCACCCTCTCGGACATTGCAGAGGTATGAAGGGCGGTATTCGGATCGATGGGGAAAGCGAGACGTTGTCGCAATGAACGCCTCTTTGTTGAGTTATGACCCAGAAGCCCTACAGCCCATGAAAGACATTGCGGAACTGAAACCTCTTAGGGGACACCCGCACACGTTCGTCATTCATGGGGATTCGGATTTCGGAAATCATGGCGAGCACGTAATGTTTATTTTTGGCCGCGCTGGTACACCCATTCGCATGAAGTGGGGTCCGGATTACGCTGATGCCGTATCGAACAATAAAAGGAATCCATTCTAGTCTTTCTTTTGTACTTGCGATACGCTATAAGGCATGACACCCGAAACATCCCTCGATGAACTGGCCGAACGGCTGAAGGCCGTTTCGGACCGTCTTTGACGTCGAGAAGAAACGCGCGCGGCTGACCGAGACCGCTCGGGAACTTCAGGCTCCCGAGGTTTGGAAAGACCGTGAGCGCGCAACGGCGCTGCAGAAAGAGCAGGCGGCGCTTGAACGGGAACTGAAGGACATTGACGAGCTGTCAGGCAGTCTCGCGCATCTTCGAGAGACCGAGGCCCTCCTTGCGCGCGAACCCGATCCGGAACTCACCCGCGAGGTCGAGCGAGAAAAAGCACACCTGGTGCAACGCCTCGCGGCGCTGGAACGCCTCACGTTTTTTTCCGGCGCGCACGATAACCGCCCGGCACTCCTCACGATTTCGGCCGGTGCCGGAGGTACCGACGCGCAGGATTGGGCCGGTATGCTTCTCCGCATGTACCTTCGCTACGGGGAACAGAAGGGGTGGTCGAGAGACATTCTCGACGAGCACCGCGGTCAGGAGGCGGGCTACAAGCAAGTCACGATCCGGTTCGAGGGAGCCTATGCCTACGGGCACTTGAAGCACGAGGCTGGAGTGCACCGGCTGGTGCGACTCTCGCCATTCAATGCGGACAACCTGCGGCAGACTTCCTTTGCGCTCGTCGACGTGATCCCGGAAATTGAGCGGTCGGCGGCCCAGGTCAAGCCGGAAGACATCGAGTTCGAGGCCTTCCGGAGCAGTGGGAAAGGCGGACAGAACGTGCAAAAGGTTTCCACCGCCGTGCGCCTCCGCCACAAACCGACGGGCATTGTCGTCACCTGCCAGACCGAGCGCAGTCAAGCGCAGAATCGCGAGCGTGCGATGTCTCTCTTACTCTCCAAGCTCGAGTACCTCCGAGAGCGGCAGCACGCGGCGACCATTGCCGAGCTTCGCGGGAGCGTCCCGGAAGCGGAGTGGGGGAGCCAGATTCGCTCGTATGTCCTGCACCCGTACAAGCAAGTGAAAGACCATCGGACAGACACCGTAACCTCCGACGTTCAGCGCGTTCTGGACGGCGCGCTCGATCCTCTCATTGACGCCAGCATGCGCAGTGAGGACGCACCGCCGGCGTAAGCGAACGTTCGGGTGTATGGTATGCTTGTGAGGCGAGTCCATGATTCTGTTCCAACACGCCACGAAAATGTACCCGGTCCGGGGCGCGCAGGGAGGAACGAAAAAAGAAATCGTGGCGCTCGACGACGTGACCCTGGAAATTGCCACCGGCGAGTTCGTGAGCATCGTCGGTCAGAGCGGGGCAGGGAAGAGTACGCTTTTGCGGCTCCTCTTTGCGGATGAGCCGCCGACGAGCGGTTCCGTAAGCATTGACGGCTGGGATATCACCACTATTCGGCCCTGGCAAATCCCGCACCTGCGGCGCCAAATCGGGGTCGTGTTTCAGGACTTCAAGCTTCTTCAAGCGAAAACCGTGTTCGAGAACGTGGCCTTCGCCATGGAGGTGGGCGGCGCGCCGACGCCAGAGATCCGTCGCGTGGTCCCCCAATTGTTAAAGCTCGTGAACTTGTCCGAGAACGCCGATCAGTATCCCTGGCAGCTCTCCGGCGGTGAGGCCCAGCGCACGTCGCTCGCCCGCGCACTCGCGTTCCGCCCGAAGATCCTCCTTGCGGACGAGCCGACGGGGAACTTGGATGCGCTCCACGCATGGGATCTCCTCCAACTCCTCCTCAAAATCAATAAACTGGGAACCACGGTGCTCCTCGCCTCTCACGACGAGGCCATCGTCAATGCGGTGAAACGTCGCGTCGTGACCTTGGAGCGTGGGAAGGTCGTGAAAGAGCAGAAGACGGGGACGTACGAGCTCTGACGCCATGAACGCTCTCCCGCGATGAATTTTCTCGCCTTCACCCGCGCACTCCGCTGGGGCCTCGTACACTACTGGCGGAACATCTGGTTGTCCCTCGCTGCCACCGGCGTGCTCCTCCTCACCCTCGCGATGCTCGCGCTCTTGCTGATCGTGACGGTGGTGGGGCGTGAAAGCTTAAAGGCCATCGAAGCAAAAGTCGATGTCACGGTGTTTATGGCGGACACAGCCACAGACGAAGTGATCCTGGCCATCAAGGCGGACCTCGAGGGAAGGGCGGATATCACCTCTGTTCAGTACGTGACGAAGGAGCAAGCCCTCGCCACGTTCGAGGCGCATCATCGCGCCAATCCCATCATCGCGCAGGCGCTCCAGGAACTCGGGGAAAACCCTCTGCAGGCGTCCCTGATTGTCAAGGCCGAGAGTCCGCAGGCCTACCCGCAGATCGCGGAGAGTCTCAAAAGCCCCAAGTATCAGCCTTACATCGGCAAGGTGACCTTTGAGGATAATCGCGAGGTGATCGTCCGGCTCTCCGCGGTCCTCCGCACGCTGCGGCGCATCGGACTCATTCTCACGATCGCGATTGCGGCGATCGCCGTCCTCGTGACCTTCAACACGATTCGCCTCGCCATCTACGGGTACCACGAGGAGATCGCGATCATGCGTCTCGTGGGCGCGTCGCCCTGGTTCATCAAAGGACCATTCCTTATTGAGGGACTTCTGTCGGGGAGCATCTCCGCGCTGCTGACCCTTCTCTACTTCTTCCCCTTCGTGCGCATTCTCTCCTCTCGTGTTTCTGCCTTCGTGGCTGGAGGGCAGTTCGACCTCGCTCGCTGGTCTGCGGAAAACGCGCTGGGCGTGAGCTTCCTCTTCCTGGTGAGCGGAATCCTCTTGAGTACGGTGAGCAGCTGGATAGCTGTGCGTCGGTACTTGCGCTAGGATAGGGGGGACCTCTGTGGAGGGATATACACAGGTAACACACGTACGAAAGGAGGTGACACGCATGGCCACAACCGTCCTCACGCCCGCCGTTGGTCGCTGGGCCTTTATCGTCGGATTGCTCATCGCGGTCCTCGTGGGCTTGGCCACGGACATTCCCGGAGCCGCAGCCATCATCTTCATCCTCGGGTTGCTCGTCGGGCTGCTCAATGTTCCGGAGAAGGAGTCGATGCCTTTCCTCGTGGCAGTCATTGCCCTTCTCACGTTGGGCGTGGCTGGCTTGGAGATTGGCGTGCTCACGCCGCTCGTCTCGAACATCCTCACGCAGTTCGTCGCCTTTGTCTCGGCTGCCGCCCTCGTCGTTGCCGTCAAGCAGACGCTCACCTACGCGAGGGACTGACGCCCATTCGGCGTTTGGAGCGCCAGCGTTGGATGACGTCTCATGCGCTCCCGTTCCCAGTATTTGAGAACGGGACGCATGGTTTTGTCTGGAAGAGGCAACCCCGTATGGGTTTTCTCTTCCGTGCAGTACCCTCCTTTCGTGGTGCTCGCGAGTTCGGGGCCTTATAGCCCGCAACTCGCTCGCCGGATAACGATTGATTACCCTGGCCTCCCGGGTCTTGTTCCAGACCCTCTGGTCCTCTATACTTGTGCGCGAGATTCCCGCCGCGGAATCTCTCCAGTCTATGATGGGGAGAGTTGATGGGGAGTAGCCAAGTGGCAAGGCAACGGGCTCTGGACCCGTCATCGGGGGTTCGAATCCCTCCTCCCCAGCCATTCGAATCGCCATCTTCGGTGGCTCGCTCGTAGTCTTCGCTCGCGCTCACTCGTACCGCAGCGCCTCGATGGGATCTTTGCGCGCGGCGCGGGTTGCGGGATAGAGACCGAACGTCAATCCGACGAGTGCGGCGGTGCCAAGGCCAAGAAGAATACCGGTCGTCGAGAATTGAAACGACCATGGGAGGCTGAACTGCTGGCGGATCACTACCGCCGCCAGGGCAGCGAACAGCAGCGCGATGACCGTTCCCAGTGCTCCGCCGGTCACGGTGAGCAGGAGTGCTTCCAGAAGGAACTGAGCGCGGATCTCGGCATTCGTCGCCCCGACAGCCTTCCGGAGACCGATTTCTCGCGTCCGTTCCGTCACGGAGACGAGCATGATGTTCATGATGCCGATGCCGCCCACCACGAGCGAAATGGCGGCAATGGCGGCAAGAAACACCGTGAGGGCGAGGGTGACAGTCCCGATGCGCTCGAGGATGTCTTGCTGGGTGGCGACAAAGAAATCGTCCTTGGCGGGATCGGTGATTCCGTGCATCTCTCGGAGGGTCCGGCGCACGTCCTCTGCGACTTCCTCCACGCGGGACGGATCATCCGCCCGGATGAAGATCTCGTGCACGTAGGAAATCGCGAGGAGCTTTTCCTGCGCCGTCGTGTACGGAACCAAGACAAGTTCATCCGTATTCAGGAAGCCCACCTGGCCGCGGGCGTCGAGAACGCCGACGACGCGGAACGCGTGACCACGAATGCGAATGGTTTCTCCGAGGGCCGTTGCGGATCCAAACAGCTCGTCGCGAACGCGATCGCCAATGACAGTGACTTGCGCTCGAGCGCGCGTATCCTCTTCCGTGAAGAATGTCCCTTCCGCTGGGGTGATGTCGAACGCTTCTGCGAGCGTCTCCGCGTTCCACCCGAAAATCGTTGGCCGATAGACTTGGTCCTGGTAGGTCACGCTTCCAGGAACAAAGATTGCCGGATCGACCGATCGCGCGCCCGGCACGTTCTCTTTGCGACGGAGCGCAATGATGTCTCGTTCCTTCAGGGAATCAGAGAACAGCGTCTGCGCTACTTCTGACGGACCTTCCGGCTGTCGTCCTGGCCGGACGACGAGGGTTTCCCCGCCAATGCCTTGGACTTCACGGAGGATGAGCTCACGCGCCGCGCCGCCGAGGGACAGCACCAGCACAATGGCCGCAACACCGATGACGATGCCCAAGATGGTCAGAAACGAGCGGCCGAGATTGGTCTTTAAGCCCTCGGTTGCCGTTCGGAGCTGGTCGGGAATCCGCATCGCGTTACTTCGAGAAGTGTGCGTGGACGTTCCGGCGTTCTCGCCGCTCGTCCGACACAATCCTGCCGTCGTGCAGGCGCACGATCCGCTCCGCGTGGTTTGCAAGCGTTGTTTCGTGCGTCACGAGGATGATGGTGTGGCCCTGCGCGTGAAGACGCTCGAGCGTTTCGAGCACCATCTGGCCGGAGGCCGCGTCCAGGTTCCCCGTGGGTTCATCGGCGAGGATCAGGCGCGGGGCATTGACGATCGCGCGCGCGATCGCGACCCGCTGACGCTCCCCGCCCGAGAGTTGCGACGGGACATGATTAAGACGGTGCGTCATCCCGACCACGGTGAGCGACTCTCGTGCGCGACGTTCACGTTCAATTGCAGGGACACCTGCGTAGACCAGCGGAAGGACAACGTTGTTGAGGACGGCTACCCGCGGGAGGAGGTGGAACATCTGGAAGACAAATCCCACCTGCTCATTCCGGAGACGGGCCAGCGCTTCGTCATCCAAGTCCCCAATGCTTTTCCCGGTAAAGAGATACGAGCCGGACGTTGGTCGGTCGAGAAACCCCAGGATATGCAGGAGAGTCGATTTCCCCGAGCCCGACGGTCCCATGATCGCGAGGAATTCTCCTTCTTCAACAGTGAAGAAGACATCTCGAAGCGCCGGGGTCACTGTATCCTCCTCCCCGTACGTTCTACTCACGTTTCGGATGTCGAGCAGCGCCATCGGACGGTTAGGGCGCGCGGCTTCTCCGCTCCACGGGGAGCAGCACCTCGCCACCATCCGCGAGTCCGCGCGTGATCTCCACGAAGCCGTCCGTGCTGCGCAGTCCTGTGGAGACTTCGCGTTCTTCAGTGCGGCCATCGGGGAGGCGAACCGTCGCCGAGGTCCGGCCATCGCGCGTGGTAAGCGCGCGAGAGGGAAGGGCAAGGACGCCGGCGCGCGCGCCGGTCTCCACACGAATGTCGGCGGTCATGCCGGGCCGGATGCGCTCATCGCGCTCCCCGATGGTCAGCGTCATGCGGTAGGTTGGGACGCCTTCGATGAGAACCGCGGACGGATGGATCCGGGAAATTGTCGCCCGAAGCGCTACCATGTCTTTCACCGCGTCGAACGTTACGCTGGCCTTCTGCCCGATGACAAGTTTCGCGATGTCTATTTCCGGAACGTCTGCCACAATCTCCACCTCGTCAATTGTCTCCACGGTAACCACCGGCGTTCCCGCCGCGACGAGTTCTCCTTCGGTACTGTTCACGGCGGTGACGGTTCCCGCGATGGGTGAGAGAAGCTCCGCCTTGCGGAGACGGAAGTGGGCAAGTGCGACTTCTGCGTCCAGTGCGGACAATCCGGGCGTGTCGGGAGCTGCTTGCGTCACTTCCGTCAGATCCGCACGCGCCTGGTCGAGCGCCGCCTGCGCCATGTGTTCTGCTTGGGCAGCAAGAGCTTGGGCTTCTCGGAGAGCGCCTTGCGCAGTGCGATACGCACTTTCTGCTCTGCGGACCGTCAGAAGCGCACTCCGCGCTTCTGACGATTGGTCTCCTCGTTCGGCAATGACCTGCTGTCGGACATCTTCGCTCTGGTCGAATTCGGCCTTGGTGTTCCGGACGGTCTGGCGTGCCCGCTCCAGCGTCGCGGCCTGCTTGGCCTGGATATCGCGAAGGTCTTGTTCTGCGCGTGTCAACGCGAGACGTGCGTCAAACAGCGCCGCCGCCTTGGTGGCGGAGGCACGCGCGAGTTCCGCCGCAAGACCGCGGGTGTCCAAGGCGATGAGCAGGTCGCCCTTGGCGACGCGCTGGCCGACTTCGACGGCGACCCGCGTGGCGGTTCCCATACTTTCAAATCCGAGAGTGGCGGTTTTGCGCGCCTGCACGCGACCAGCGATGAGCGCTTCTTGAGTGAGATCCCGCTTGCTCACGCGGATGGTTTCCGCCTGTTCCGGAGATTTCCGGAGATCCGCAGCCACGGCCGCCACCAGACCCGCCAGAAGCAGTCCGGCGATCCAGAAACGACGCGTGCGGCGGAGGAATGACATGATGTGGAGAATCCGACAGTGTCTGCCGACCCTTGCTTCGCTGTCAAGACGTGCTATACTCGCCATACTTCATTCACGCTCTCTTACACGCCATGCGGAAAGGTGGTGAGAATTGATGACCTATTCGTTTCAATGCCAGTGCGGACAGACGCTAAGCGTCGATGCCGAGAATGACGATGAGGCGTTGGACAAACTCATGGATGTCGGCCCCGACCACATGGCAGCGGTACATCCCAATGCTCCGCCCATGAGCGACGAGGAGATGAAGAACATGCTTCGGTCCGGGATGAAGAAAGGAGACATGTAATCCAGAGGGAGTAGTCAACCGACGTGGGGGGATCAAGAAAAAACGACTGTCCGCAGTCGTTTTTTCTTGCCGCGCGGCGAGCGTTCACGTGGTACACTCAAAAAGACATGAAACGACCGGTTCGGCTTTCCGCCTCGACGCTTTCCGTGCTGCTGGATTGCCCCCGCTGCTTTTGGTTGCAGGTGAATGAGAACCTCCGAAGGCCGCAAGGGCCGTTCCCCAGCCTCCCGAGCGGCATTGACGCAGTTCTGAAAGCCGCGATGGACGAACACCGAGAACGAGGCGAGCTTCCGCCGGAATTGGCCGGGACCGTTCGCGGAGCGCTGTTCCCCGACCAGCGGCAGCTGAATCGCTGGCGCGATAGTCTTCGCGGGGACTTGCGGTACGCCGATGCCACCTTGGGAGTGGAGGTCGTCGGAGGGATTGACGATCTCCTGGTCGAGAACGATCGGCTGACGCCTTTGGATTTCAAGACCCGCGGCTTTCCCGTGAAAGAAGATACCCATGCCCACTACGAGCATCAGCTGGATCTCTACGCCTGGCTGTTCACGAAGCTGAAGCGCGGGGTGAGCGGCCGCGGGGTTCTCCTGTTCTTCTCCCCCGTGGCATACGAAGGGCAGGGGGTTGTCCGCTTTCGGATCGAGCCCGTGGTCGTGGAAACAGACCTTCAGCGCGCCGCCGCGCTCCTGCAGCGCGCCGTGAAGGTATTACGAGGTCCAGTACCGAATCGCCACGCCGACTGCGCCTTCTGTCATTTCGCGACGAGTCGCGTGGCGCACGACGCGGGAGAATAAGAGGGTTGAAAGCAGAGTTGAAAAACCACATGGACGCCGAATAGCGCGCCGAACGCCTCTCCACGCTATGCTAGAGTGACGGCATGACTCTTGCGCTGATTGGTCTCGGCAAGATGGGCCGCGCGCTGGCGACGAAGCTCGCGCAGGGATCGAGGCAGCAGAGAGGGGTTCGAGTTCTTGGGTACGATGCGGATCCGGCAGCGCGGGGAGAAGCCGCCTTGGGCGGCGTAGAGACGGTGGAGGAGCTCGGGGACGCTCTTTCTCCGTTGGAAGCGCCGCGGACGGTGTGGCTCATGGTGCCAGCCCCTCGCGTTGAGGAAGTGATCGCGGCGTGCCTGCCGCACCTTTCCCCGGGCGATCTGCTCGTTGATGGGGGAAACAGCTATTTCCGCGACAGTCAGCGTCGGGCTCCCAACCTTACCGCTCGAGGAGTCCAGTTTGTCGATATCGGGGTCAGTGGGGGGCCGGGCGGTGGTGCTGTTGGTTTTTCCCTCATGGTTGGCGGCGATGCTGCTGCGGTGAGCCGCATCGAACCGCTTCTGGGGATTCTTGCCTCTCCCGAAGGGGCCTTCGGCCATGTTGGCCCTTCCGGTGCCGGGCACTTCGTGAAGATGGTCCACAACGGGATCGAGTACGGGATGATGGAGGCGCTCGCCGAGGGTGTGGACGTCCTCCGCCACGGACCCTACCAAGACCTGGACCTCGCCGAGGTCGCGCGGGTCTGGAAAAGCGGAAGCGTGATTCGGTCGTACCTCGTCGATCTGCTCGTGGAGATCCTCCGCACGGAGGACCTCGAAGCGGTCGTCGGACGGGCGGAGGCAACCGGGGAAGGGGAGTGGACAGTGAAGACGGCCGAGGAGATCGGACTGGACGTTCCTGCCATCGCTGCCGCCGTGGCGCGTCGGGACGAGAGTCAGCGGCGGGAACTCTTCGTCGCGAAGATTCTCTCCTTGCTCCGCAACCGCTTTGGAGGACATCAGGTTCAGCGGAAGTCATCCCCTTGATCCCGATGAAAGCCATCGGTCTGACGGTTGAGACGCCGGGGATACGCGTCGTTGATCTCCCTTCGCCCGCCATTGAACGCGAGACGCAGGTGAAGATCCGCGTGGCGGAAGTGGGAATTGACGGGACGGACAAGAATCTCGTCCAGCACCACCTCGTCGATGTCGAAGAGGGCGAGAGCCACTTGGTCCTTGGGCACGAAGCCTGGGGCGTCGTGTCGGACGTGGGGAAGAGTGTGAAGAACTTCCGTGTTGGAGATCCCGTCATCCCGACCGTCCGACGTGGGTGCGGGATCTGCGCCGCGTGCCTCAATTTCCAGAGTGATTACTGCTACACCGGTCTCTATAAGGAACGCGGCATCCACAAGCTCCACGGATTCTTGAGCGAGGAAGTGGTAGACGAGGAGGCCTACCTCGTGCCGCTGCCGAAAGACCAAGCGCTCATTGCGGTCTGGATTGAGCCGCTCTCCATCGTGGAGAAAGCCCTCGATCAGCTGCGGCTCGTGCAGCAGCGGATGCCGTCCTGGTGTCCGCATCCCACCCACGCATGGGATGCGCCAGACTGGGGCGGGTGTAAGCGGGCGATCGTCATCGGTGCCGGACCGCTCGGGTTTCTCGCGACGGTCATGCTCCGACTCCAGGACGTGGAGACGTACGTGGTCGAGATCGTGGATCCCGATACCACTCGCGTGCGGATGATCGAGCGGGTCGGGGCCAAACACTTGGATGGGCGGGCCTTCTCTCCGGAGGAACTCGTGCGTGGGGTGGGGCGCATTGACCTGGTGTTCGAAGCGAGCGGAGCCAGTAAACTTGCGATCGAGTTCATCCCCTACCTCCCGCGGAACGCGGTGTACGTGATGACGGGTGTCCCGCGCGCCGGTGGGGTCACCGTGCCGGTAAACGCTGATCTTATGCTCCGGCAGATGGTTCGACACAACCTCGCCGTCATCGGAAGTGTGAACAGCAACGCAAGTCACTTCGCGCGGGCACTCGAGGACGTGCGGGTGATCCGGAAGCGGTTTGGGACCGTCCTCGAGGATGGCATCACGCACCGCTTCCTTTTTGGCAGCGCAGAACAGGCCTTTGCCGTTTTGCAGGATCCGAATAGTCTCAAAGTTGTCCTGGACGTTTTGGAACGCCCAGCGGTGAATCTCCATGCGCATTCTTGATATTTCCCGCGTGCTCAATGAGCGGAGCGCCACGTATCCATTGAACCCCACGTACGAACGCACGATCCTCCGCGACGTCCCTGACGCTCCGTCGAGTCTGTCTCGGATCATCCTCGGAACACACACCGGAACCCATGTGGACGCCCCACGACACGTCCAGAAGGACGGAGCGGGCATTGACCACGTTCCCCTCGAACGTCTCGTCGGGTCTGCAGTTGTCCTCGACCTTACCGATGTCGCCGACACGATTACCGCACGCGATCTTGAAAAGCGCCGTGTGCCAAAAGGTCACATCGTCCTTATACAGACGAAGAATTCCGCCGCCGACCCAGGGGTGTTTGATGAACGATTCGTGGCTTGCGATGAGTCTGCTGCACAATTCCTCGCGAATCTGCCGGTGCTCGCGGTCGGCATTGACGGGCCTTCGATCAAGAAATTTCAGGTTCGTGACCGTACGCACCACCTTTTGCTCGAGCGGGGAATTCCCGTCATTGAAGGGTTGGATTTGTCCGCGGTTCCCGTTGATCACTACACGTTCGTCTGTCTTCCGCTCGTGCTCGCCGGCGCGGATGGTGCGCCGGCCCGCGCGATCCTCCTGCGGGAGTAAGGAACCGAGCTCGTGATTGTCCTCCTCGGCGTTCTCCTCACGCTGCTGGTGCTGTTTTCTTCCGTCACAGGAGGCGTTCTCGGCATGATGATCGTGACCTTGAGTGTGGCGGCGGCGATTCTGCTCATCGCGCTGCAGTCCTACCTCCGTCCGGAGGTGTTCCATGAAGCACTCTGGAAAATTCCGAGATCCTTGACTGACCCGCGGTCGGTGTTCGCCCGTGCGGCGCGCGCTGCACCCACCGGTGAAATTCTCGTTTCGTACACCCGGTATCGGAAGGTGTACCGCGCGACGCTGATCACCGTCGGCGTTTTGCTCCTGTTCCTCGGTGTCGCTATCGTCCTGGCGCTGCTCCGGGCGGGGTATCCTCGGTAGTGGCGTCGGGGTAGGGCAACCACGTTCATGCTGATCGGTGCGGAGCGTGTTGCGGAGGGAACACGTTTCCATTTCCGTTCCACGTGGAAGATCCCTTCGGGTCTGGTGGCGATCTGGAACGCGATCGGCGGCGTGGACCGATGGCCGGAGTGGTGGCCGAGCATTACGGAGGCATGGGTCGTCCGCGGGCCGACTCTGCCGGTGACCGTCGGCACGATCACGGAATATCGCGTGCGGAGCCCACTCGGCTACGCGCTTCGGTTCCGGAGCGAGGTCACTGCTTTCGATCTCGGGAAGTGGATTGAGACGAAGATTCATGGGAATCTCTCCGGCCGCGGGCGATGGGACTTTGTGCATGCCGCCGGTGTCACCTCGGCGATTCTCGCGTGGGATGTTGCCGTCACGCGTCCTGTCCTCGTCCGTCTTGCCGCGCTCGGCGTGGTGCGAAGTGCCATGTCGTGGGCGCACGACCGGGTGATGGATGGGGGCGAGGATGGGCTCCGCAGACTCGCGGCGGTGAAGCGTGCGCATGCCTAGCGCGCACTGGTCAGGAGCAGTCAACGGAAGTCCGCGTGTTCTGAAGCGAAGAATCGTTCATTCTGTCTAGATCGCGCTGACAACCCAGTCTTGACAGAGTGCTTCGCTGCGGTACGTTCGCGGTAGGGGGTTGCGGTTGCGCCCTTATTAAGAAGCAAAGCCAAGGAAGGCCCGGTGACTGACCGGGCTCCTTGGTTCATGTGAAGAAGGCGAACTTTTGAGCACGAGACTCTTGAACCCGCTCGCCGAAGAGCGATTCTTTGGTACTCTGTACTGGATATGCGGGTCCATGTGAATGTCGGGAATGTGGATGGGATCACTCGTGCGCTCGGTGGTGTCCCGCTCGTCATCGGGGCTGTGCTCGCTCTTCCGGGGGTGGGAGCGCACACCCTGGAAACGCTCGCCTTGTGGGTCGTCGTGCTTGTGGGCCTCTCGGCGCTCTTCGCGGCCTTTGCCGGGCACTGTTCCTGGTTTGCGGGTGTGGGAATCAGTAGTACTGTCTGGATTCTCTTTGTGCTGCGGAACGTCCCGAGCACTCCGGTGCAGCTGCTGGCATCGAGTCTCGGTATTGGTGTAGGGATCTATGCACTCTACACTCGCGCGACCCGCAAGTGTGCGGTGAATTATCTCTTCAAAATTACCCAGCCGCACACGGGAGCGCCGTGAGAATCCCCATGCGCGTCATTGTTGGAGCAGACCACGCCGCGACGGAACTCAAAGAGGGGGTGAGAGCGTCGCTCGAGGCCGAAGGATATTCCGTTGAGGATGTGAGCCCGGAGACGCCGACCAGCGGCGACGATTATCCTGACTATGCGTTCTTGGTAGCCGAGAAGGTTGCCGCCGACCCAGCGGGAACGCGGGGGATTCTCGCCTGCGATACGGGGATTGGCATGGCGATCGCCGCGAATAAAGTCCC
Organism: Parcubacteria group bacterium Gr01-1014_38; assembly: GCA_007376145.1. Taxonomy (GTDB): domain Bacteria; phylum Patescibacteriota; class Andersenbacteria; order UBA10190; family CAIZMI01; genus VMFP01. The sequence continues at coordinate 95,414 of VMFP01000001.1, forward strand.
GAGGATACACGCTGCGCTCGTCATGAACGAATTTGGTGCGCGCCGCGCCCGGGAGCATAACAACGCGAATATCCTCGTGCTGGGTTCCGAGCTCGTCACCTTGGAGGAAGCCGTTCGGCTCGCCAGCGTCTTTCTCACAACCGCATTTTCGGGTGCGGAGCGCCACGTCCGGAGAATCGGGAAGATTACTTCCAAGGAAACGGGTGGGGAAGGGAAGGGCGGGAGGTGAGCGCATGGCGTCCCTCCTCCCAGCCATCAACGCGTACACCGAAGAGGAATTCGTCGAGCGTGCCCAACTCCTTCGCGCGCTCAACGTCCGTTGCATCCAGCTGGACATTTCGGATGGGATCTTCGGGATTCCGGAGAATTTTTCCAATCCGGAAATTGCGGCCCGGGAGCTCCCGGGCATGAAGCTCGATATCCATCTCATGGCTCGTGACGTGCTCGCTGCGATTGCGGTATGGCACAAGATTCTTCCGGTGCGGATAACCGTGCACATCGAGGTTCTCCGCGATCCCCGGGCGGTCCTCGAGCAGATTCGCACTGCCGGGAGCGAGCGTGGTCTCGCGCTCGGACCGCAGACCCCGGTGGAGACTGTGCAGCCGCACCTCCGGGAAATCGATTTCCTGCTCTTCGTGGCCGTTCCACCGGGTCGAAGCGGACAGCGCTTGGATCCGGAAACACCATCCCGGATCCAGACGGTTCGTCAGCAGTATCCTCACCTCCCGATTGGTGTGGACGGTGGGGTGACCGCCACCGTGGTCCCACAACTCCTCGCCGCTGGCGCGACGACGATCACCGTGGCTTCGGCGCTCTTCAGCGCTCCCGATCCCAAAGCCGCCTACGCCGAGCTCAAGCGGCTAGTGGAAGCATGATATGCTGATCCTGCCACGGCACGGATGAAACCACCGCACACCCTGAAGGAACTCGAGCGCATCGCGGCGCAGATACGAGAGGATATCATTCGGATGCTCGTCGAAGCTGGCTCGGGGCATTCGGCAGGTCCGCTCGATCTCGCGGATGTCTTTACGGCGCTCTACTTCGGCGGCGTGCTGCGGCACAACCCCAAAAAACCGGACTGGCCGGAGCGGGACCGGCTCATCATGAGCAACGGCCACGTCGCGCCCGTGGTCTACGCCACGCTTGCCCGCGCCGGTTATTTCCCCCTCAAGGAGCTGCGGACGCTTCGGAAGTTTGGAACGCGGCTCCAGGGGCATGTGGATCGCTCAACGCCCGGTCCGCGCGCGAAGTGGTCGAAGCACCTTCCGGGCATTGAGAACACCGCCGCGTCGCTCGCGCAGGGAATCGGGATTGCGGTGGGGACCGCACTCGCGGGAGTCATGGATAAGAAGAAGTGGCAGGTGCACTGCATCACGTCCGACGGCGAACACGACGAGGGCAGTTTCTGGGAAGCGATTCTGTTTGCGGGGAACCGGCGGCTTTGGAACCTCACCGTCATTGTGGATCGAAACAACATCCAAATTGACGGCATGACCGAAGACATCGCGCCGCTCGAACCGCTCCGCGCAAAGTATGAGGCCTTCAAATGGCACGTCATTGACGTGGACGGCCACAACATCGAGCAGGTGATTGATGCATGCAACGAAGCGAAAGCGATTTACGAAAAGCCCGTGGCGATCATCGCGCACACGATTGCGGGGAAAGGTGTGAGCTTCATGGAGTACGACTACCAGTGGCACGGAAAGCCGCCTGACCCGGAGCAGGCGAAACAAGCGCTCCGCGATCTCCGGTCGCTCCGAGGACAGATTGTCGGTGAGCACGAATAAGCCATGCTGATGAAGGCGCTCCGCACTGCACGGCTCGTCGAGACGTTGTTCGCCAAGGACATCGCGCAGCGGGCGACGCGGGATGGGTATGGCGATGGGCTCGTAGAAGTGGGCGCGAAGAATCCGAACGTGGTTGTCCTCTGCGGCGACTTGAAGGAGTCCACCCGCGCCGAATGGTTCGAAAAGAAATACCCCGAGCGGTTTGTCGAGTGCGGGATTTCGGAGCAGAACATGGCCGCGATGGCCGCCGGGCTGGCTCTTTCCGGAAAGATTCCGTTTGTCGCGACGTACGCGGTGTTCTGCCCGGGACGCAACTGGGATCAAGTGCGCATCTCGATCTGCTATCAAAACGCCAATGTGAAGCTGTCGGGGGCGCACGCAGGGATTTCCGTTGGGCCGGACGGCGCGACGCATCAAGCGATGGAAGACATCGCGATTACGCGAGTGTTGCCGAATATGACCGTCATCGCTCCCTGCGACGCAGAGGAAACGCGCAAGGCCGTCCACGCCGCTGCGGAGATTCGAGGCCCGGTCTATCTCCGCTTTGCGCGCCACAAGACACCGGTGTTCACCACGCCAAAAACTCCGTTCCGCATTGGGAAAGCACTGGTTCTCACAGAGGGAAGCGATGCAGGCATCATCGCGTGCGGTCCCATCGTCTACAGCGCGTTGGAGGCCGCGCGGCAACTCTCGGAGAAGGGAATTGGCGTCCGCGTCATTGATATGGCAACGGTTAAGCCGTTGGATGGCGCCACCATTCAAAAAGCGGCGTGGGACACCGGCGCCATCGTCACGGCGGAGGAGCACCAGCGCCATGGCGGACTCGGAGGCGCGGTGGCGGAAGCACTCACGAGCCAGGGTCCGGTGGTGCCCCAAGAGTTTGTCGCCATGCCTGATCATTTTGGTGAATCCGGCCAACCCGACGAACTTCTCGCCCACTACGGCATGGATGCCGACGCTCTGGTTGCCGCGGTCCACCGGGTGATAAAACGAAAGCGCGGATGAATCCCATCTCGCCGAAGGAACATCCTCCCACCCCCACCGAGTTTTCGAAGATCACGGACTCTCTCTACGTCGGCACGAACATGTGCTGTGGAACACACGGTGAAAAACTCATGGAGTTAGGAGCAACAGCCGATCTTGACCTCGAGGAGGATCGTCAGGAACTCCCGCCGCACGTGTCGGCGTATCTGTGGCTGCCGGTTCCGGATCATGCTGCCCCCACGCAAGAGCAGCTGGCGCTTGGCGCTGCCTTCATAGATGCGGTGGCGAGGCAGAGTGGCCGCGCGTACGTCCACTGCCGCGAAGGACGCGGGCGCGGGCCGACGATGGCCGCGGCCTATTTCATTACGCGAGGGATGACCACAGACGAGGCGATTGCGCGCGTCCAACAAGGTCGTCCAGAAGCGCATCCGGAGCCGGTGCAGGTAGAGGCGCTCCGCGCCTTCGAGCAATCCGTTCGGCAGAAGGTTGACACGTCGAGTTGACGACCGGAGACGCTCGCGCCACACTGTGGACAACCGGAGGGCCAAACCCACACCGCTATGTTGTTCGAAGCCGCCGTCTATCTCCTCGCCGTCACGAACGTCCTCTCGTTCCTCTTGTCGGCGTGGGGGGCGCTCTTCATTCTGTGGGGGGCCGCCAAAGCGGCACGACGGATGTTCTGGGCGGAGGCTGAACCATGGAAGGGACCGCAGATCCCTCGGCTGGAAGAGGTGCGCACGGCGTTCGGACACCGGATTCTCCTCGGCCTGGAGTTCTTCGTTGCCGGGGATATCGTTCGGCTGCTTATTGATCCATCGCTGAATGATCTGATCCGCATCGGTATCATCGTCGCTATTCGGATTACTCTCGGCCTGGCGATCACGCGAGAAATTCGCCTGCCGGCACTGGCGCCGCGCGCCCAGAAAGCACGGGTAGGCGGGTGATGTCCGTGCCGCCTATCCCTCGTGTTTTCTGGCGGGAGAACGTATTATAAAATTGTGATACGTTGATGATCACGTACCGGCCATTCTTCCGCACCCTTGCGAACGACACGCGGCTCCGCATTCTCCACTTCCTCGCGGAGCATGGGACGGCCTGCGTGAGTGACATCGTCGCTGGGACGGGTCTCCGGCAGAGCACGGTGAGTGTCAATCTCCAGCAACTTCTCCAGTGTCGCTTCGTCCGACTCGTGCGGCAGGGAAGGGAACACTGCTACTCATTGAACGCGGAGACGATTCGCCCGCTCCTCCGACTGCTCGATCGTCACGTGGAGAAATATTGCCAGGAATGCCGATGACGCGCTCGCCGTTTTCCCGCATGTTCTCCCTGGTCAGTCCTCTGACCGGTGCCGGCGCGGTTGGCCTTTGTCCGGCGTGCGTCGCGGCTTCGGCGAGTGCCCTCTCCTGGCTCGGTCTCGGGGCGATCATCCCCGTGTGGCGCCCGCTGGCCTTCGGGTTCCTCGGCCTGGGCGTGATCGGCTTCATCCGCGACTTTCGGAAGCACCGGCGCATCGCGTCGCTCCTTCTCCTTATCGCTGGCGGGATTCTGCTCTACCTCGGCCGCTATGTCTTTGGTGGTCCAGAGTTCACGGGGTGGCCAATCTGGGGCACGGGGGCACTCCTCGTACTCATCGGCGTGGTCATCAACCGGCGCCACCGCGTCCACGTGCGCGGCATTGGTCATTCAAGACTGCAGCCTGCATGACTATCTCGGCGATTCCGGCCTTCGGCGACCGGTGGGGGCCAGAGTACGTCGTGAAGGTCCATGATGATGCGGCCGGACTCGATGGGGTCCTGGTTATTGACAATACGGCCTGCGGGCCGGGAAAGGGCGGGATTCGCATGACGCCGGATGTCACGGAGGAAGAAGTGCGGAGACTCGCCCGGGCGATGACGTGGAAGACGGCTCTTGCCGGCATTCCCTTCGGAGGCGCCAAGGCAGGGATCCGGTTCTCACCGGAACGCCGGGCAGACAAGAAGATGCTCATACAGACGTTCGCGCGCGCCATTCGCCTGTTCACGCCGAAGCAGTACATCGCCGGTCCGGATGTGAGTACCGGGGAGAAAGAAATGCAATGGTTCGTCGAAGCAACGGGCAACTGGCGTACGGCAACGGGGAAGCCCGCGACTCTCTGCATGAGCACGTTTGGGAAACCGGAGGAGAAGTGCGGGATTCCCCACGAGTTCGGCAGCACTGGCTACGGGGTCGCGCAGGCGACGGCCGTCGCTGCGGAATTCGCTGGACTTTCGCTCCGCACGGCCACCATCGCGATCGAGGGGTTCGGAAACGTCGGGAGTTTTGCTTTTGAATACCTGCGGCGACTTGGTGCGACCATTGTCGCGGTGGCCGATCGCGGAGGAACCGTCTATGCGGAGAGGGGACTCGACGGGAAAGAACTCCGCCGCGTGAAGAAGCGCGGCCAATCGGTCGTGGCGTACCGCGGCGGAAAAAAACTCGCTCACGAGGACGTCTTTAGTCTCCAGGTAGATATCCTCATTCCCGCCGCGGTCACCGATGTGATCAATGATCGCAACAAAGCCTCGATCAAAGCGAAGATCATCGTGGAGGGAGCGAATATCCCCATGCGGGAGACTGTGGAGGAGGAATTAGCCCGTCGCGGTCTCCTCATTGTCCCCGACATCATTGCGAACGCCGGCGGAGTCATCTCGTCGTACGCGGAGTACCGCGGGTACAATCCAAAGCAGATGTTCGAGACCGTGCGCCGGAAGATCACGAAGGCCACGCGGCTGGTCCTCGAGCAGAGCCGGCAGCGGAAGCAGAGCCCGCGGGCTGCCGCTATGACCATCGCTGAAGAGCGGGTGCGTCGCGCCATGGGGCGCCGGTAAAAGGACTTCTCCTGAATGAAGCCTGTGCGGACTTTCGACCTCATCGTCATCGGCACAGGGTCGGCGGGAGCAACCGCTGCCCACCAGTGCCGGGCAGCCGGATGGAAGGTGGCCATTGTCGACTCCCAACCATTCGGAGGGACCTGCGCGCTCCGCGGCTGTGATCCGAAGAAAGTCCTGGTTGGTGCCGCCGAGCTCATGGACTGGTACCGGCGCATGGAAGGGAAGGGAATTACCGGGCGCGCTGTCCGGATCGACTGGCCAGCACTCCTGCGCTTCAAGCAGACGTTCACTGATCCGGTGCCGAAGAATCGTGAAGAGGGATACGCGAAAGCAGGGATTGTCGCACTCCAGGGTCGAGCGCAGTTCGTCGACCGGAACGTGCTGCGCGTTGGTGATGAGATACTCGACGCGACGCATGTCCTTATCGCGGCGGGTGCGAAACCTGCGCCCGTCGGTGTTCCTGGGGAAGAGCACCTGACGACAAGCACGGACTTCCTCGAGCTCGACGTGCTGCCGAAGCGCGCCCTCTTCGTTGGAGGAGGCTACATCTCGTTTGAGTTCGCCCATGTTGCGGTGCGCGCGGGCGCGAGCGTGCGGATCCTCCACAAGGATGACCACCCGCTCGCGGCGTTCGATCAGGATCTCGCTGCCTTGCTCGTTGGTGCCACCAGGGATCTCGGCGTCGACGTCCAGTTGAACGCTCCGGTGGAAAAAATCGAGAAGCGTGGGAGCACTCTCGTCGTCCATGCACGGACTGGAGATCGTCGCGAAACCTTCGACGCCGACCTGGTCGTTCACGGGGCAGGGCGCGTGCCAGACATCGATGACCTTGAACTCGAGCGGGCGAACGTGCAGCGCGAGCGGGGTGGGGTCGTCGTCAATGAGTACCTTCAGAGCGTCTCGAACCCTGCGGTCTACGCCGCAGGCGACGCCGCCGCGAGCGGCGGGCCGCCGCTGACGCCCGTGGCAGCGCTCGAGGGACATGTGGCCGCCATGAACCTCCTCAACGGGAACCAGCTCCCCGTTCCCGACTACACGAATGTCGCGAGTGTCGTCTTCACCGTGCCGCCACTCGCCTCTGTTGGCCTGCAGGAGGCAACGGCGAAAGAGCGAGGACTGAAATTCCTTGTGAAGCATGAGGATACCTCGTGGTGGTACTCCACCCGCCGCGTGAACCTGCCTGTGTCCGGCTACAAGACTCTCGTGGAAGAAGGGAGCGGGCGGATCCTCGGCGCGCACCTCTTCGGGCCTCATGCCGACGAGGTCATTAACCTCTTCGCGCTCGCCATGCACGCAGGCATTTCTGCCGGCAAGCTCCGAGGAATCCCGTGGGGGTACCCGACGAGCTCGTCTGATATTCCCTACATGATGTAGAACATGCGGGTGCGTCTTTCCCTTGTCCTGCTTGGTATCGTCGCGGTGGCGGTGTTTCTTCTCGTGGGCACACGCACGGTGCATCGCGGAGCTCCCGAGCAGCGACCGGTGACAAGTGAGCAGACTCGGGACCTGGATGGCCGGACGATTCTGGTGACGGACGGCGTCAAGCACCTTGTCCCCCTCGAAGAGATTATCAGCGGTGGGCCGCCACGCGATGGGATTCCGCCGATCGAGATGCCGCAATTCTCTACGCTTCCCGAGCGCGATCCGGTACTCCGGGATGACGGCATTGGTTTGACTCTCGTCATCAACGGGGACGCACGGTTCTACCCGTATCAAATCCTCGTCTGGCACGAAATTGTGAACGATACGGTGGGCGGTCAGCCGGTAGCGGTCACCTACTGCCCGCTCTGTTTTACCGGGATCGTGTTCAACCGTCGAGTGGCAGGCCAAGAGACGACCTTCGGGACCTCGGGGAAACTCTGGCAGAGCAACTTGGTCATGTATGACCGCGCAACCGACTCCTCCTGGAGCCAGGTGACCGGAGAGGCGATTGTTGGAGAACGTGCGGGGACCCAGCTCGCGATCATTCCCTCGGACACGATGCCGCTCCGCATCTTCTCTGAACGCTACCCTCAAGGGAAAGTACTCACGACCGCCACGGGACAGCGACGCGATTATACACTCGATCCCTACGGTGATTTCTCTACGTCACGAGAGCCGGGCATTGGCGTCACGAGACCAGCGGATTCCCGTTTTCACCCGAAGGAAGTCATGATGGGACTCACGATTGAGAGGCGCGCTGTCGCCATCTCCGTGAAACACGTCCTGGAGGCAGGGAGCGTCACCGGAACAATCGACGGCGCCACGATCGTGGCGCGCGGCGACCGCGAGGCGCAGTCGGTTCAGGTGTTCCGTCGCGAAGCGAACGGATCGCTCACCCGCCTCCCGGCGTTCCCCGTCTTCTGGTTCTCGTGGGCAGCCAGTCACCCGCAGACGATGGTTCTTCCCGCGCCATGAGTGCACGCCTTCTCCTCCTCGGCATCATTGTCCTCGGCGTGGGGATCGCCGGCATTGGGTTCTTCGTTGCCCGGTCCCCGACTTCGCGAGCGCCGGAGCAGCGCTCGGCGATCATGATACCGGTACCTCAAGACGCGCTCCCACCCCTGCCGACAGAACGCTCACCCGCTCCCCCTCTGCAGCTCCAGCGTCTACAGCCCGACGGGACGCTCGGCGACACGGTGGAGCTCGCGGCATTCCGCGGGCAGAAAGTAGCGATCGTGAACTTTTGGGCCACGTGGTGTCCGCCGTGCGACAAAGAGATTCCGGATTTTGCGACCATGGCCTCCGAGGCGGGAGACAACGTCGTCACTCTCCTCGTCAATCGGGGCGAACCGCGAGACGTTCAAGTCGCGTACTTGCGGGAACGGAATCTCCTGACGGGGAATCGGCTGGTCTTCCTCGACGATCCCTCCGATGCCGCATACGATACCTTTGGAGGCTACGGGATGCCCGTGACCGCCTTCATCACGAAGGACGGTCATCTTGCGCTTCTGAAGAGCGGACTTCTGACGCTCGAGGAGATGCGCACGCGCATCCAGCAGACCCGTTCCCTCCCGTGATCTCTGTTCCCTTGCTCATCTCCGCGTTCGTGGCCGGGGTGGTGACCTTCCTTGCTCCGTGCACGCTCCCCCTCGTTCCCGTCTACCTCGGGTTCTTAAGCGGAACGACGGCTGGCGAGCGAACGCCGAATCGTCGTCGCATTCTCTGGATTGCCCTGCTCTTCATTCTTGGATTTTCCATCGTGTTCGTCACGCTCGGGAGTCTCGCAGGGCTCTTCGGAACGTCTGCCGGACCGGCGCGCGGTTTCATCCAGCGGGTGGGCGGTGCGGTCATTATTCTCCTCGGGTTGTCCATGCTCGGCGTGGTGCGGATCCCTCTGCTCCAGCGGACGATGCAGGCACGCATTCCGAGCGTCCGCCGCCTCCCGTCAGGACTCCGCGCGTTTCTCTTTGGCGTCATCTTGGGAAGCGGGTGGACGCCGTGCATCGGTCCGATTCTCGGCACCATTCTCTTTTTCGCGGCATCCACCGCAACGGTAGGAACAGGAGCGCTTCTCCTTGCCGTCTACTCCGTCGGACTGTCGCTCCCCTTCCTCGCCGTCGCCCTTTTCTACAGCCAGGCCGCGCGTGTGATCGCTCGCATTGCGTCGCTCACCCGCGGCATTGAAATCCTTGCAGGCGTCCTCCTGATGTTCATCGGGTTCCTGTTTGTCACGGATCGCATGACAGTCTTTATTGGCGCTTCGTACCGCGCACTCGACTTTCTGGACTACGACGCACTGTATCGGTTCTTTTGAGGGGCGGAGCCGACCAGCTGTGATATTCTGTGTCTGTGTGGAAGATTCTTGAGCGGCCCAAGGTCCGGACCGTCCTGGTCATCGTTGGCGTCGGTGCTCTCCTCGGTCTGGCCGCTGCACTCCGACCACCAGCGGGCGGCCCCGTTGTGGAAGATCTTCAGCCTCCCGAAGGCACACGGCCGGCGTTCGCCTCCTATTTCGTCCACTTTTTCCTGGGGAGAACGCCAGATGGTTCTCCACCGCGTCCGAACAGTCCGCTTCTTCGGGCGATGAAATTTCTTGCCGGGGAACGCGTGGGGCTCCGAGTGCAAACACCCCTTGAGCGTCGGAGTACATTCGTGGTTGAGATGCGCTTTCTCTCCCGCGAGACCAAGGAGGAACTTCCCGCGCTTCGAGACGATCGCCAGTCGTTCCGCATCCGACGGGGACTCCGCACGTACTGCTGTCTCCGCATCCCCAAGGAGACGGGGGACTACGACCTTGGCCTGCTCGTCGAAAACCAGTTCGTCGCTTTTCTCCCCATCAACGTGAAAGAGCCGCCGCACCAAGGCGGGGGAGGACTGTTCGTTGCCCCTGAAGAGTAAGGCGGGGCATGCGTGATGAGCTGTGGAAAGAGCGCTATCCGCCAGAGATCCGGCGGAAGATTCAGTTGTGGCTTATAGCGGGAATCGTGGCGCTCTACGTCTTATATCGTCTGGCGGGGTGATGCGGTGCCCAAGGTGCTGCCGATGAGTAGAGGGTGTCCAAGGAGAAATTGTTCAATCGTCAGCGGCTTTCTGCCCGCCAGTTGAACATTGAGTAGTTGAAGTTTGCCACGGCCAGTCTGAACCGTCACCCCTCCGGTCGGTTCTCTCGACACGATGCCAGTGGTGACCTCCGGTCCGCCCGTCGGTGCTGATGATGCCCACGGGACTGCCTGGAGAATAAGAAGCTGCTTTCCTCGCCAGGTGGTAAAGGCACGTGGCCATGGGTCGTATGCCCGTACCATCCGCGCGATGTGTTCTGCTGCCTTCGTCCAATCGATGCGCCCATCGTCTTTTTTCAGCATCGGGCAGACGCTCGCCTGACCGTTGTCCTGCGGGGTAGGCCACACTTCGCCAAGGCTACGCGTGGCAGGGAAGAGTTCATGCTCGATATAACGCTCGAGTGTAGGGAGAAGAAGTTGCGCGCCCACGTCCGCGAGTTTCCGGGCGAGTGTTCCCGCGGCGTCCTCCAGGGCAATAGGGACACGCTCCTGGGCGAGGAGCGGTCCCGTATCCATCCCCTCGTCGAGTTTCATGATCGTGACGCCGGTTTCGGTCTCTCCGGCAAGGATCGCGGCGGGGATCGGCGCTGGCCCCCGGTACTTCGGCAACAGGGAGGCGTGGACATTCACCGCGCCACGTTTTGGCAGATCGAGCACTTCCTTCGGGAGAATTTTCCCGTACGCGACAACGACAAGAAGGTCAGGTGCCAGCGTCCGTAAGAACGCACGGTTCTCCTCTTTCTTGAGTCCTGTGGGTTGAAACACGGGAATGCCGCGCTGTTCTGCCCACACTTTGACCGGCGGGGCGGTCAGGCGGTGTCCATGCCCCGCCGGCTTATCGGGCTGCGTGACGACGCCAACAAGATTCGCGCCCGCAGCACGGAGCGCTTCGAAGGAGGGAAGCGCAAAGGCCGGAGAGCCGAAGAACACCGTGCGAATGCTCTGGAGAGAAGGAAACCCCATGCGTGTAAGGGAAGCGGAGTAGTCGAATTTGAGCAAGAGAAAACCCCAGTCCGCACTGTGCAGACTGGGGTAGTGTTGGTTGGACGCCCTGCTCTTATGAGGTCGTCCTGTCACGAGGTTTCTCCTCGGCAGCGAGGTCTGTGGCAAGCTGGTCAATACGCTTGTCCAGCGCAGCCTCTTCCTTTTCCCTCGCGAGTATCTCATCAGCCTCGCGGTCCCACTGCTCCTCAATCCCACGAGGGATGAAAGCCTTGAAGCTCGGCACAAGCGGCTGAAGCTCCATCAGGCCATTCGGGGTAATTGCCACATGCGGGACCCCTTTTTCCATGGCGAGCGAAGGGATCGGACGCTCAAGCGGCAAGAGAACCGCCGCCGGTTTGAACTCCTCACATTGCGCCGCGTGTTCCTTGTAGTCGCGGGGATCCGTTCGCGTGTACTCGATCTCCCGGCCAGGGAACGCCTCCTGCAGGGTTTGTTTCTCTTTGTCGGACAGGCTTTCCGCGTCGCGGCGAAGGAGCATCACCCGTACCTTGACTGTTTCCGCCACGTTCGTACTCCTTTTGTAAAAGGTTCGTCACTGATCATCGAAAGAGTCCCCAGTGCTGGTCGGAAGAAGCACCAGAGGGTGTATCCCCGCGGCGCTCGTGGGACGAGGAGAGAGATTTCATCCCCGACGGACGGAACGTTCGCAGGACTTCTTCTGGACGCCAGCACTCGGGACCCTTCGTCTTCGCGCCGTTCGGTGAACGGCACAAAGAAAAGGGAGGGAGAACGCTCAAGCGTTCTCCCTCACGCAGATGTTCTAGAGGGGCGAGCTGGATCGGGCCAACCGAGACCGAGAAGCTCGGCGGCTTTTTGGAACGCTTTCGGTGCATCCGGCTTTTGGGCCACATGCGTATTCGGCCCTCCGGCTTGTCGCTGGCGCTGCACCGCCGGGCCGATGGAGCTGCAAAGTAGGATGGGCCCGCGGAATCCGGCGGCGCGAGCCGTAGCAACGACGTCTTCGCCGGATAGGCCAGGCTCAAGACTCTCGTTTCCGACCACGAGGAGCTGAATCTTGTTCAGCCCTACGTCCGTACAGATCTGTTCGTAGGCAGCAAAAGATGTCGCCTCGTGGATCTCGATCGGTTCATCCTTGAAACAATACCTCCACACTTGCTGGATATCAGGAGTTTTCTCCACGTGTACTACCTTCACGCGAAACCTCGCTTTCTTCTTGGCTGTCTAGGGTACAGAGCGAATGTGCAGAGATACACCGCATGTTCTCTCCCTAGGGCTAGTATACGGAAGCGGCATCCGCATGCAAGACGCGGAGCGCTTCTGCTTCGTTTCTCCTCTCTCGCGACCACTCGGATCACCGAGATGACCGCGAGAGAGGAAGGCAGGAGACGTGCGCACGCGACTCCTGCCGGTTTTTCTAACTGTCGAGGTACAGCTCGACGAGCTTTCCGATTTGGACTTCCTCAAGATCAGCTCCGAAGTCAAATTCTCGAAGAGCCCACTGCCACGCCCGGGCGACGATCTCGGGTGTGTACTCGGTCAGCTTGCAGGACCGAGTCCACGCCTCCATACGACGGTCGAGAATCTCCACCGCCTCGTCCCAGTCGTCGGGAAGATCCCGCACAATGGGGCCAACGCCCAGCGTTCCGGTCAAAGGACTTCGAACAAGAATTGCCGCACTCATAACGTTCTCCCTTTGGGCGGTGCAGCCCACAGGTTCATCCATGATCCTCGGGTGCACCGGCCCGAGGACATCGTGAAGCGATCGGTGTTCAACCACTCGCCGCTGGAGGCGTGAAGCTGGATCGCGCCAAAAGGTATTTCTGCGCGCCAGACACTCCTCCATGGGCGAGAAGGGAACTTGACATAGTTTGGAGAACGCTTCGGATGGCGGTATGGTGGGGTCATGCCGGAGGGAGAATTCGAGAATCAGCCAGCCACGAAGCGCGATCTCGCCGACATGAGTGAGGAGCTCATGAAGGAAATTCACAGCGTCGAGGAGAGCCTCGAGAAAAGGATCGAAGCCCTATCGGTAGACATGAAGAAAGGGTTTCACCACCTTGAGGAGCTCTTCAAGGGTCCCGAAGGCCTTTCGGAGCGCCTCGAGCGCGTCGAGAAACGCGTCGGTTTGAAGATTTGAAGGGAGACAGAGATTCCACCATCTCAATCCCGAGAAGTTCGGAACTGGGAAATGGAGGGGAGACCGAGTGGATCTCCCCGTATCCCAAGAGTTTTTCGTACGCTGGGTTATCCGTACGCCCCTAACGCCGCTTCCTATGCGACTTGGGGAAAGTACAGGAACAAGGTTACGACGTGCGGAGGGCGAGGAAGCGGCAGTCGTCACGCCACCTGCGGTCGCCCCAGTGCAGGCGCAGCTCCCTCCCGACATTCCACCTACGGAGGTAGGGGACGGCATGGCGGCCATCACGGTCCACCCACACCGAACCGAGGCAGATGATCGGGTATTCTAGATCGGGGTACTCCGCGCCGAGCGCAAGCAGGTGCTCGATCTTCCCAGAGATGAGACCCATCTGTTCCATCTCACGGATGGCGTCGTCGCTCTCGATGTCGCAATCGAAGTGAACGAGGACGACCTCGGTCTCGACCGTGCCGGTTCCCTCGATGAGGAAGTGCTCCGCCGTGATGTCCTCGTTGACGTCGTCGTACTTCCCAGCCTTGATCATCTCCGCGAGGGACTGGCGGAAGTCAACCGTGACGCGAAATTTCGTTTGTAAATCCACTGTTGTACTCCTGTTCGTTTCAGATTTTTGGTGTTCCCACCACTGGCGACCAGTCAGAACACTGTCTGTCCGCCATGGGTGGGAGGGCGAGTTTGGATGTACCGGTACTCGCCCGTGCTAACGCACACCGGCTCATAGACTACCGTGTGGTTTCCATTATTCTTCCACAGGGCCGCGCGGCACCTGCATCATGCTGTTGAAGAGCTCGTCGTAGAGCTCCATGATGCCGTTCATGGCTCTTATGGGACGCTCACACTTCGGGTCCAGTGCAGTTAATGGCCTATAACTCGGATGAAAGAGCGAGACAGTTTTGTACTTATCTTCTGGGCGAACCACAACGCCCCGCACCTCAAGGAGTTTCTCCACCATGACCTCGAGTATCTTCCCGATCAGCACGGCTCCTTGGGGGAGGGCCGACGCCGGCTCGGCGAACTCCGCCATCTCCTGGTCTGGGATACCGAAAAACTGGACCGCTGGAATCAATCTCGACATCGTTCGCTCCTTTGTCTTCTAGTGGCTGTAGAATATCCCACCGCTGGCGACCTTTTTGAGCCTGACCCGGCTTCGTCCTTCGGACTCCGCCGTGGCAGGCCGCCATGGGTGGGAGGGGAACTTCTTGACGAAGTCCCCCTGGTGATTAGGAGATCCAGTAGCTGACGAGCACACCGAGGAGGCCCAACGCTATGATCAGCCCGACGGCTAGAATTCTCCGAAGCGGCCGCGGATTGTCTAGGAGACGCGTGTCCTCAACGCTGCATTGCCGATCACGAGCGTATATTCTTGACCGGGCAAACCGCAGTTCTTCCTGGTTTCTGATCACTAGGCGTTGATCCAGTATCAGCGAGTCCCGTCCCACTGTGTCGCAGGCGAGAGTGAGGTGCCAACGCCCATCAGAGTCTTGCGTAGGGTGACCCGCCGGTTCGTGGCCGAGGATCTTTGCTGCCTCGGCCACGGAGTCCGCTTCGACAATGCCGAGGGAATGCCATATGTAGTATCCCTCCTTGTTTCTTCCTCGTGCCTCCGAAATTTCGAACAACATGATTATCTCCTTTTCGTGCTCTTGGCAAAAACTGGTTATCTTCCCACCACTGGTCATCGTCTGCACAGAGAGTGCTTCGTCGCTCAAGCTCCTCGCAATGACGACGGCCACCAGTGGGAGGCCGAATCGTCTCCCTGCCTTCGCCGAAGCTACGGCAGGTCTTCGATCGGCTCCCAAAATCTTGTAAGAAACAAGACTCGCTACGGGTTGTAGCGAGGAGAAAGCGCATGTGCCGATGGAGAATAAGGGTTCAATACCAGCGATTGGGCATCGCTTGTATCTACGACCTCACTCCGATCGCGATACTTCAGGGGTCTTCGCTCCGACACCGCGGAGGAAGGTCACCCGCCTTCGCACAAGGCTTCGGCGGGCAGGCGCCCTGCTCTCTCCTCGATTCCCGTCTGCTGGTTGTCGAAGGGGCGGTCCCTCTCTTCCGAACCCAGTTACAACCTGTAACGCGCAAGCATACGTGAGACCAGTGATTTTGTCAATGCCTTCCGAAAGTCGTAGACAGTATTTCTCTTTCTAAAGCCATTTTTCGATGTTATTAACGTTTGTCAGACCTTGAGCAAAGCCCCAGGAGAAATTTGCGGAGTCTCCGGGTGCTCGGGGCGTCCCTCCGCGTAGTCCGTAATGAGCACACCGTTCAAGTGGTCGATTTCGTGCTGGAGAATCTTCGCGAGGAGATCGCTCGCGGCGATTTCCCGCCACTCCCCGCGTTCATCGAGCGCATGGATTTTCACCTTCTTCGGTCGCGTCACACGCACGATGATTCCGGGAATGCTTAGGCACCCCTCTTCCAGCGCGGACGTTCCCGACGACGCCCAGAAGATTTCTGGATTTACTAGGGCATACGGTTTGCCCTGCGGGTGGTTGATCACGATCACCCGCTTGGCGACACCCAGTTGCGGAGCGGCAAGACCGATCCCCTCCGCCGCGAGGCACGATTCCTTGAGATCGGTGATAAGCTCTTGGATCTCCGGTGCTCGCGGATCCTCGACCGGCGCGCTCTGCTCCCGAAGGAGAGGGTCAGGAACGGTGATGATAGTGCGAACCATGCTGCGGACAGCGTAGGCGAGTTCTCCGGCTTTGTGGAGTCAGGCGGCTGCGGGTCAGGAAGGGGAAGGGACGACGAGGGATGACACCGGGACGATGGGATCGGTCTCCCAGCCTCCGGGGATCTCTTTCAGCGCGGTGGATAAGGCGGAGAGTGGTCCGCGGAGGATAATTTCCGCGCGGGGGCGCGGTCTCTCCACAATCTGGAATCCGCTGCGAACGGACGCGGGTACGGACCGGAGATACTGGAGCAGCGCGCGCGCCGCCCGCGTCGCATGCGCTGCCGACGAGAAATCGCGCTCCAGGCGTACGAGCGCCGTCCAGGGAGGATAGCCGAGGAACTGGCGTTCGGAAAGTTCGGTCTCAACCCACGACTGCAGATTCGTTTCGAGCGCCCGCACGACAGAGAGTCGTCCATGCGTCGTGGAGAAGAGAAGCGGCTGCTGGCGACGGCTGAATTGTGCCAACCGCGCGATGGTCACGACCATCCGTTCCGCCGCATCAAAGACCGGAGATTCCAAGAGGCGATCGGCGTCCAAGACGATGACTTGGTCGAACGTGGTTCCTCCCAGGGCGGCAAATGCCCGCTCGGTCCCAACGACAATCTGACTTCCGGGGGAGGTACTTCGCGAGGCGGGTTCGGCCTGTTCGACGACGGAGAGAAGTTTCCCAGGCCGGACCCGCGGCACTGTCTGTCGGTCGGCGCGGAGAATCGGTGTGTCTGGGACTGCATGACGGAGGATCTCAACGATGGATGCGGTTCCGATGCGCCGTGGGGTGAAATGCGGACTGTTGCACCGTGGGCAAAAGCGGAGAACCGGCCCACGAATCGCGCCGCACACAGAGCACCCGAGTTGAGAGCGGATTCGCTCCAGCGTTCCTCCACATTCAGCGCAGGCGAGGAAAAACCCGCACGTTCCACAGACGAAGGCACGCTCCTGACCCACAATGTCATGGAAGAGGAAGACGCTTCCGCCGCGCTCGACCGTGTTGCGGATCGCCGCGAGGATCGGCGGGGACACGAATGGGTCAGTGGGTAACCGCGGGATCACGCGCACCGGCGCGTTCAGGAATTTCCTCCCAGGCGGTGGGGGGTGGACCCGAGCGAGATCGAGGGCGGGGAGCGTACTCTGGAACGCCAGCGGGATGCCGCGGGCTTTCGCCTGTACGAGTGCGGCGATGCGGGCATCATAGCGCGGGTGGAGATCCCACTGACGGTGCGCGGGGAGTGATGCTTCGACGACGATGATCCGGGAGAGGTGCGGGAGGGGGAGGAACACCCCCGGGTGCGTGGCCACCACGGCGAGTGGGTCTCCCGCCGTGAGGCGCCGAAGAAGCGCGCGCCGATCGCGCAGGGGGAGTGTTTGCGCGAAAAACGCTCGAGGAACATCCGAGCGGTCAAGAAAGAGGAGAACGTCCCGTGCCATCGTGGTTTCCGGGACGAGGATCAGAACTTGATGCTTCACCGTCTGCGGGAGAACTTCGGCCAGCGGCTGCCACTGGACCTCCACGCGAGGCAGCCGCATCCGTCTGCGCTTTTCTGGCCCGCTGAAGGAGACCGCTGCATCGTGAGCAATGGGATACCGCACCAACGCAGCAGACTTCATCAGGAGAGAGAGCGGCTCGAGAGAGAATTCGGACAGTTCCCGCAGCGCCGCGAGTTCTCCTTGGCTGAACAGCGGTTCGCGCGAAAGGATCGCCGAGATCGTTTTCAACTGCCGAACAGGAGCGCGATCGGTTGCGCGGCGGAGAACCATGCCGGACACCGTGCGTCGCCCAAAGGGGATGCGCACCAGCATACCCGGTCTGACCGCTCCCTCGTCTGGCGCGCGGTAGGTGAACGCTTGGCGACTGCGGAGCGGTAGTGGGACGAACGGCACGACCTCCCACGTCGGCGTGTGCCGTGCCCGGACCATTTCCGTGTACCCCGCCTTACGGAGCGTCTTCCGTAATCGTCTCGACGGCAAACATGTAGAGCCGCGTATCTTCGATTTTCGGATTGATGTCTCCGTGCGCGCAGGCTTCGCCAAACCGTTTGTCCGGCGTCTGTTCTCGCGCTGAGGGGAGCGATACCCCTGCTTTCCCCGCGGATGTCCGCACGAGGAGCCCCGCGTCCGGTTTCAACTCACCGAGGTCGGCGAGCAGCGCGGGAGATTTCGTCAGCCGCAGCTCGTACATGAGATGCGGAAGGTCTTCCTTCTGAAACGGGAACGTTTCGAGGAGGCGAACGGTTTGATGGATGATCTCCTCCGCAAGCGACAGTTTGGTGGGGAGGTACGAGCCGACGCGGCCGCGCGGCTTCCGCCCGAGGCGCTCAAAGACCGCGATGTAAATCCCGGTTCGGATGCTCGAGAGTTCTTCAGGGACGACCGGAGGCAGCCGGGGGATTTCTCCCTTGCGGAGCGCCGATTCCATTGTCTTCCGCACCAGGCGAATGGCAAACTGCATCTTCTCCTGCAGCGTACCAAGGTTTCCGGAGAAGGGAAGGGGAATGACACGAGGGCGCCTCTCGCTTTCCTCGCTTGGGGTACCCTCGTGCCATTCAGTGGTGTACACAGGACTGGTACCGTGAACCGTATGCCGGGCCGCATTCCCATCCTGGGTGTTCCCATTGATGGTCTCACCCAGGCGGAGGTTCTCCAACGGTGTGCGACCGCGCTCACCGGTACACGGCTACTCCACATAGTGACCGCGAATCCGGAAATTCTGCTCTTGGCAAGATCCGACCTTCCGTACCGGGAGGTTCTTCAGCAGGCTGACCTCGTCGTCGCAGACGGCATAGGAGTGCCCCTGGCGGCACGTCTTATCCGCCAGCGGTTTCCAGAACGCATCCCTGGAGTGGACCTGCTCGTCGAACTCTGCCGCCTTGCCGCTCGGGGAGGGAAGCGCGTGGTCCTTCTCGGCGGCTGGTCTCGTGTCGCGGCGTCAACCGCCGACGTCCTCCGCCAGCGTATCCCTAAGCTCGACGTTCAGACGTTTGATCCCGATCACCCTGCGGAAGATCCGCCCCCGGCGTTGTGGGAAACGTTACGAACGTTGCGCCCCGCGGTGCTGTTCGTTGCATACGGCGCACCCAAACAAGAGCGATGGATTGCCAAGCACCGAGAAGCGCTGGAATCACTCGGCGTCCGGATCGCCATGGGCGTGGGTGGCGCGTTCGACATGCTCTCCGGAAAGCTTCCCCGCGCTCCGCGCTGGCTCCGTGCATTCGGACTTGAGTGGCTTTGGCGATTCATCCTCGAGCCGCGGCGGTTTCCGCGTATCATCCGTGCGATACCTCTGTTTCTCATGCGACTCGTGATCGTCCGCGTGCGGGAGCGGTATCTTCCATTCTGAGCGAAGACCATCCTCCGATGTACATCTCCGCCCTGTATCCGTGTTGATCGCAGAGCTTTTCTTTCTTCCGGGCTCGAAGAATGTTGGCCGAGCGGGATCAAAGACTATGGCACCGCGCCACAGTGTTGGTCGTACTTTCGACAGGCATCTTCGTTCCCAAAGATCAGGCACTGCCATGCCCACCAGTAGCAAAACCAGGGTCTACCCTCGCTCATAGTTTCGGGAGCGGCTTGTGTTCGCAGCTGAGATTCCGCTCGCTGCAGGGCAAGGATGCTCAACAGCACCATCACGAGGATGATGACGCCGATAACGGCTGCCTTCCGAAGCGCATCGGAGCGTTGTTTTTTGGATGTCGGTGTCATCGTTCACGAAGTATATCACGCCGGGAGGAACGTGGGGAAAATGTCCAAAAGAGTGGTACGCTGTGCGTGGCTCTGCATGCGCGTTCGAGTTCGGCTCGCTCCCTCACCAACGGGTCCGCTCCACGTCGGAACGGCGCGAACGGCACTGTTTAATTATCTGTTTGCACGGCAGCACAAGGGGCAGTTTCTTCTCCGTATCGAAGATACCGATCGCGCACGGTCAAAACCTGAATACGAACAGGAAATTCTCGAAGGGTTGAAGTGGCTCGGACTGTCCTGGAATGAGGGACCAGACGTCGGCGGACCGCACGCGTCATATCGGCAATCGGAGCGTTCACCGCACTACGACGCTGCCATCGAGAAGCTCTTGAGGGAAGGGAAGGCCGTGGAACAGGCAGGAGCGATTATGTTCCACGTGACCGCCGCCGAGCCGCTCGTTGTCCATGACCTCATCCGCGGCGATGTGAAATTTCCCGTTACCGAACTCGCGGATTTTATTATTGCGAAGTCTGTGTCAAGTGGGGCAGGGGAGGGAGCGCGGCGTAGCTTAGGAAGCGAAGCCGGCTGGGTCCCACTCTTTCACCTCGCCGTCGTCGTGGACGACGCGGCCATGGGAATCACCCACGTCATCCGCGGTGAGGATCACTTGAGCAATACGCCGAAGCACATTCTGCTCCAGCGGGCGCTCGGCCTCCCAACGCCGCAGTATGCGCATGTGCCGCTTCTTCTCGATACCGAGCGAAAGAAACTCTCGAAGCGGACGCTCGCTTCCGGCGCAACGCTCGATGTACGTCTTCTCGGCTACCGGGACACCGGGTACCTCCCAGAGGCGATGGTGAATTTCCTTGCGCTCCTCGGGTGGAATCCGAAGACGTCCGACGAGGTGTTCACGCTCGACGAGCTGGTCCAACGCTTTCGCCTTGAGGGCATTCAGAAAGCCGGCGCAATCTTTGATCTTCAAAAACTCGAGTGGCTCCAGCGCCAGCACCTTCAGCGCCTGTCGCTCTCCGCATTAGCGTCGCGCGTCACACCGTATGTTGAGCGCGCGGGCATCCACGCTGCGGATTCGGAACGTCTTGCTCGAGCACTCGAACTCTGGCGAGAACGCGGCGGAGCGCTCAGGGGGGCTCCCGAGGAGCTCCGCTGCTACTTTGAGGATCCACGTGTGGATGTGCGCACGCTCCCCTGGCAGGGGACGAGCGCGACGGACACCCGTGATGCGCTTGGGTGGGCGGACGAACTCCTCCAGCGGTTGCCCGAGACGGCCTGGGCGAATCGGGAGCAGCTCCAGCAGACATTCGTCGAGGAGGTGGATCGGGCAGGTCGCGACCGTGGTACGGTCCTCTGGCCGCTGCGGTACGCGCTTTCGGGACGACGGGAAAGTCCAGGCCCGGGGGAGATCGCGTGGGTGCTTGGGAAGGAGGAAACCCTCCGGCGACTCCGGTATGCCGCATCCCTGCTCGGTACGTGAAACGACCGCCAAAACGTGAGACAATACGTCGAGACGGCATGAATCATCGAACAGTCGTTGCGCGCTGGGTACGCGGGGTATTCGTGGTGCTGTGCGCGCTTCTCCCACTGTGGGCAGACGCGGACGTCCTCGATGATCTGCGGCAGCAGCTTCTCGAGCGGAGGCAAAAACTCCAGGAGATCGAAGGACGTATTGAACGCTATCGGCAGGAAGTTGCCGAGCGGCAGGAAGTCGCCGATACGCTCCGCGGGCAGGTTCGGGTGATTGAAGGGCAAGTATCGGCACTGACGCTTGAGCTCGATAAGACCGCGGTCGAGGTCGAAAAAACCGAGACGGAGGAGCGCGTGGTTGGGGAGGAGATTCGTCGCGCCGAAGGAGAGATGGACAAGAAGCGCCGCCAGCTTCGGGAAGCCATTCGTTTACTCCAAGTGGTGGAGACCGATTCGGTTGTCGAAACGTTCTTCAAGTATCCCTCCCTGTCTGGTGCGCTGACGGAGATCCGGGCCGTGGAGCGAGTGCAGCAGCGGACGCAGGAAACACTCGGTGAAGTAAAGCAACTACGGGAAGCGCTGGGAACCAAGGCGGCCTCACTTCGCGACCTTGAACGCGAACTGAAAGAGTTGAAAGACCGGCAGGAAAAGCAGCGGCGCACGCTTGAAGATCAGGAGGCTGCCAAGGAACGGCTCTATGAGATCACGAAATCCCAGGAAGCTGAGTTCCAAGAGCTGCTCCAGGAAGCTGCCGCTGAGCGGCGACGGGCGAACGCCGAAATCGCCCGCATTGAGGCCGAGGTCCGCGCCGAGCTCGCGCGACAGGGAATTACCAGTCTCGGGGGCGTAGGGATCTTCGACTGGCCCGTGGACCCGATTTTTGGTATTTCCTGCGGCTTTCACTGCCCGGATTACCCGTACCGACACCTCATCGGACCCCACGCGGGGATTGACCTCCCGACGCACATGGGAACGCCGGTCCGCGCCGGAGCGGACGGCTACGTGGCACGTACCTACGATTCCGGCGGCCCGGGATACTCCTACATTCTCATTCTCCACGGAGACAATTTCTCCACGGTGTACGGACACCTCTCGAGTATCGCGATCAGCGAAGGGAAGTTCGTCACCCGCGGGCAAGCGATCGGCGCAACCGGAGGAGCCCCGGGCACGCGCGGCGCCGGGCTCTCCACGGGGCCCCACCTCCACTTCGAAGTGCGGAAAGATGGAGTTCCCGTGAACCCCGCGCAGTACTTGCCGTAAATTCTTTGTGGAGAAGGGGGAGGGGACTGCCCGATGGATATCACCTGCCACACGCTATGCACGTTGTGGCATTTGTATTTGGCAGAACATTTTCGTCAGCAACATAGGAGCGTATGGTACAGACGGTCTGTACCGTACCAACGTATCGTGCAATAGGGGAGGACTCTTGACGGTTCTAGGGGAGGAAAAGATAATTGAGTATAATCACCCTACGGCTCAATTTCTCATATATCTCGTTTAGGACCCCGCAAAATGTCACTCCCCTACCTCGAAGATTTCCTCCTGCGGCTTCGGACAAATAACTTTTCTGAAAAGACTATCGAGAATTACGACGATGATCTCCGCGTCTTCGAAAAGTTTCTCGACCAAGATGTGCATATTCCCTTTTCGAAGTTCGGAAAGGCCCATATTGACCTGTATAAGGCGTTTTTAACGTCTCGCGATCGAAAGACCGCGAAAGGCCCTCATACGCGTAAAAAGGCCCATATTTCGGCTCGAACCATCAATCGGATGCTGTCATCCCTCCGATCCTTCCTGAAATACCTTATTAAGACCGATCGGCCATGTCCTGTACCCCCCGAGGCAGTGGATTTAGTGAAAACACCGCGGCTTAAATCCCGTGTTGCCGAAATGGATGCGTTTCAGAGGCTTTTAGAGGCTCCAACAGAGTTTGAGAAGGATCGGTTTACTGGGCTCCGCAATCGTGCGCTCTTTGAAACACTCTTTGCTACCGGCATGCGTCTTTCGGAGATCTTAAGCCTTAATCGGACGCATATTGACGGGTCCGGAAGAATTTTTGTGCGCGGGAAAGGGAAGAAGGAGCGGTTTGTCTACCTCACCCCACGGGCGGATAGGCACCTCGGCGTCTATCTCAAAGAACGGAAAGACGCCTTCCCTGCTCTCTTTATCCCTCTCCGTGGTCGAAATGCGAATTCGGAAAAGGCACGATTATCTCCGAACTACGTAGAGATGACGTTGAAGCGCTATAAGGAACGATTGCGCATTAACGTTCCCCTTACTGTCCACTCGTTCCGACATGCCTTCGCAACCTATCTTGCGGAAGAGGGTGCCAGTCCTGCCGCCTTACAAATTCTTCTCGGTCACGAATCGCTCGATACCACGACAAAATATGTAAATCCCTCCGACCGATTCGCCGAGGAAACGCACCGGAAATATCACCCTTTAAAACGCGCGGAGTAATGTCTTCCCTACCCTTTCATTCAGTTCGTAAGTCAAATCGTCGTGCGCATGATGGGAAGCGTAATGGAGCGCGAAGTTCTGTCTACTGGTCGATCGAGCGCGTAAAGGACGGAGTCGAGCGGTTCGTCCGGGAGCACGGACGGTTTCCTAGTGCGGTTGATTTTGATCGCGTGCCCTATCTTCCCACCGCGCGCTGGGTCAACATGTATTTCGGTAATTTTCGAGAATTCCGAAAGCAACTCGGACTTATCGCGTTTCCGGATTTAACACGCGGTATACACCGCAGTAAACTTGCGTCAAACATTGGGAAACGCGGTATTGCCGCCGAACGTGAGGTACGCGACCTTCTTATTCAACACTTCGGCGAGATGTTTGTACATGTAGAACGGCGCATTGATGTTCATGATACAAAAACGACGCGTCTTGATCTGTTTGTCTTCAACGCAACGCAAGATTTTGGTGTCGATGTGCTGTGTACGTCGGATGCGATATCTCTGCGCTCGCACATCGCTTTGAAGTGCAACAAGTATCGATCCCTCTCCTTCCCGGTCTTCCTTGTTGTTTGTGGAGATACTTTAGTCCGTGGAGATATAGAACAGGTGCTCCGCGGGGCTCTACGTGATTCAAAACCATCTCACATTAGGATTCTTGACCTTCCGGACTTCCGGGAGGTTCTTCAGAATTTTCGCGCATATCAATTTAAAGGTAAGAATTCTGAATAGAGCTATTTATACGGGTAGCACTACGCCACGTCGGTACATCGCAGGATATTTGTTTTAACCTATCTCTACAATAATCCGCATCAGTTTTAAGGCGGAATATCTCTTTTTGGAATTTGTAATAATTGCGTTTTGCTCCGGAGTAGCGAGAATATCATTTTTGAAATTTTCGTATGCCGTCTTTAAGTCGTTATAAAAATTCTCATCATTAATTAGTTTTCCTCCATTTGTGAGCGTGCCATGTAAATGGGATTTTTTGTTAACAAAACTGTATTTTTCAACCGCATAAGAATGAAGCAAGCCATTTCTCACTTCCCATAAATCATCGGCATTGTATTGGGTAAGGTATTTTCTAGCAAAATTTTTGAAACGGTCGGCATTACCGTCATTTGTAAGTTTTTCTTTACCGCCGTAGAATCCCGCCAGTGCATCAATCATACAGACGCCTAGAATAAAAACTGCGAGATTTGTATTCTCACTCAGTGCCCTTTGAATATCCACTAACGCAACTTTTAGAAAAGACGAATCGAGCTCACTCACTAATTGTTCTTTAGTAATCATCTTCACAATAAATTGTTCAGGAGGTTTACTGCTGCCGTTTCAGGTTGCACGCGCTCGGCTCGTAGCCGGATTCTGCTGCCTCCTCTTCCGAGTCGAACCAAATGAGGTTTTCTTCCTTGATGCGTTTCACCCCCGCGCAGTCCGGGAAGTAGTACTTCTTTCCGTTCACGGAGGCGACGAACGCGCCGAGCGATGAAGCCTCCGACGGTTCCGCAGAAGATTCTTCTGATTCCTTGGCTGCGCTCGACGGTTCTCTCCCCCGCGCTGATGCCGCGCGAGACACTTCGGTTTCAGCGCCCGCGACCAGCGCGTCCAGGTCTTCTTCTGTCACTTCCGCGGGTGCTCCTTCCGGCGCTTCTTGGAACACAATCGGTGTGGCGTTGCTCTCACGCGACGTCCAGC
This sequence comes from Parcubacteria group bacterium Gr01-1014_38, assembly GCA_007376145.1. GTDB lineage: Bacteria > Patescibacteriota > Andersenbacteria > UBA10190 > CAIZMI01 > VMFP01. Next base: position 120,615 of record VMFP01000001.1, read on the forward strand.
GACCGGCGATAAAACCGAGCGCGACGAGGAGCACGGCGATTGCTCCCGTGATCCAGCGATCTGCTCGGCGAGCGAACAGGTTCTCGGTCAGCCGCTCTTGGATGGTCTCCCCGGGCATGCCCGTAGTGTACAGTGAGAGTGGCTGTGCAGAAAACAATCATCTTTTTCCCCGGGAGTCACCCGGCCCTCTCTGCGGCGGAGATCTTCGCCTACAGCGAGCGGACCGGAGTGAACATCTCCTGGAATCTCTCGCGTTTTCCGGTAGCACTCTTTGTGTCCGGTGTGCTTCCCTCCCCTCCGGAGGTGCAGCCGATGCTTGGCGGTACAACCATGATCGGAACGCTGCACGCAACCGTTTTGGAGCTTCCGACTCCCGCTGAACTGCTTTCTCTTCTCCCCGAACTGAAAGTCGGGAAGCGCGGGAAGCGTCTCATTGGGATTTCGGCACTTTCCTTCTCCTTGCAGCAATCCTTGGGGCTTACGCAAGAGGTTCGCAGGATCGGCATAGATCTCAAACGGGCAATCGGAATGAAGGGGACGCGGGTGGTACTTCCACCAGCGCGGCGACCGGATCTGTCGACAGCGCAACTCCTCCATAACCGTCTCCCTCGCGAAGGGACAGCCCTGTTCCTCCTCATCGCACCGTCGCAGGTGGATATCGTCACCATCGACACAATTCAGGATATCGAAGCGTACACCCAGCGCGACCGCGGACGCCCGCACGCCGATCCCGGGCGCGGGATGCTTCCCCCGAAAGTGGCACAAATGCTGCTCAACGTTTCGCTCATCCCGCCGGGCGGGACGGTGTATGATCCCTTCTGCGGCGTTGGGACCATTCCCATGGAAGCGGCCCTCATGGGGTTGCGCGTCATTGCTTCTGACGTTTCGCCGAAGCAGGTACAACGGACCTTGGAAAATCTTGAATGGCTTCGTCGTCACCATGCCCCAAGCCCCATGGCCTTGGGCCCTGTTCGAGTGTTTGTTCACAACATCACCAAAGGAGCTGTTCCTCTTGAACCGAACTCTGTTGATGCCATCGTGACCGAAGGGTGGCTCGGACCGGCGCGGACGAGGTCTCCCCTGCCCCGCGAGGCTGACAAAGTCTTCAATGTTGTGATTGAGTTACTCACGAACCTTTTGCACAGGACCGCACGCGTTTTACGGCCGGGCGGACGTGTTCTTGTGACGGTGCCTGCGTTCCGGGTCAGGAAGCGCATCCTTCACTTCTCTCTTGGCTCTGTGAACGTCTCCGGTTTCGAGCAGGAATTGTTGGTGCCGCAGGATCTTGACCACCCGCTCTTCCGCGAAGCGCAGGCGCGCGGCACGCTCCTGTACGGCCGCCCGGATGCCATCGTTCTCCGGGAACTTGTCAGGTTCCGGAGAGTGCAGTAGGATATCGCCGATATGGCCCATAAGAAAGCCGGTGGTTCGACCTCCCTTGGGCGCGATTCCGCTGGACAGCGACTTGGCGTGAAAGTTAGCGACGGTCAGTGGACGCCCGCTGGCGCGATCATCGTGCGCCAGCGCGGCGCGCATTATCGCCCCGGGAAGAACGTCCGCGTAGGATCAGACGACACGCTCTACGCGGCAGCTGCCGGGAAGGTGCACTTCCTGAAGAAGGCAACCCGTCTCTTCACGGGCGCGCGGGAAGTTCGCACGTTCGTCTCGGTGGAATCCTAACGTCCGCGTGAGGCAGTCTTGCGGCTGCTGATTGCGGCTTTCAGAAAGCCAAGGAAGAGAGGATGCGGCCGTGTCGGTCGGCTTTGGAATTCCGGATGGAACTGGACGCCGAGGAAGAACGGATGGTCCGGACGCTCGACAATCTCCACCAGCTGCCCGTCGGGTGTGGTCCCAGACACGGCGAGTCCGGCGCGTTCGAGCTTTGCGCGGTACGCGTTGTTGAATTCGTACCGGTGCCGGTGGCGCTCGGAGATCCGGCGCTCGCCATACAGTTTGCGCGCGAGACTTTTCTCCTTCAGAGCGCACGGCCAGGCCCCGAGGCGCATCGTGCCTCCCTTCAAGAGCGTTTTCTTCTGCTCCCCCATCAGGTGAATCACCGGATCCCGCTTCTTTTCTGCGGGAGCAAACTCCTCGCTCGTGGCGTGTGGGAGGCGCGCGAGGTGTCGAGCAGTCTCAATCACCATGAGCTGCATGCCGAAGCAGAGACCGAGGTACGGAATCTTCTTTTCCCGCGCGAAGCGGATGGCGCGAATCTTCCCCTCTGTCCCGCGGACGCCAAACCCCCCGGGGACGGCAATGCCGGCGGCATGCTGGAGTTCTTCCACGGGGAATTTCCCAGACTCAATCTGCTCCGCGTCTACCCACCAGAGGTCGAGACTGCGGCCATGCGCCCACGCAGCAGCTTTCAGCGCTTCGATGAGGCTCATGTACGTGTCCTTCATGTTGAGGTACTTCCCGACCATCGCGATGCGCACCGGCGGCTTGCGCCGCTTGATGGTGGCGACGAGGCGGTGCCAGATTCGATCATTGCGCGGGCGGAAGCCCAGCCCAAGTTTTTGCGCGATGATGCGGTCAAGTCCGTGTGCTTCCATGTGGAGCGGGACTTCGTACATGCTCCCGACCGTTGGGACGGGAATCACCGACGCCACGTCCACATTGGCGTAGAGGCTCAACTTTTCCAGTTGGGACTTTGAAATCGGATGGTCCGCACGGGCAATGATGACATCGGGTTGGATGCCGATGGCGCGAAGGTCCCGGACCGAATTCTGCGCTGGCTTTGTCTTAATTTCATCGCTGGCGGCGAGGTACGGCAGGAATGCGACGTGGACGTAGAGGACATTCTCCTTGCCGTCGTCGGCGGCGAGTTGGCGTACGGCTTCCAGGAAGTGCGCGCCTTCGTAGTCGCCGACGGTTCCGCCCACTTCCACCAGGTGGATTTCTGCGTGACTCCGCCGGGCCGCGGCCCACATGCGCCGCTTCACTGCATCGGTGACGTGCGGGATCATCTGCACAGTTTTTCCTAAGTACTTTCCTTCCCGCTCGGCCTGCGTCACCTCAAGGTAAATTTGACCGGTCATCACCGAGCAATCTTTCGTCAGCGACTGATCGAGGAAACGTTCGTAGTGGCCGAGGTCGAGGTCGGTTTCCGCTCCGTCGTCCGTCACGAACACTTCCCCGTGCTCACCGGGGTTCAACGTTCCCGCGTCCACATTGAGGTACTGATCAAATTTCTGCGTGTTCACGCGGAACCCGCGCGCCTTCAAGATGTTCCCGATGCTTGCGGTCGTTACACCCTTCCCAAGTCCAGAGAGCACCCCGCCGGTGACGATGATGAGCTTCGGGATTTTCCCGCGAGTGCGTTCGCGCCGCGCTGGTTTATGCTTTGCCACCATCCGTCTTCTCCTTTCTGCTCCGGGGGGCGTCCTGCAGTTTTCCTCCGACGACGACCGTTACCTCCGCCTCGAGCCCGTGTGGGAATTCCAACGTGACCGTATGTTGGCCAGGTTCATGGATCGGCAGTGGGAGGCGGACCACATCCGCAGGCAGCGAGATGTGCAGCGCGTTCTCGATGGCAGCGACAACCTCCTTGGCCGTGACGGCTCCGTGAAGTTTCTCCTGCGGGCCAAGTGGTCGCTCCAGGCGAATGGTTTTTTGGTCCGTGAGCTCCGCGAGTCTCTGCATCGTCGCGAGTTCTTCTTCCGAGGCCCGTGTGGCCCGTGCCTTCTGTGCTTCGGCTGTTCGGGCGTGGCTTCCGGTTGCGACGGCGGCCAGTTCGCGGGGGAAGAGGAAATTCCGTGCGTAGCCATCGGCGACTTCGACCACCTCGCCGGCCTGGCCGAGGTTCTTGACATTCTCGAGGAGTACCACCTTCATCGCCTGGGGTGAGGAACTCTACCGTGAGCGGATTTCGAAATGAGTAAACTCGCCGGTGGCGAGTTCTTCTGCGACGTCCACCCCCGTGACCTTTGCACCATCGGGCCCACGGTAACAGAAAGCGCGGAGCACCTCTAGGGTCTCTTCTGCTCCCTCAGCGACCACGTGTACGCCGCCATCCTCACTGTTACGCACGTAGCCGGTCACGCCGAGCTTCGCGGCGAGTTCCCGGACGCTCCACCGAAACCCAATGCCCTGTACGCGACCGTGAATCGTACAGATCAGGCGCTTCTGCATCGTCGGTCCCTCGTATTCCCCCTGTCCTGTGCTCTCTTCCGTCAACCTCCTGCGTGCCCTATGGCCGCACGCGCTGGCGGAGCACTTCGAATCCCTTTTCCAGGATCTCGTCCGGGTCTTCCGTGGGGTTCTCATCCTTCACTTCGATCGATGGTGCAATGCCCTGCTCATCAATCTCGCGCCCGCGTGGTGTGTGCCAGCGCGCCACCGTGACACGAACCGTCGCGCCATCCGAGAGTTTCACGAGCTCCTGCACGGAACCTTTCCCAAAGGTCCGTTCGCCGATCACGGAGATGTCGCGTTGCTCCTGAAACGCGGCGGCAAGAATTTCCGAAGCTGAGGCCGATCCGCCGTTCACGAGGACGACGAGTGGGAGTGAAACAAGATCTCCTGGACCGTCCGTGCGGTTTTCGGTTCGCGGGAGGCCCTGTCGTGGGACTTCTTCAACGACGAGCGTTCCTCGCGGAAGGAAATGCCCGGCGACGGCCACTCCTACGTCGAGGAGGCCGCCGGGGTTATTGCGAAGGTCGAGCACGATTCCCCGCGCCCGTGTCGCGAGCAGTTCCCGCGCGGCCTGATCCACACGGCGCGGGGTATCTTCATTGAAGGCGCTGATCATCAGGAGCGCAAGCCCATCCCGCAGCTCGAGCTTCACGCTCTCAATGGCAATGCGCTCGCGGCGAACGGTGAAATCGAGGAGTTCCTCCCCTCCTTCGCGGGCAATGGTCAGGCGCACCGTGGTCCCCGGCTTCCCGCGAATCTTGGACACGATGTCGGCGAGCGTTATCCGTTGATCGACGGACTGTCCGTCGATTTTCACAATTACGTCGCGCGCGCGAATACCCACACGTTCCGCCGGTGAGCCGCGCAGGGGCGCAATGACCGTCACGAGGCTGCGCCGGAGACCGATCTCGATGCCGATCCCTGAGAACGCGCCATCGAGATCCTCCTCGAACTGTTTGCTTTCCTCTGGATCGGCGTAGGCGCTGTACGGATCGCCGGTACCGGCGACGATCCCCCGGAGCGCACCGCGGGCCAGACGCTCGTCCTCCAAGGGTCCCGAAAACTTGTCGTGGAGGACATCCCACACCTCGCGCATCTGGTCCGTATCCAGCGGGGCCGGAAGCTCGCCTGGCGCCGTGAGTCGTGGACTCGAGCTGGCGGTCGTGCGGAGAGCCGGTTTCAGCGTTTGGACGTCGAGTCGCCCGACGGCCACGCCGCCGAGGAAGGCCGCGATGATGACGGTCGCCGTGGAGAAGCGCTTGATGGGCAGGTTCATCGGGTCAGTTGCATATGGAGCTCCTGGAGCTGCTCCCGTTCTAGGGGGGATGGAGCGCCGAGGAGTACTTCTTCCCCGTTCTGGTTCTTCGGGAACGCAATCACTTCTCGAATGCTCGGCTCGCGGAGCATGACCATGAGCAGGCGATCCACCCCAGGGGCAATGCCGCCGTGTGGAGGAACACCGAATTCAAAGGCCTCTAAGAGGTGCCGGAATTGCTGCTTCGCCTTCTCCATATCAAGGCCGATAAGCCCAAAGATCTTCTCCTGGAGCGCGCGGTCGTGAATGCGGATGCTTCCGCCGCCCACCTCGACGCCGTTGCAGACGAGGTCGTACTGTGTGCTCCGCACGCGGTGCGGATCCTGGTCGAGCACGAGGATGTCCTCCGGGAGGGGAGACGTGAACATATGGTGGGAAGGAGCGTAGTGCCCCTCTTCGAGTTCCGACTCGAAGAGGGGGAAATCCATCACCCAGGCGAACGCGAGCGCTCCCGACGCTTTCTCGGTGTCGGTGCGAAGGTCCGGGCGATCCGTCCCGTACTTCTCCATCGCTTCCGTGTAGGAGAGCCGCGGAAAAGGCTGCCGCGCAATCGGCGCGCCGAGGCTGGCCACGACCGTCGTGAAGAGGTGTTCAGTCAGGTTCAGGACATCCTCGCGGCCGACGAAACTCATCTCGAGGTCGAGTTGGGTGAACTCGGGTTGCCGGTCTCCTCGCTGATCTTCATCGCGGAAACACCGGGCGATTTGAAAATACCGGTCGAACCCGGCCACCATGAGAAGCTGCTTGTACTGCTGCGGTGACTGCGGGAGAGCGTAGAACATCCCGGGATAGAGGCGGGAGGGAACCACGTAATCACGAGCGCCTTCTGGCGTACTCTTCGTGAGGATCGGGGTCTCAATTTCCAGGAACCCCTCCGCGTGAAGAAAGGCGCGAATTTCCGTGATGAACCGATCGCGCAGCGCGAGATTCCGCTGGAGGCGAGTCCGCCGGAGATCCAGGAAGCGGTACCGGAGGCGCACGTCCTCGCCGACCGGTGTTTCCTGTGCAATCTCAAATGGCGGAGTCTTTGCGACCGCGAAGGTCTCCACGGTCGCGACGTGCACTTCAATATCCCCCGTCGGGATTTTCGGGTTCTTGAGGCGCTCCGGACGTAGAGCGACGGTGCCACTGACGCGGATCACGTCTTCGTCGTGAAGTTCGACCGGTGGTGCTTCTGCTTTGAATACGAGTTGTGTCACGCCGTACCGGTCGCGGAGATCGACGAATCGTACGCCGCCGTGGTCACGGCGGGCATGGACCCATCCGCAGAGCGTCACCGTCTGGCCGGCGTGTTCAGCGCGGAGCGCTCCGCAGGTGTGCGTCCGGTAGGTTGTCGCGTCCGTCATGTGTGGTCAGCGTAGCCGAGAACAGCGCCACGAGACAAGAAAAAAGACCCGTTCCTCCGGAACGAGTCTTTTTGGTAGGCTCTTCTTCCTCCTTTCAGACGGCCGTCGCTTGCGGAGCTGGGTGCACCTGAATTTGGTCTCCGGTGAAGCGAAGAAGGTAGTCGGGCTGAATCGGCGTGGCCGCGTCACCGAGGCGATTCCCGTCTGCGTCCTTCCGCCACACCTTCACGGGGTTACCGAGGTTGTCAAGCAAAGGCTTGCGAGCCGTGAGGCAGATGTCCACCGCGTGTTCCCCGCAGACCTCTTGGCCGCCCACGATGAGGGGGTTGAGGAACGCTCGCACCTGCCACATTGCTTCTACGCACATCGTGTGGAGTGCCTGCTGAACAAGAGGGCGAGTATTGACGAACTGATTGGTCGGTTGGGCGTACTCACACCGTGCGAACACGAAGCGCACCACGGAGAATCCCTTGTTGTCCTGATTGCGCCGCTGCGAGAAGGCGTCCACCATTGCATAGCCACCCCGCTCCAACTCGCCGAGGAACTCGACGAGCCCGACGTTCTCGACGGGCGCGATGGCGGGTTCACGGCTTGGAGGGCGCGCACGCTTGCGCGTCTCGTCCGGTGTCTCGTCCTCGCGTTGATGTATACAGCGAGGGACGACCTTGGGGTTGGAGAAGCTGAACTGCAAAGCGATCAGCCTCACCGCTCTGCTCACGTTGATCAGACCTTGCGTTGTAGCGTCCACTACCGGCTCCTTTCAAAAAGAGAAACGAACTCGTTGACAACGAGCGAAAGCTTTGAAAGAACGAAGCTCCGTACTCTACCAGCGTCCTACACGCGCGCACCTTCACTGCGTAGTCGCTGGCCGGAGTAATGCCCCTGGGACCAGGGAGTCGGGAACGCCCGCGTTGTTCCTTAGATCCCTCCAGGAGTGGCGGCGCTGTGGAGGGACAGCACCGCCGCTCCCGGAGACGTCTCTGTGGATACAAGCTTGTACCGGTGGGTATCGCTTGAAACCCCAGGGAGAACCCCCATGACGAACATCGCACTATACCGCGGGCTTGTCTGTCTGTCAAGAGGCCGCTAGACTGCGCCTGCCCCCGTGGCGTAATGGCAGCGCACGCGCCTTTTAAGCGCTGAGGTCCCAGTTCGAATCTGGGCGGGGGCACCACACTTCGCCCTCGGCCCGGCTCGGGCTTCGCGTGTCAGGCCATGCCGCTTCATCTCGGGGGCCTTCGAGTACTTCCCGCGAAGTGTGCCCCGCGAAGCGAAGTAGCGAAGTGGGGCACCCTATGCTATGCTTGTGGATAAGGGGATCTCAGCTTTCAGCAGGATTTTCCGGACGTCCTCCACTCGTACCAGCACAAAACACCACATCGTGACATGAAGCGTGCCTTTCTCTTCTCCAGCGGGATCACCGCGATCATCGTCGGAGTGTTTGCCCTTGCCTACCTCACGTCGGCGGGCACCAGTCAATTCGCTTTCACGGGCCAGGCGACCGTCCGTGGGCACGACGTGAGCGGGAAAACCATGGACGTGTACTTTACGAAGCTCTCGGAGCGCGCGCAGGCGCTGGGGTTGGGGAACAGCATCACGGTCAGCGTCGGCAGCGCGACATTCCATAAGCGCGCGGCGGACGGAACGCTCCGGCGGGTGAAACAGGGGAACATCGCTGTCGGGGATCGAGCGACCGTCCGGGGGTCGGTGAAGAACAACGACCGCTTCGTCGCGTCCCGGGTCGAGGTTGTGGATACGGGTTTCGTCATGACCGGGAAGCTCCGAACATTTAATCGGACTCTCCGCCGGATGACGGTTGACGTCACCACCTCGACGTACAAGCCCACTCGGTACCAAGACAAGACTGTGGAGTTCATCTTCTCCGAAGCGACGAAGTTTTATACGCAGGGCGTGGGCAAATCAATTGAGGACGTGACCGCGAGCGATCAGAAGGTCCGCGTGCAAGGAAAGGAAGTGGGTACAGACCTCGAGGTCACGTCCATGAATGAAAATGTTCCCTAATTCTTAACACACCAAACGACACATGAAGAAACGCGCTTTTCTGCTCTTGGTGGGCATCGCCGCAGCTTTCGTGGTGGTCGCGAGCATCGCCGCCGTGACCCTCGCACAGACGCCGCCCTACGCGGTCAAGATCCGCGTGGTGGATAAAATCGAGTCGGCGAAGATCTTCGAGGGATTTGTGCTCGAACAGACCCGAGGGAAGACCTCGATTCTCGGGGATCAGATAAACTTCCGGGTCCTGAGCACGACCACCGCGTTTACGAAGGGAAGCAAGGGGCGGTCAACCAAAGACTGGCTCAGCGGTCTCAAGAACGAGGACGTTGTGACGGCCACCGGGTGGTATCGGTCGTCCGACAAGACATTCGAGCTGGCGAAGGTCGTCAATCGCTCACGGTAGTCGGAGCCTCTCAAACGCGGGCGCGCCAAACCGACCGGGCAATGCCCGGCGGGGCGTTGCGCCCGTCCGGCAGGTAGGCGAGACGCCTCTTATCTCCGCAGTGTTCCGGCTTCCACAAACCGGCGGAGAAGTTCTTCTTGTTCGCGATTCACTCGCTTGGGGACGTCAATCACGGTCGTGATGACGTGATCGCCTCGTTTCCCCGTCTCTCCGCGTCTCCCGATCACGATGCCGCGTCCACGCAAGCGGAATTCCGATCCCGACGGCGTGCCTCGAGGGATCTCCAGGGTCGTTTTCCCATCGAGCGTCTCTACTTCGACGGTTCCTCCTAAGACTGCGGTGGTGAACGGCACGGCAATGGTTGAGCGGACGTCCTGTTCGTCTCGGGAGAAGGCGGGATGCCGCTTCACGCGCACGGTCACATACAAGTCTCCCGCTGGTCCCCTGCGCGGCCCGACTTCTCCCTCACCGGTGATGCGGATGCGTGTGCCGTCATCGAGCCCCGCCGGAATTTTCACGCGCAGCGTCTCGCGCTGATGGGCACGGCCGGTCCCACTGCACGCCGAGCAAAGCGTCTGCGGTCGCTTCCCTTCCCCACCGCAGTCGGGACACACCGACCGGTGCAGCATGGCGCCGAAGAACGTTCGGACCTGGCGCTCGACAACACCGGAGCCGGCACAGGTTGCGCAGGTGGCAATGGGCGTGCCGGGTTTCGCTCCGCTCCCCCCGCAGGTGGGGCACGTGCGGAGACGCTCAAGGATCAGGTCGCGCGTCGTCCCGCGTGCCATCTCTTCGAACGAGATTGTCACGTCGGTTGCACGGTCATCGCCACGCTCCGCCACGCGCGTTCGGCGACGCCCAAAGGCGCCGCCGAAGAGATCTCCGAAGAGGTCCTCGAACCCCGTAAATTCCCGCTGGAACACCTCGAACGGGTCGAAGCCGAAGCCCTGTGCGCCGCCGGGAGACCCGCCACTCTCGAACGTAGCCCCAAACCGGTCGTACTGCGCGCGTTTCTCCGAGTCGCCGAGAACCTGGTACGCCTCGTTGATTTCCTTGAATTTCTCTTCGTTCCCCGTCGGCTTGTCGGGGTGATACTGAAGTGCGAGTTTCCGGTAGGCACGCTTCACCTCGTCCGCGGAAGCGGAGCGTTCAACGCCGAGGGTGTGGTAGTAGTCTTTGGGCATCGGGCTTTTGAGTTCTGTTACCGCTCGTACACGTCTTTGCGGTGCCCAATCGTGGCGAATAACGCGGTATCGGTTTCCGTGAAGAGGAAGAGCACGCGATAGACCTGCGTCACCCGGAAGGAGAACGTCAACGACTCCCCGTGGAGTTTCTTGACGTGGAGTCGTGGGTCACGCCAGTTCTTCCGAAAGATCCCTTCCTGCCTGCGGTACAGGACCTGAATGTCTCGTGGGAGTTTCCGGAACTGTTTAGAAAATTCGTCAGTGTAGAGAATCTTCATACGCGCCGGCGGACACGCCCTGCACGCCAGTCACGGACTGCACGACGCAGGGAGGCGCGGAGCCGCGCGGCATCTTTGTAGTCATTGAACGATTCCTCTGGGATCTCCGAGCTTAGCTCCTCGAAGACTCGCCGGGAGAGCTCCGAGAGGGAAAATCCATAGCGAAGCGCCAAGCGAGCGAGACGATCTTTCGTCTGCTTCGGGAGGTCAATCGTGAGTCTAGTGCTCATTGGAGAGGAGTGTACCTTGGCTAAACATTCGGAGTCAAAGAGCGCGAGCTTCCGGAGCCGGAAGGCGAAGTGGGGCCTGCACCGCGAAGTCCCGCCGCAGGCGGGACGAAGTGGGGTACGCGCGCTTGATATCGTCGGAAGGGGCACCTCTTGACACCCCAAGGACAGAATAGTAATCTTGAGATGGCATTGGTTCCTTCTTTTAAAGAGGTGAGGTGCGCTGATGTTGAATCAGGAGGGTATGTCGGAGGTTGGCTCACACATCCAGAAGGCTGTTGGTCTACGGCTCCGCATTAGGCAGCTTTCCTCTCAAGAATTTGCGGAGTTCCATGATTTGATTCGGCGCATGAGCGTTGATGACCTCTGGCAATTCGTACTTCTTGTGGAGAAGTACTCAGGTGGGCCGCCTCCCGAGAGCGAGCTCGAAGCAATGAGGACCAGGGTGTGGGAAAAGCTTCGGCAACACCTAATCCAGAGTCGGCTCGAGCGCAGCGAAGAATCAGAGACTTTGTAGTTCCTGCTATTCGTGACCCAGAAGGGATCATCTGGGTCACTTTTTCTCTGCCTCTCCCTCGACGGTCTTTCCGCCAGCGGGTTCTTGAACTGGCTGTTGCGCAGCCTGCTGCTGATACATCGCAGCTCCGATCTTCATGACCGTCTGGTTTAGGTCTTCGATGGCTTTCTTGAGCGCGGGGGTGTCTTCGCCTTTCTGCGAGGACTGCACAGCCTCGAGCTTTCCTTCAATCTCCTTCTTCACGTCGGCCGGCACTTTGTCGCCCATTTCCCGGAGAGTCTTTTCCGTCTGGTACACCATCGCTTCCGCTTGATTACGGGTTTCGATCGCTTCCTTCTTCTTCTGGTCTTCCTCCGCATGCGCGGCCGCATCCCGCGTCAGACGCTCGACTTCGTCCTTCGAAAGGCCGGAAGACCCTTGGACGGTAATTTTCTGCTCCCGGCTCGTGGCCTTGTCCTTTGCGGAGACGGTCAGGATCCCGTTCGCGTCAATGTCAAAGGAGACCTCGATCTGGGGGACGCCGCGCGGCGCGGGCGGAATGCCGTCGAGGATGAATCGCCCCAGACTCTTGTTATCGGCAGCCATCTCGCGCTCTCCCTGGAGGACGTTGATTTCCACCTGCGGCTGGCTGTCGGACGCCGTCGAGAAGACTTGTGACTTCCGCGTCGGCACCGTCGTGTTCTTCGCAATGAGCGGGGTGCGAACGCTCCCGAGCGTTTCGAGGCCCAGCGTGAGTGGTGTCACGTCGAGGAGGAGGACGTCCTTCACGTCGCCCTGGAGAATCCCGCCCTGGATCGCGGCGCCGACCGCGACGACTTCATCCGGGTTTACGTCCTTATGCGCCTTTTTTCCAAACAAGCCTTCGACGGCCTCGATCACCTTCGGCATGCGGATTTGGCCGCCGACGAGGACCACTTCGTCGATATCCTTCGGCTCCAGTTTGGCTTCCGCCAGTGCTTCTTTCGTGAGCGCGATGGTGCGGTCCACGTATTCGCCGACGAGCTCTTCGAGCTTCGCGCGGGTGAGCTTTAGGAGGAGGTGCTTCGGGCCGGAGGCATCGGTGGTGATGAATGGCTGGTTGATCTCCGTTTCCGACACTGTGGAGAGCTCGATCTTCGCCTTCTCCGCGGCTTCCTTGAGGCGCTGGAGCGCGATGGGATCCTTGCTCAAGTCGATGCCGTACTGCTTCAGGAACTCACCTGTCATCCAGTCAATAATCTTCTGGTCAAAGTCGTCTCCGCCGAGGTGCGTATCCCCGTGCGTGGCTTTCACTTCGATGGTTTCCGGAGCGACCTCCAGGATGGAGAGGTCGAACGTTCCGCCGCCCAGGTCGTATACGACGATCCGTTCTTCTTTCTTCTTCTCGAGCCCATAGGCCAAGGCAGCCGCCGTCGGTTCGTTCAGGATGCGGCGGACGTTGAACCCGGCAATCGTGCCGGCATCTTTCGTCGCCTTACGCTGGGAGTCGTCGAAGTACGCGGGGACGGTGATGACGGCATCGGTGATGTTCTCGCCAAGTTTCTCCTCTGCATCGGCCTTGAGCTTCTGCAAGACCATGGCGGAGATTTCCGCCGGCTTATACCACTGGTCCCCCATATTCACCTCGACGCCGCCCTCCGCACTCTCGCGGATATCAAACGGCAGGAGGTCTTGGTCGCGCTGGATTTCGGGGTCGGAGAACCGCCGGCCGATGAGTCGCTTAATGGAGTAAAGTGTGTGTTCGGGGTTCGTCACCGCTTGGCGTTTCGCCGTAATGCCGACGTGACGATCGCCGGTCTTCGCGATTGCAACGACGGACGGAGTTGTCCGCGCTCCCTCGCGATTTTCGAGAACGCGCGGCTTGCCACCTTCGATGATGGCCATACAGGAGTTCGTCGTTCCGAGGTCGATTCCAAGAATCTTGGGCATGAGTGTGAAGCGTAGGAGTGAGAGGATGAGTGCTCAGACGCGAGCTGGTCTCACGTCTCAGAACTCTTTGAAACCTTTACGCGCGCTGCCCGCAAGACCTGACCATTCCGCAGATACCCGGCCGCAAGCACTTCCGTAATCGTGCCAGCGGAAAGATGGGATGGCTCTTCCGCGACTGCCTCGTGAAGCTTCGGATCGAACGGCGACCCGACCTCACCAGTGGCAGTCACTCCGGCCTCTTGGAGGAACGAACGAAAGGCTTGGTAGATCTGGACGATACCCGTGGTCCACGGATGGGATTTGAGTTCCTCCGGGGTGTGGCGCATTGCTGCCTCAAAGTAGTCCAGAAGAGAAATCAAGTCCTTGAGGACGCTATCTTGCGCTGCATCGGAGGCATGTGCAAGACGGTCTTCCAGATCCTTCCGCAGGTTCTCGTAGTCCGCGAGTGCCCGCTGCCAGCCGGCAAGATGCTCGGAGGCGGCAGCTTCTGCCGCTGCCAGTCGGGGATCCGTGTTCGTTCGGTGGACGGTTCCCGCTGGGAGACCGCGGAGCGGAGCCGGCATCAGAGAGACCGGAGGGTATGGACTGCGCGGAGAATCCGCATGTTTCTCGTGTACGGCATGCGGAGGGGCCCGATGAGTGCCGCAAGCAGCTGGAGTCCGGTGGGCAGCATCGGCGCTGTCACGAGCATGCTGACATGCTCCGCCCGTGCGACTGGATTCTCTCCATCGATAAAGACGGTCGGTTGCCCATCGGCCACGTGGGCCATCAATGTCTCACTGTGTTCCTCGAATGCCTGGAGGACACGCTCCAGATCGTGGGCCGTCTCCCCGTCGGTGAGTTCACGCATGCGGAAGAGATTGGCCAACCCGGCTGGCTCCCGGACCACTGCCTCCGGAAGTATCGCCACCACCGCCAACGTCCCCGAGAGACGCGCGAGCAGCTGCGCCAGTTCGCGGGCGAGTGCGGCTTCCTGACTCGGATCAACGGCCGGTGCGAACCGGCGAAGCGCGGCAACGGCGGCTGGCGACGGAGCGCGGGCTCCCGCGTGATCCACGTAGTAGCGATACCCCAAGCGCGTTGGGACGCGTCCAGAAGACCGATGCGGATGTTCCAGAAACCCTTCGTCTTCGAGTTGAGCAAATTCGGCGCGGACGGTCGCGGAACTCCAGGGAAGGCGTACCCGTTCCAGCAGAGCTTCTGACCCAACCGGAATCCCCGTCCGGATGTACTCCCGAACGGCGGTGCAGAGAAGCGTGGATTGTCGGTCCGTGAGCATGTTTAGCACTCTCGCGCTTTGAGTGCTAAAAGTATGCGCCCCCGCTCTTGCCGTTGTCAAGGGTTGTTTGCTACGGTGAAGGGCTTCCATGAATCAAACACGTCTCACAATCATCCTCTCCGGCCTTGCGATCGTCGTGGTCGCAGCCGCTGCCGGGTACGGACTCGGAATGCTGGCGGAAAAGCGGGTCGCTCCAGAAGCGCCGCGCACCCCGGAAGCTACCGCATTGCCGTCTCCCAGTCCTTCCCTTCCCTTACCCAGTCTGACTCCGACCGCGTCGCCCCTCCCCGCTTCTCCGCGGGTTCCCGCCGCCGCCCCCACCGGGCCGGACCAAGGACCCCCAGAGCCGGTATTCCGCGTGGTGATCGAACCCTTCCCCACGGTCGTGCGGGCCGGAACCCCGCTGCGTGTCCGCTGGCAGATTCACGGACCCGCCGGGCTCCAAGGCGCCGCCACGAGACTCGTCGTGGTTCCGGAACAAGGGTCACCGGTGGTCAGTGCAGTCGCGCCCTCCGCTCTCTTCCCCGCGCGCTTCGAGGCGACGGTGACGGCCCCGGATCGCGGTCGCATGCTGCTCGTCGCCGAAGCCACGGCAAATGGTCAAACGGTGCACGCCAAGCAGCGCGTCGTGGTTGAATAAGTAACCCCCACAACGCGTAAGCGGCACGAGGGCGCTCCTCGCTTTCCTCGCTCGCCCCACCATGATGGACCCTCTGCGGTGGACGTGCCGGTGACTGGCATGGTAGTGTGATCGCGCGTCCACCGTATGGGGTCCATCACACGCTCAATGCAGACGCCGCCAATACAGCCGGTCCCTCCACAGGAAGGAGGAGGAAAGAAGAAAAATCTTTTGATGCTCGTGGTTGTGGCCACGATGGTGGGGGTGGCTTCTGTGTTGTTTCTTCTCACCATTCGCATACAACAAGGGGATGGAGGACTTCCGGAGAGAACTTCCGAGGAAGTTGGGCAGCCATCAACGATGATGCCGCAGTCTCAAGTAATCCCCCCGCAGGCGACCGGACAGAGGACAAGAGTTATCTACGCAACGTACGAGGACCCAAACGTGAATATTTACTCTGCCCTGCCAGACGGCTCTGACCGGAAGATCGTAGTTTCCGAAAAGCCGCCGGCGTTCCAGTCCGGTCTCGAGGCCATGCTCCGGTTGAGGGTTTCGCCACGACGCGATCTCCTTGCCTACGCACTCTATCCCAGAGACACCATTTCAATTGTCAACACTACTGGTGAGCGCCTCCGTACCGTACGCGGCGATTTCCAGTCCTTTGGGTGGTCGCCTGATGGGGAAAACTTTCTGTATAATCTACAGCTTCCGTCGTCTTCATCGGATACGGGGGGCGTATCTCTGCAAGGGCCTGCTCGAGAATGGTATCTTCTCAATGCGGGAACCGGAGAGGAAAGTCTCCTTGCTTCACGCGATGTTCACCGCGACGAGCTTATCGCATGGGCGGAACGCGAAAAAGTTTTGTTCGCCGATCACGTCCTGGGAAGTAAAAGCTATTACCTCTTTGACGTGAACAAGAAAGAATCATCTCCGCTGCCCAATGTTGAACAGTGGATGGACATGAGGAAAGTTTCTGTAAGCCCATCAGGTAGACGGCGAGTACTATTTGCAGTACCCAGTCCCATCGGTCGTAGCGGCGGGTTGTGTGAATTTCTTGAGTTTGGAGAGGAATGGCAGTTCAAGCAACTCCTGTTTTCAGAGAGGTGCCAGTCGGGGAGCCTCTACGGCGATCTCGGGTGGAACGGAGACGACGAGTTGTTTTATACGGAAGCAACGACGGAGCCACCACAGGGGTTAAGTCTTGTCAACGACTCGATCAATAAATATGATTTTCGGACGAGACAGCGAAAGCCAGTTCTCTCGCGTGCAGGACGAGAAAGGTATCAGCTAGCGGGAGTGCTGGAAGGACAAGGGCTCCTCGTTTTGAAGAGGGTCATCGGGAACCCGGAGTACGTATTAGAGGTTCGCAGTTTTGATGGTCGTGAGCCCGTGACTATTCATTCGAGTAATCAGGAGGGTATGATTGTTGATTGGGTGCGAGAATAGAACGAGCGATTTCAACGTGACACATCCCCGACTTGGGGTTACGTTGAATAGTTGGGGGCGTTCCGCGTTGGTCGGCGGAGGGAACGTCAGCGTCTGAAGACCAGATAGAGACGGTTTGCGTGAACCGGATCTGCCACGACGAAGCGGAGGGAGGCGCGGAGCGGCGTGTCGAGCGCGCGCCAGGTGTTGCCGTCATCGGTTGAGGAGAACAGTACGGAGCCGGACGCCGCCCAGAGTGTCCCGTTCGGACTCTGGGCGATGCTGACGACTGGCGTCCGGACCGTTCCGGATGATGGAAGCTTCAGCTTCGTCCATGTGTCGCCGTCATCATCGGAACGGTAGAGCGCGGATTGCGTTCCGACGAGCATTGGCGTTCGCCCTTCGACGGGTTTCAGAAAGAGCACCGCATGCGCCGGATCCCGCGGCTCGCCGAACCCAACCGGGAGGAGTCCAGGGTCATCGCGTTCTCTCTGGTCTCGTGTTCGGCCCAGCCGCACGAGATCCCCACTCGTCCCGCCATCGGATGAACGCACCAAGCTTCCGTCCGTCAAGCGGATGAGGAGCAGCGCTCCGGCGGCGGGGGACACTTTCAAGCCCGTAATGCCCTGTTGGAAGGAGCGGCGTGTCTGCCAGTGAATGCCTCCGTCGGTCGAGACGAGGAGTGCGCCCGTGCTCGTTCCCGCGTACACGACTTCCGGAGAGCGAGCATCGTGTGCCACCACCGTGACCATGGCACGTACCTCGCGTCGCCGTCGGACGAGTGCTCCCACCTCCACCGTGGCCGTTGGGGCGGTGAACACTTCCGCCCAGGTTTCCCCTGCGTCGAGCGACTTCCAGATTTTTCCGCGCTGATTCGGAGCAGGTGCCGCGCCGGCCGCGAGGAGAATGCGGGGATTCCGGGGGTGGACGCTCACGCCGTGGACTTCTCCCGCGGGAATCGCGAGACGCTCCCAGCGGTCCCCCGCCGATGTCGTGCGGAACAAACCTTCGTCTGCCGCGAGATAGAGCGTGTCTGGAGCGACGCGAGCCGATTCTACGTGGCGCGGCCGAACGGCGGAGAGGTTTCCGCCGTCAGCGAGGAGGACCTTCTGAAAAAAGGTGATGCCCCCGTCGTCCGACCGATAGATGCCGCCGGGAGGAAGGGGGGATGCTTGTGGGCCGGATTCCCGCACGCATCCTGCGCCGACGAACGGAAATGCTCCAAGGAGCACTATCAGACGGATCAATCCTTGACGGGTCGTCCACATGCCACCATCCAGCTTCTCGCAAACTGGCTCTCTTGAAAACCCATGGAACGAGGAGGTCTTTTTATGCGACGTTCTGAAGGGTTGCGCCCGCTCTTTGCCGTCGTCGCGGATTTTCATCTCCGGACGCCGGCCGAAGAAGCGTACGAGCGCTTTCGAGGGCATGTTCTTTCTTTTGCCATGGTTCCTGAAAGATTCTATGCTGACGATATGCGGAGGGAAATTTCCACCGGAGAGCTCCGCTGGATTCATATCACGGATCCGAAGGAAGGCGATCTCCAGTTCCTTCGCGAGGAACTCGGCTTTCATGCGCTGGACGTTGAGGAATGCCGCCGTCCCAGCCTCCGCCCAAAAGTGGAATCGCACCCCGAGTACCTGTTTCTCGTCGTCCATGCCCCGACGCACCTGCGCGAGGAACGTGCCACCCTCCCTGCCGAGTTCGATGTCTTCGTTACCCCAAACACCCTCGTCACGGTTCACGCCGCTTCTGCGTCGCACCTGGATGGGTTCTTCCGCGACGTCTCAACAAACGACGACCTGAAAACGCGCGTCGTCGGACGCGATACGGCGTACCTTCTTTACCGCATCCTCGACCACCTGTTCGAGACGGCCTTTCCCATGCTCGACCACATCACGGAGCACCTGACAGAGGTGGAGAAAAAGATTTTCACCGGCCACGAGCGGCAGATGGTTTCCGAGCTTTCGCTGATTCAGAGGGATCTCACAGGATTTCGGAGTATTGTGCGTCCCCAGCGGCACCTGTACGAAGCTGGGACGCTCCACGGCAGTTGGAATTCCCCCGCCGTCGCGGTCGTCTTCCGAAGCGTGCACGGAAAACTGACGCGCTTGTGGGACCACCTGGAAACTTTGTGGGAGCGCGCTGAAGCGCTCGCGGAGACCAACGCCGTGCTCGTGAACTACAAGCTCAATGAGTTTGTAAAAATCCTCACGGTCCTCGGCGCCTTCTTTATCCCGCTCGGTCTCATTGGACAGACGGCGGTCTTCATCCACGGCGGAATTCCCTTGCTGAATCGCCTTGTGTTCTTGGGCATCATCTGCGTCATGCTGCTCGTGGTCTACGTGGTGTTGTGGAACGCCAAGAAACGGAAAATTCTCTAGCCGCTCGCGCCGAGGTTGCCGCATGGGTCTCCCGCGCGCTCGGCGGCGTGGTGGAGTGGAGTCGTCGCTGCGCGGTACGGCCGGTCGTCCGCGTCTTACCGACTAAGGTGACGCCGAACCGGCTTTCCGGGTTGCGGCTGGTACTTGCGGGGATGCTTGCTGGGCTGCTCTGGCGCGGAGAGTTTCTTTTCGCCGCCTGGACGTATGCAGGAGCGCTGTATACCGACGCGCTCGATGGAGAGGTCGCGCGGCTCCGAGATGCGCGCACCCGGTTTGGCGCACGTCTTGATCCCTCTGTGGACAAAGTCCTCCACGGCGTCCTGTTTCTGTATTTTTGGAGCGAGGCTCCGGTATTGCTCGGTCTGCTCTTGCTTCTCGACCTCGGTCTCTTTCTCATCGGTTTGACACTGGTCTTGAGGTCAAGAGCACCATCGCGGGATCTGTCGGCTTCCGTCTTCGGCCGCTGGAAAATGATCTTCCAGGCCCTTGCCTGCGCGGCCTTGTTGTGGAACGTGCTCATCCCTTCCCTCCCCTTCCCGCGTCCGACGGTCGTCGCGCTCTTGTCGCTTGCGCTCGCTTTTGCCTTCTTGTCCGTGGTGGGGTACATCCGGAGATTTCGCGTAAGAGAAAAGAGCCCCTCGCTTTGAACGAGAGGCTCGTTGAAAAAACGGAACACGTTACGGTGCGGCCTGCAGCTCCTCGTACACCTGCCTGGCGATGTTGTCGAGGTAGGTGGCGAGTGGCAGGGTGAGTGAAGAGATGAGTCCACAGGCGCACATGACGAAACCTTCACCGCCGAACGAATGCTGAAAGACTGACTGCACCGGAGCACCGCACTCGCGAAGAGCGCGCTCGACCACGAGATTTTGATACTCCACGAAGGGCTGGTTCGAGAGTACCAAGTAGAACCCAGGTCGCGGCTTGTGCTTGGTAAACCACTCCTTGGCGGTGTCACCAGTGTTCGGTGGTCGCGTTCCGCCGTCAGTCTTCGGTTGGAGCGGTGTGTTCACCAGTTCGTACTTCCACTCTGGGGGAAGCTGCGACTGCTGCCAGGTGAACTCCATCATCTCGGCCTCGGTCGTCGGCATCCGCTCTGGCGCAGTCCACCCCTCCTTGAAGGGAAGTTCGGCCGGAGTACAGAGCACCTCACGACTCTCTTTCACGGGATCGAGCGGGCGAGCGCCACCGAAGAGGTAGGCTTTCCAGTCGCGCTGGAAATCAACGCGCGGTGCGAACGTGGTGAAGTCCTGCAGGCGGCTGACGACACGAGGTCGCAGTGCGCCGAGGAGGACCATGCCTTCGTAGATGACGGGTCGCGGCTCAGACGGCGGGTACTCCGGTGGGAACTCCAGGAAAGGTGGAACTTCATCGATGCAGTCCAGCTCACGCAACAGAGCGAGATCGTCATCCTTCGGCGGCTCCCCCTTGATCTGGAATCGAAGGTAGCCCTCCTTGAACCACTTTTGCTGGAGACGGTCGTTGAGGTCCTTGGGCGACACGTCGTCGGGCACGTCAATGCCGTACTTGCGGCAGAGGACGAGCAGCTTCGGAACCGGTCGGCTATTCTGAAGTGGGCCATTCTGAATCAAGCGCACGGTATGCCCTCCGCATACGAGGAAATAGGTTGTGAGAGTTCAGATCCCAGAACGTCTGGGGACCAAAACCATAGCATGTCTCATCCCCCATGTCAAGGAAATGTATTGTGCCACCACATTTTGCACTGCTCCGGGTACTTTTCCCCAAGGAACTGAACCGGTGATTTGAGCCCGAGGGCGTGGTGCGGCCGCTCGGTGTTGTGCCAGAGGAGATGCTCGACGAGCCGGACGTTGAACCGTCGAACGTCAAGGAGGAGTCCCGCGTGATAGTTCACGAACTCCTCCTGAAGGGTGCGGTTGAACCGCTCGTCGTGCGGGTTCATGCGCGGGCACTGCGGGTACGTCTTCCAGTGGGTGAGGTGCTGGTTCCGGACCTCGGCGGCAAAGCGCTTCTTGAACTCACTCCCGTTATCGGAGAGGACGTAGACCCAGGGAACCGGGAAGACCCGACGGACAAGGCGGAAGAACTCCGCCGCAGCCTGGGAGGCATGACTCCGTGTCGCCCACGCGAAGGAGAACCGGGAGTGCGTATCGGTGAACGTGAGGAGGTACCGCCGCGTCCCGTGGAGGAACCGTTCAATGGTATCAAGGGTCACGAGATGGCCGGGATAGTCCGCGTGGAAGCCCTTCGGCTTCCGGAGGACATGTTCTCGCTTCCTCGGAACGATCCGCCCGTCGTGCCGGACCTTCTCCGGGAACAGGCGGAGGCCGCCGAGGTCGTGAATGAGACGAGCGACCGTGCGCGCAGAGGGAACGGAGAGCCTCCGTGCGATGCAGAACGGTCGGAGGAGCACGGCACACTTCGCGGGGCCGAGGTTCGGGTGTTCCTCACGGAGACGCCGGATCTCCGCGAGGACCTCCGGGGGCCACTCCGCGGTTCTCCGCCGGAGCGTGTGCGGCTTCGTACTCTTCGGGTTCAGGGCTTCCGGCATCCCACCACCCTCACGGAGCTGCTGCTTCCAGAGGAAAAGGGTTCTCCGAGACACACGGAAGGCCTCCTGGGTGGCCGCGAGGCCGTGCCGCTCCCAGAAGGCGAGGATGCGGGCGCGGTCTGTCGCTGAGCGGGTGATCATATGGGACCAGCGGAGCGCATAGTCCGACAGGCGCACAAACCCCCGGACACCGTACGAGAGACGGAGCACCCGCATCAGCGCTTCCGTGAACCACGCTCCAGGGAGTGCAAAATGTTTCTGGCACTATGCAGGAAAAACCGCCTAACGCGAGCGCGCTAGGCGGTGCTTTGGAGAACGAGGAGCGGTTACTGCTGTTCCAACCACGCGATGCTGAAGTTGCGTCCGTCTACGTCTTGCTTTCCAGATTTGAAACGCGTGTACGACCAGTACGGCGGCTCTCCATTCTCCATCGCGCAGCAGGTGCACGTCGTGTCCCAGCTGATATTCTCTTCCGGGACGCCGACCTGCAGGAGGAGTCCACGCGCCAACGCGTAGAGGTCCACGGAGACGTGACCAGGCCCTGCGGGACTTTGCGTCGTTCTCCCGAGACACTGGGCAAGAAGTTCGGGACGGCGACTGCGTTTCGGCTCCAGAATCTCTGGCTTGTCGTCGTACTCTGGCAGCCAACAGCACGGACCGACGCCGCCCTGAATCCACGCGTGCGTCTGTTTTGGATCGAAATACTCGATCGCCGACTCGATGACGTTCTTTCCATCTTGGTCAGCGCGAATCAGACAGCGATACCCGGCGTGGAGCACGGCCAATTGATCATTCTGCTGCAGGAAGACGAGCGGGCAGTCGCCGTTGAAAATGGCGATACCCGTGAGTGGGCCGGTCACGATGCCGCCGTCCGCCGGGCTGCGCGTGCGGACAAACCCCGTCGGCCACGAGTCTCCTGTGGTCCAACTATCGTCGTCTTCGTGGAGGTGGGCAACGCGGTTGCTGAATTGCACCCATGGTCCAAAGATCCATGGCATGTGCGGAGGGAGATGCTTCTCCTTTGCCCGCATCAGCGTCTTGAGGAATTCTTCCCGGGGCTGGCTTGTCGGATGAAAGTTTCCGTCTTTGACACCAATCATTATTCGTCGCATGATCAGCGCCATCAGTTGTTCTCCTTTCGTTTGAAAAGAACCGGGCGATGCATGCCAAAGGCGAGTCTATACGATCCCCGGCGCTTTGTCCAGAATCTGTATTGTGCCACCACATTTGGGACTCCGCGCGGGAGTGCTCCACATCACGCGCTTCTTCACGCAGTGGTGAGTGCAGGGTAGGCTGAAGAAAGTCCATGGTCTTGCACCTCTCGAATACGTTGACGAAAACGAAAGCAGAGATCACGCCAAGCAATCCCGACGGGATTCTGCGTCTGTACCACTGCGGGCCGACGGTGTACGGCACGCCGCACTTGGGAAACATCCGGCGATTCTTGGTCGCGGATCTCCTCGTACGGACCGCGCGGTTTCTCGGATACCGCGTGCGGAGCGTGATGAACATTACGGATGTCGGGCATCTCTTGGACGCTGACCACAATGCTGCGGGCACTGACCGCATGCTCGTTGCCGCCCAGCGAGAGGGGAAAACGCCGCAGCAGATTGCGGCAAAGTACACAGCGGAGTTTTTCGAAGCACTCGCCGCAATACGCGCGGAACCCGCGGACTACTACCCCCGCGCAACGATGCACATTCCGCAGATGCAGGCGATCATCCAACGCTTGATCGAGAAAGGATTGGCGTATGAGACAAGCTCTGGCGTGTACTTCGATGTCACGAAGTGGCCGAGCTACGGGAAGCTCTCCGGGAATACGCTCGACGCTATCCGTGCCGGTGCGCGGGTGGATGTCCGCGAGGAGAAACATCATCCCGCGGACTTCGCACTCTGGGTCAAAGCGCCCAAAGAGCATCTCATGCAGTGGGACTCTCCGTGGGGCCGTGGCTATCCCGGTTGGCACATTGAATGTTCTGCGATGAGCATGCAGCTCCTCGGAGAGACCATTGATGTGCACACCGGCGGTAAAGACAATGTCTTTCCGCACCACGAGAATGAAATCGCCCAAAGCGAAGGAGCGACGGGAATCCCCTTCGTCCACACCTGGCTCCATAACGAATTCCTCGAGCTGCAGGACCCTTCGACGGGCTCTGGGCAAGAGGAGAAGATGTCTAAGAGTGAGGGAGACATTCTGACCATCAACGATGTAAAAGCTCGCGGCTATGATCCGCTCGCTTTTCGGCTGCTCTGTCTCCAAACGCATTACCGCTCGAAACTCCACTTCTCGTGGGAGAGCATGGATGCGGCGGCATCTGCGCTGAAGAGTCTCCGTGATTTTGTCCGGAGGCTGGGAGAAGTGCGGGATGCGGCAACGGACAACAGGCAGCCGGTAGCAGGGAACGGACTTGCGGCGTTGGAGCAGCGATTTACCGACGCGCTGGCTGACGATCTGGGCTCCCCGCAAGCACTTGCGGCGGTGTTTGACTTTCTTCGTGAAGTGAATCCAAAACTCCAGTCAGGCGAGTTGGGCGCGGATGACGCAGAG
Organism: Parcubacteria group bacterium Gr01-1014_38; assembly: GCA_007376145.1. Taxonomy (GTDB): domain Bacteria; phylum Patescibacteriota; class Andersenbacteria; order UBA10190; family CAIZMI01; genus VMFP01. Next base: position 144,725 of record VMFP01000001.1, read on the forward strand.
GCGATTCGCGTGACGTTCCGGAAGCTCGATACCGTGCTCGCGCTCCTGGATGTGGACGTGCCACTTCCCTCCCCCGACGTTCCCGCCGAGGTTCAAAAACTTGTGGCCGATCGCGAAGACGCCCGCCGCCGCCGGGATTTCGCTGCCGCCGATCGTCTCCGGAGCGACATCCGCGCTCATGGCTATACTGTCGATGACACGCCTCAAGGTCCGCGCGTTACGCAAAGTTCTACTGCTGGCGGAAATCGTACAGCGCGGACTTCTTGACACGTGCCCGGCGCCCATGATAATTTCGTTTGCTGCTTCGTGTTGCTACTTCAGGGAAGTAGCGGGTGTCCTTTCACAATCTGAATCTGGAGGAACAAGCGATGAGAAGATCCTTTCTAGAAAAGCTTGCTCGGTATTCCGACGATTACTCTGCGGAGTGCCTCGTTCCCACCGGCAGCTTTTCGCAAGGCTGCTCAGTGGCCGATCACCGAAAAATGTGTGAGGAGTTTGATTACCACGTGTATCCTCTTTCTTGGTTTGATGATGAGACTCCACAGCGACGGGTGTTCCTCTCCGCCTACTACATTGATCGCTACCCCATTACTAACGCGCAGTTTGCCCTTTTCGTTCTTGAGACTGGTTACGAGACAGTGGCTGAACAGTCGGAAGGTGGACTGGTGTTCACTCGGCGCGGGTGGGAGTGGGTAAGAGGTGCGTGCTGGTACAGACCGACGGGTCCGCGAAGTTCCGTCGGCAGGCGTCAGTATCACCCCGTTTGTCAGATTTCTTGGCGTGACGCTCATTCCTACGCCGCTTGGAGAAGTAAAAGGCTTCCAACGGAGTCTGAATGGGAAAAGGCCTGCCGAGGCACTGATGGAAGAAGATGGCCGTGGTCTAATGAGTGGAAACCAGGTGTTTGTGGCTCAGTAGAATATCACGCAAAAGCCAACTTTAACACTCGAGAGGAGTGGCGCAACTGGTGGGAATCAGTCTATCGGCCCCACCTTACTTTCACCAAGCCGGTTGGATCTTACCCTAGGTCAGTGTCTGTGTATGGCATCCACGACATGGTGGGCTGTTTGTACCAATGGGTAGAAGACTGGTATGGCCCCTACAGCAGGAAAGCTACGTATAGAGGAGAATACGGTTACTTTCTAGGAAGAAACACGCTGAAGGTTGTGCGTGGCGGATGCTGGATGAATTTTAAGTTCCAAGTCAGAACGTGTGAACGCATGGCGTCAGCCCCGCTTGTCTCTACATTCGTGCACGGTTTCCGATGCGCTCGCACCGCGTAGGACGGTTTGTGTTCGGTTTTACCGAGTCTCAGATTTATACACAATCGAGTCAGAAATCAGGCTGAGTCTTGGTGGCTCGGCGTAATGACAAAGAAAGAGAGGCATCCTATGGACAGACCTAATGTAGGACTCGTTGTTACAGGTGGAAGTACCGGTATCGGTCGCAGCATTGCTCTCGAATATGCTGCAGCCTATCCAAAGTCGAGCGTTGTCCTTGTTGCACGGGAGAAAGGTAGGCTCACAAAGGTTAAAGGAGAGATTGAGAGGCGCGGATCAAGGTGTATTGTATATGCAGGCGACCTGCGTGACCCAGCATTCATTCAGGGTTTCATTAGGGACATAAGGCTTCGAGGTCTCTCGATAACCCATCTGGTGAATAATGTGGGGTCGTCGCGCGAAGGCTCAGGAATTCTGAGCGTCACCGGGGAGGAGTGGTACGCTTCACTTCAGCTGAACCTAAACGCCGCATTTTTCTGCGCTAAAGGCGTGGTCGAACTGATGCTAAGCAAGGGTTGGGAGGGGGCGATTGTGAATGTAAGCGCAATTGCTGCCCGTATCGGAATGCCTAAAGTTGCATTCACAACAGCGAAAGCTGGGCTGATTGGAATGACACGGTCACTCGCTCGTGTATTAGCCGCTCATGGAATTCGAGTGAACGCAGTTCTCCCTGGAGCTATCGATACTCCCGCAACTCGACATTGGACAGAAAGACAACGCAAGGACATCTGCCGGAAGATTCCTCTCGCCCGCATCGGCAAGCCCGAGGAAGTGGCTTCGGTCGTGGTATTCCTGCTTTCAGAGAAAGCCTCGTACGTTACCGGCCAGACCATTGACGTTAATGGTGGCTGGCACATGAAATGAGGTTACTGATTATTCCGAGCGTATTCACGCGGTGGGTACGCTCTTTTCTGTGTCTGTACAAAGATGGATGATGTGGAATATGCTTTCGTGGCTTCGAAGAGATTCTGAGGCAACGGACCTAGTACCGCTTTCGTATCAGTAGTGCAAAAAAGTGCTTGAAAGACAGATTCGTGACCTTTCACTGAAGCTTATGATTCAATGCCAACCACGAGATTCAAAAAGTCAACCAAGTAATGTTTATCGTCTCTATGGGGAATAACGCGTTGGTAGAGTGTACAACTCTCTACGGGGATCGGAAGTTAGTGAAAGCAAGTGCACTGACGTTCCGCCCAGCGGCTTACGCACTTGTTTTGCGTGAAGGCAAGTTGTTGCTCGTAAATACGCGGAGTACAGGAAAGTGGTTCTTCCCGGGCGGCGCAATCGAGCGGGGGGAGACGATGAGAGATGGTATCCTGCGAGAGGTCCGGGAGGAAACCGGAGTCGAAATTGAAGTCAGGGAATTGTTTCAGTGTAAAGAGAGCTTTTTTTACTATGATCCTTGGGACGCCGCATACCATAGTTTCTCCTTCTTCTACACCGCCGTTCCAAAGACCTTTGAATTGACGGAAGCGTATAACGCAGAGGATAAGGAGGCGAAAAGTCCCGCGTGGGTAGACGTGAAACAACTTAAAGCAAGCGATTTCCAGTTACTCGCGGGAGAAATATTTGAGGCATTCATTCGCACAACATAAAATCTGTGGGGGTATGTCTCGGAAGTGGACGCACGTTTTACCGTCGCGTTTCGTTTTTCACTCAATCGGTGGGCGTCACGTGACTTTCCGGCGGATACTTTTGCGCCCACAGTTGAAGCCAGGTGGCTTGTCTCGCGTTTACCCCGCCGCGGAACGCGCGGGATTCCTGAATGGCAAGGTCCATCGGCCATCCTTGTACGGCGTACCGGTAGAGCGCGGTCATGGTCCCCGTGCGGCCGATGCCGCCACGGCAGTGGATGTGGACCGGCTGGTTCTCCGGATTCGTGACAAACCACAGGAACTGCTCGGCTTGATCTTCGGTCGGCGGCTGTCCGTCTGTGAGCGGGATGTGGAGATACGTCAGCCCGAGATTGGTAAAGCCTTGGAGTTTCGCATCGTCGCCAATTTCTCCGCGTTCCCCATCCGTTCGGAGATTGACGACCGATTTCCACCCACGCTCTTTCAGCCAGGTAAACTCTGAAACGAGAGGCTGGCCGGAGCGCGAGAATACCCCCGACACCGGTATAGCAAAGGACCAGAATCCGTAGGCCGACGGCGCATCGTCCGGAATCTGTTCACGCGGTCCGACGAAGGAGACTCGCTCGGCGACTGGCGCCGCCGAAGATCCGGGGCTGACCAACGATGCGGCTGGCGTGGATAACGCCTCTGGCGCGTTTCCCCCGGTGCGCATCCGCCATCCGGGGAGGCGCACCAGGGCAACGACACCCGTGACGAACGCGAGGAGGGTGACCACCGCGATGCTCAAGCGCAGCGGCCTCATGACTCACGGTGATCAAGAGCAAGTGAGGACGGAAATCCGGCCGACGCACCTTGTCTCGGCGTTCCTGCTCCATACTGCCAGACGATCTCGCGGGTGCGGGGGTTCACTTCAATGATACGGTTGCGGCCCGCCTCGGCAATGAGGACATTCCCGTTTCCCAGCTTCGCGGCATCTGCCGGGTACTGAAGGCGCGATCCATCCGCGAGCTCGTGGAGCGTCCAAAGAATCTCTCCGCGGTGATTGATTTCAAAGACCTCGTTCTTCTGACGGTCCTCGAGCACAAACGTGCTTTCCACGGTCGGGAATACGTGCTGGAGCCATTTCGCGTCCGGTTTCGTCCACTCCCAGAGGATCTCCTGCGTGGCGCGGTCAACGAGAATCAGTTTCTTTTCCAGGGTGTCAGTGATGAGAATCTGCTGCCCGTTCTCGAGAGGGATTGCGTGGGTATTGCCACGGAGGAGACCGGGGCCTGTTCCCATGGTCAGCGTTTTTCCATACTGCCAGACGACGTCATTCGTCCTCTGGTCCACAACAATCACTCGTCGGTTGTTTCCGTCGTTGATGAGCACTTCATGGTCGTTGAGCTTGAAGGCTTTGTCTGGCTGGTGGAGGTAGCCCTTCCCATGTCCCTGGACGCCGCGGACGCCGTACTGCCAGACCAGCGCGTGGGTCTTCCGATCAAGTTCTTGCACCATCATGCCTTCCCCATCCGCGATGATGAGATTCCCGTTCGGCGCAGCGGTGACGTACTCGATGTGGACACTGTAACTCCGCAGGGGGATCGGCGGGCTCGCCATGTGCTACTCCCAGACGCGTTCTCCCGCGCGGTTCACCGCGTATACGGTGTTGCCGGTAAAGTTCGAGATCCAGAGGGTGGTGAACCCTGCTTGGGGAAAGAACGGAGGTTGGCGGGTTGCGAGCGGAAGAGCGATGCGGTCGCGCGCGATCCAGAACCCGATGCCCAGCGCGGCAATCGCCAGCACGACGAGGAGAAGACGGGGCACCCACGGCATGAGTATTGCTGTGCTGTTCTTAAGCATAGCGGACGTTGCGCAGCAGCACATTTCGCGAATGAAAAGAACCCGCGGCAACCAGTGGCTGTCGCGGGAGTGTTGGAACTACCCTGCGGGGGAGACGACGCTCTGCCTCAGGACACGGGACACAAACCCTGCGAGATCCTCGACCGTTACCAGTGAGGGGATCGTCGCGATGATGTTCGCCAGGCACTGTCTCCGTTTCTCGAGCGAAGGGCCAGGGAGACCTCGGATGGTGGCGATCAGGTCCTCGGCAGTGTGCACCTTTTGCTTTCCGAGCTCTCCTGCAGCCTGGGCGAGTGCAGCGGTACCCCTCGGGACAATTTCCGTCAGCTGCGTACAGAACCCGGTGATGTGCGATTCTTCCCACCCACGGATGTCTTCCGGTGTCGGCCACGCGCTTGGGGACTCTTCCACGGCGCACTCCTTTCTCTCCGGTGCCGTGTGAACGAACGTTCTTGAAGGAGAGGGTCGAGAAACCGCTTCTCGGTCTCCTCAAGAGAGGCATGATATACTCGTTCTGCCATGCCTGTAAAGTCTGGAGTCTCCGGCGACCATCTCCCCCCGCATAACCTCGAAGCGGAGGCATCCGTGCTCGGAGCGCTTCTCCTCGACCACGAAGCGGTCGTGAAAATCGCCGATTTTCTCCGGCCACAGGACTTTTACTCCCCAAGCCACGCGACGATCTACGCCGCGATGGTTGAACTCTTCGAGCGCCGGGATCCGATCGATGTCCTCTCCGTCACGAACCGCTTGGCGGAAAAGAAAGAGTTGGAGATCGTCGGTGGCGAAGCCGCTCTCGCTTCTCTCGCCGCGTCTGTTCCAACGGCAGGTCACGTTGTCCACTACGCGCGGATCGTCCAGAAGAAAGCCACGCTCCGCCGCCTCATCAGCGCCGCGGCAGACATCCACGATCTCGGGTTCACCGAGGAAGAGGAAGTGGATCGCGTGCTCGACGACGCCGAGCAGAAGCTCTTTGCCGTGTCCCAGCAGCACCTGCGCCAGACCTTTGTGCCGGTCCGTGAGGTGCTCGCCGACGCGTTCCAGCGCATTGATGCGCTCCACAAGGGCGGCGCGGCCTACCGAGGCATTCCGTCTGGATTGAAACCGCTCGACGATATTCTCTCCGGACTCCAGAAGTCCGATCTCGTGATTCTCGCGGCGCGCCCAAGTGTCGGGAAAACGTCCCTCGCCCTGGACATTGGCCGGCATATCGCCGTTCGGGAGAAGGTTCCCGTGGGGATCTTCTCTCTCGAGATGAGCAAGGAGCAGCTCGCCGACCGTTTGATCTGCGCGGAAGCCGCCGTGGACTTATGGAAAATGCGCACCGGGCGTCTCTCCAGCGAGGGGTTCCCCCACGACGATTTCTCGAAGATCAACCATGCGATGGCGATCCTTGCGGAAGCGCCGATCTACATTGACGATTCCGCCACGAGCAACGTCTTGGAAATTCGCACGCTCGCGCGCCGTCTTCAGGCGGAGCACGGCATCGGGTTTCTCGTGCTCGACTACTTGCAGCTCATGGAGGGCCCGCGGGCCCGCGAAGGTCGCGTGCAGGAAGTGAGCGAGATTTCGCGCGCGCTCAAAGGACTCGCGCGAGAGCTGAATATCCCCGTGCTTGCCGTTTCCCAACTGTCGCGGGCGGTAGAAGGACGGAGTCCTCCCGTGCCGAAGCTCTCTGACCTCCGTGAGTCTGGCTCCATCGAGCAAGATGCGGACGTCGTCCTCTTCCTCTACCCGAGCGGCCGACACGAAAAGACCGTGGAGCACCCGAACATCGTCGACGTCATCATCGCCAAGCACCGGAATGGTCCCATCGGAACGGTGTCGCTCTTCTTCCGTTCCGAGAGTGCGTCCTTCTCGGTGCTGGATGTTCGACACGCGGAGACTCCCGCGACCGCTCCGGCGGCTGCGGTGGTGAGCCGCTGACGCTTTTGAGCGGGTTGACGCCGTCAGTCGCGCGGTATGGCGATTCCTCTCCTCCCCGCGTCGCTCCGAAACCTGATGAGAGATTTGGAGCGACTCCCCGGGGTTGGCCCGAAGAGCGCCCAGCGGATGGTCTTCGCCCTCCTCCGGCGACCCGCGGAAGAACTGGAGCGCTTTGCGTCTGACCTCCTCGCACTGCGCGCCGCGAAGACCTGTCGGACCTGCGGCATGCTCGCCGAACAAGAGCAGTGCACGATCTGCCGCGATCAAACACGTGTGTCCGCGATCCTCTGCGTGGTGGAAACCCCACTCGACGTCATTGCCATTGAACGGACGGGCGAATACCGGGGGCGCTACCACGTGCTCGGAGGTGTCCTCTCTCCGCTTGAACACATTGGTCCCGAACAGCTTTCGATTCCCCAACTCCTTCAGCGCGTGAAAGACGAGTCTCCGCAAGAAATCATCCTCGCGTTGAATCCGAGTACCGAAGGCGAAACCACCGTGCTCTACCTCCAGGACTTACTGAAAGAATTTTCCGGGACAATCACCCGCCTCGCCCGCGGGCTGCCGACGGGCGCAGCGCTAGAATTCGCTGATGATTTGACCATCGCGCGAGCCATTGCAGAACGACGAGAAGTACAGCGGCAGCCAGCCGCCGCATGAGGAATAGAAAAGCGCTGCTGGCAATGACCAGCAGCGCGTGTTGAAGCAGTAAATCTCCAACCTTACTCAACCTGCCCCGTGCCTAGGAAAATGATCGTCCGGGCCCGGTCGGGTGTAAGAGCATCGAGGAGCTCCACCACTTCTTGGTGCGGCGTTCCCGTGAGCAAGTGCACGTACGTCTCATCGTCGAGCTCTTCGCCCGCAGCCGTAAGACGTCGGTCAGCGATCTTCGTGTACGCATGTGGGTCAACGACCCGCATGCCGGGGGTGGAGCGAATTGCATCCTGACTATACTCGTACCAGCTTGGATCCCTGGGCTGGGCGTCTTGCAGGACATCCCGGAATGCCTCACGAAGGGCATCGGTCTTGTCTATCTCTGTTCCTGCGAGGAATCCCCAGAACCCGCCGTCTGGACCGAGTACACTAAAGATCTCTGCACCATAAACAAGCTGTCGCTCTTCTCGGGTGATCCGGAGGAGCGGAGCGGTCGTATCACCGTCAGTGAGGAGGTGCTCGAGTCGTGTCCAGCGGCGGAACTGTGCCGGATCATCGCCCCGGGAGGCTACCGGGAACAAGAGGAAGACGACGGATGTCTGAAAGGGCGTCTCAATCTCGGTCGTGTTCCCACACTCCCAAGAAGGAAGTTCACCATACGACGCAGGGGCTCGTCGCTCCGTAAGAGGGAGATTAGAAAGCGCTGACGCGCTTTCCGCCACCACCTCACGGAGTTCGTCGGGAGAGCAATCTCCGGCAACGAAGAGGACTGTCCGTGACCGTGCATACCCCCGCGCGTGGGATCGCCGGAGCAGTTCAGGAGTCATGCCGCTGACGGCTGCCTCCGAACCAATCGGGAGATGGCCAAGAGGGTGATCGCCCCAGAGAAGAGGAAAGAGGTGGTAGAGAGCCGATGCAAATGCGTCGGAGAGGCGGTCACGGCGTTCTTTCACGATGATTTCCCGTTCGGCCGTAATGGCGGCGTCTGTCATCATCGGTTCCGCGACGAGGTTAGCAGTCACGTCGAGTGCTTCGCGCCAGAACCGTTTCGGCACGTGTGCCCAGAAGGTGGTTGAGACCAAGCCAGTCTCCGCAGTCACAAGACCGCCGTACCGTGCATACCGATCCGCAGTTTCGGCTGGACCATTCGGATATTTCTTGGTCCCGCGGAACGGAACATGCTCGAACCAGTGGTAGATCCCGTCGTCGCCAACCGTACGATCATCGGCACTCCCCGTGAACATGATCCACCGGATGCTAAAGGGATTCACTGCCTCGGGGAGTTGCTGGAAAAAGACAGGAATCCCATACGCGCCATCAATTCGCCTGAACTGAATCACGAGTGTCCTCCCGTGGAACTTCGCGCTCCACTCAAAACTCTACTGACATTCAAATGAACAGCACCGTGCTGTTCACGGTGCCCAGCAGCTTATATCACCATGATATTTTCGTCAAGGCAAACTGTTCCCTCCAAAAATCGCTAGAAGTTAATCTCCCCTATTTTCACTTCCGTATAGTGTTGCCGATGGCCGAACTTTTTGCGGTAGCGCTTTTTGGCCTTGAATTTGATGCCGATGACTTTGTCGTGGCGGCCGTGTTTCGCGATCGTGCCAGTGACGACAGCGCCGGGCACCGTCGGGTGGCCCACGCGGACCTCTTCCCCACGCGCGAGGAGGAGGACTTCGGGAAACGTCACCGCTGCCGACGGCTCACCATCGAGTTTCTCCACGCGCATCGTGTCGCCCGGCCGGACGAGCACTTGTTTTCCACCGGTGGCGATCACCGCGAGCACGTCACTCATACCCCGTTAGAAACTACGTAAAAAGCGCGCCCCGAGCGCTTTTTCGCGAAGAGAATAGTGAAACGGAAGACGGAGTATCTCATGTGGAAGTGGAGGCTGCTAGATGTTTCTAACGGGGCATACCGCGACATGCTAGGGATTCTTCCCTTTCCCGTCAACCAAGAAGGTCGGCCGGCGCGTAAGGGTGAAGAAAATCACCGCAGCGCCGCTCGCCGCGAGGAGGAGCACTTTCCAGGGCGTGGGAAGCGTCACAGCGGCCACGGCGAGTCCGGCAGAGACCACGGTGTACAACGCGAGGATGGACCGAGGAGACCAGGCCTTGGCGAGCAGACGGTGATGGAAATGCGTGCGGTCGCCTCGGAACGGTGAACTGCCCCGGCGAATCCGCGCGGTCACCACAGAGACCGCGTCGAGGAGCGGGATGGCTCCGACGACCGACAGCGTGGCGATCTTGCTCGATCCTTGGACGGAGAGGACCGCCAGGAGGAACCCCAGGAACCACGCGCCGGGTGTCCCCAACACAAGGCGGGCCGGCGGGAAATTCCAGAAAAGGAAGCCGGCGGTCGCCGCCGCAGCGAGGAACGCTGGCAGGGCGACCACTGGTTCATTCACCTGCGGGAGCAGACTCGTTACCCCGATGGCGAGAAAACCAATGGTGCTGACGGTTGCCGCGAGACCATCCATGCCGTCGAGGAAATTCACGGCGTTCATGAGAACGAGAATCCAGAGCACCGTGAGTGCCGCGCCGGGGAACGGAAACCCCCCGATCTGCCAGTGGTCTAAGGTGATGAGCCCGCCGGTTGGATTGGTCACGTACTCCACAGCGATGCCCCCGACGAAGACAGCACCGATGCTCGCCAGGAGCTGCCCGAGGAGCTGCGGGAGTGGACCGAGCCCCCGCCACAGATCCCAAAGCCCGACCGCCACGATCGTGATCGTCGCCAGGCCCATGCCCAGCGCACTCCGTGGCGAGAGACTTCCGGTGAGCCCGCTCAAGATCCACCAGGCCAGCAGTGTGCTGATGCCTCCGGTTGCCGCGACGCCGCGCGCCGCGGTGAGTCGGATCCGTTCACCGCCCCAGCGTGCCGCGCTTCCCAGTGCCAGACTGAGAGTAAACGCACCAAAGAACGGAATCATTCCGTTGGCTGGAGACGCGCGTTGGTCACCGCCGACTCACCGCCGTCGTGAGGAGCGGTGCGCGCACTCGCATCGGTTCCACGCGCACTTTCGGTGTCACCCAGAACCCGAGGTACGTTCCCAGGAGCAGGCGGGTCTGCGCATCCACGGCCGGAAGTGCACCGAGGACGGAAGTAATGATCGGCGTCAGCACCCACTGGAACACCATCCAGAGGTACCGCCGACGCGGCGTTCCTGGTGGAGCCGGAGGGAGCAGGAGCAGCGAGAGCGTCGCGTTGAGGATCAGACCCACCATACCGATGGTGAGGAGCGTGCGCGTGACGCGGGGGAGGTTGAACGCCAGCACGGTTCGCTGGAATTCGACGTTGCCGAACAGCACGGGGATCCAGCCGAGGAACGCGAGGATGAGCGCGGCGGTGGCCCACGAGTGCCAAGCCTCGAGCATCGCCCCGGCGCGCAGGAATCGTTCACGAACCGGAATTGCAGAACGTTGCAGAAATGCCTTCGCAATGAACGGAAAGTTCTCAATGCCCCACGCCCAGCGTCGCTTTTGTTTGTACTGATTGATGAACGTCTGCACGAGCGTCGGCGCGCAGGTCACGTCCATGGAGACCGTCGCGTCCATGGGCACGGTGCGGTACGCGCCTTGGTAGTGAACATACGCCTGCCAGAAGATGCGCGAGTCCTCCGACACGACCGTCGGGTCCCAGAATCCTGCGTCGACGAGGGCGCGGAAGGGCATAGCGTGGGAGGAGTACGTCACCATCCGCTCGGACCGCGCGAACTGAATTAAGATCCAGAATGTTGAGTTTGTGGAGATTACTCGCGTGAACGCCGGTGCTTCCCAGATATTATTGTGGTAGAGCGGGAGTGGCTGATAGCTGCAGCGGAGGCGGTCTGCAGTCACGAGGTACGTATACGTTAGCACGCCAAAGTACTCGGGCGACGGGACGGTGTCGGCGTCGAAGTTGGAGATGAGCACCTGTTCGTACGGAATTCCCCCGGCATCAAGGAGTTGTTGAACGACGCGCGCCGCGTAGCTCGCGTTTGCCGACTTTACCTGCCGCTCGCCGGGAATCCCGTCAGGGTGCACGGTGGTCAGGAAGCGACCGAAGGTGTTTTTGTACCGCGCTTCCAGTGCTCGCTGTACGACCGCGGCGTGCTCGCCAGCCCGTTCTTCCAGCGCCACGATCACCCAGAGGCGCTCTTTGGGATAGATCGCCGCCGCCAGAGCGTCGAGGCTCTGCGTGAGGAGCAGCAGCGGCTCTTTGTAGGTTGGGAGAATCACGACGTGGAGAATGTCGGTCCACCGAGGAACATCCGTTGGCCACTGATCATCCGGCCGCCGCAGCCGCAAGAGATCGTTCCGGAACAGGAGTTCCTGCCGGAGAGTTTTTCCCGATCTCTGACGCTCACTGCCCGAGGTTTCCGCAACCTGTCGTTCAACATCGCGGATGCGGGCGTCCACCACCTCCAGCGCGCGGCGCGGATCGTCCAGCAGCTGAAGGCGGGCGATCCAGTCCGTTCCCCGCATGCGCCGGAGCGTCCGGTAGCTGGCAATGAGGTTCGTGGCGACGTGGAGCGCACGCACGAGCCAGTAGAAGTCGTAGAAGATGAGGAATACCGCCACCAGGAGCGGTTGCGTGAAGGCCAGAACCGTCAATCCGACGAGCGTGCCCCAGACGAGGAGCCCGGGAATGCTCTCCAGGGTGCGCCGGAGCAGGAGTTCGCTATCGAACGTGAGGAGAGGAGTCGCGTGACGCATGGGTCGGCCCGACGTTTACGGCGTGAGTCGGAAATTCAGTCTCGCGATGAAGAGCAGGACGCCGAGGAACCCGATGAGAATGGGGATGGTTGCCGCCAGGAACATAACCGCAGCCGCCGGCTGCGAGGAGCGGAGTCTGACAGCCAGAAGGGTGTTGCCGGTGACCATCGTCGCCGCAATGCCGGCCAGCCACTGAAATTCGGCACGGGTTCCGAGAAGATCCACGCCCGTGTCGATGTTGGCGTGAAGCTTCACTCCCTCTAGGGGGAGAGTACGCCAGAGTGCGAAAAACCCTGCGCCGAACAGCACGAAGAGGAGCACGTCGCAGAGCGCGAGGAGCCGAATGGGTTTCGGGACACTCTGCAGCGTGAGGAGACGCATGAAGGGAGAGAGCATAGGCCATTCCGGCGCCTGCGGCAAGCGGAGTCGAAAGACGTTAGGGAAGCTCGGCATAGTCGCAAATCTTCCGGAAATCGCAAAAACGGCAGTGGTGTCCTGGCGTGGGACGGAAATCTCCACTCCGAATCCGCGCCGCGATGTCCTCAACCCGCTTCACCGTTTCCGCATCCTGTTCCGGCGTGCGGGTGGTTTCCTTCTCTTCCCCCGTTTCCACATACGCGAAGCGTAACCGCGCTGGTTCGAGCCCGAGCGCTTTCCGTGCCGCGAGGGCATAGATGGAGAGCTGCGTATCGCTCCTCGCGTCTTTTCCCTTCCCCTCCCCGGTTTTGAAATCGGTAATCAGGACTTTGCCGTGGTCTTTGGTCCGGTCAATCCGGTCAATGCGGCCGGTGACCCGCGTCGTTTCGAGGAGAAACGAAAACGGAATTTCCGCTGCCAGCGGCGGAACCATCAGGAGTTCCGGGTGTGCAGAGAGGTATGTCTGGAGTGCCGCGCGCCCTGCCTCTTTCCGCGCCGCTTCGTGCTCCGGACTTTCATAGCCCTCGGAGATCCAGTGTTGTTCGAACCACGTGAGCACCTCGAGGAGAGAAGGCTTGTGCCCTGAAGCAATCGCCGTTCCGACGCGGTGCAACACCGCGTGGATCGTGTTGCCAAACGCAAGCGTGTGTTGCGGCCTGGTTGGGACGCGGAGCACGTAATGGAACTCGTACTTTAAGGGACAGGTTTCGTACTCGGCAATTTTTGAGGCGCTCAAACTGAGCGCACCATCCACGATCCGCTCCGGCGGGGTTGCCACGCGCAGCGGAAGGGAGAGCTGTTCGCTCGGCGACTTTGGTTCGCCGGTCACGGTGACAGAGGGAATCTGCGCTTCCGCGATGAAGGGCGAGGGTTTCCGGTGCGTCTTGGATCCCGCTGCCATCGTCGACGACGTGACGATGAAGCGCTCTTGCGCGCGCGTCATCGCGACGTAGAAAAGGCGGCGCTCTTCGAGGACGTGCATGGTCCGTTCATCCAGGGTCCCCTGGAGCGCGCTGGCCGGGACAAGCTCCGACGGAAGCTCGAGCAGCCGCCGCCTCCCGCGCGCCGGGTAGCGATCGGCGGTCGCACCAATGACGAAGACAATCGGAAATTCCAATCCTTTCGCCGCGTGGACGGTCAGGAGATGCACGGCGTCGGCCTCTGGCGGGAGGTCGGCGGCCGGCGGGCCCTGACCGCTGTCGGAAGCCGCGTCGAGGAGTTCAAGGAACTCGAGAAAATTCCCGTCAGGCATACCTTGTTCCAGCGCTCGGATGTAGGCGAGAAACGCCTGGAGGTTCGGCAGCACTTCTGGGTGTCCTTCGCTCTCCTGAATCGCGTGCTTCAAGATGCCGCTGTGTTCGAGAAATTCCAGGTAAACGGTGGACGGGCGGAGCGTCCGGAACGCCGTGAGGTGCCGCTCGAGGAGTGCGACGAGGCGCGCGAGTCCGTCCCTGCTTGACGTCGCCAGGGTTGCCGACGTCGTCGGCCGCTTCAAGAACGGAAGGACGGCGTCGGGGTTCTGCCGGAGCTCGCTCAAGAGGCGTGCCCGGTCGGAAGTGCTCACTCCGAGCGCTGGATGCGTGATGAGACGAAACAGCGCGCTGGCGTCGCGCGGATCCCCGAGGAGGCGCAGGTATGCCAGAGCATCCTTAACTTCCGGTCGGGCGAGGAGACCGCGCGCTTCGGACACCGTGTGGGGGATGTCACGTCGGAGAAGCGAGGAAGCGAGATCGCCCGCTTGCGCATTCGTGCGGGCGAGCACCGCCATCTCGCGGTAGGCTTTCCCCTCGTCCACGAGGCGGAGAATCTCCTCCGCCACCCACGCGAACTCTTCCTCTTCGGTGGCGAAGTGCCGGTGCTCCACGAGCACTCCCGGCGGTGCAGAGCCTTGACGAACCAAGCGCTTGCTGATGTCTGCGGTCGCCTCCAGACGGTACGGGTTATTCTGCTGGATGAGTCGGTAGGCGGCGTCTAAGAGTACTTGCGGCGAACGGAAGTTGTCCGTGAGGACCATGAGTGATGTCTTGGGAAACCGCTCGCGGAACTGGAGGACATTCCCGACGTTAGAGCCGCGGAAGGCAAAGATCGCCTGGTCGTCGTCCGAAGCGACGAAGAGGTTTCCGGCGGGCCCGGCCAGCAATTCCAGAAGGTGCAACTGCGTCGCATTCGTGTCTTGGAATTCGTCGACGAGGATCTCCGTGAATCGTCCGCGGTACTTCTGCGCAATCGCCGGGCGCTCCTGGAAGACGCGGATGGTTTCGAGGAGGAGATCGCCGAAGTCGAAGACGCCCTTCTCGCGCTGCAGGGCGACATACGCGTGGTACACGGCGGCGAGTTCCCGCCAGTGCGCGGAATCTTCCGCGTCCACGCTCGCAACGGTTTCCGCGTGGCGTTCCAGCATCTCGGGCGTGGTCCCCTGGTCTTTGGCTTGGTTGAAGAATTCGACGAGCGCTTGGACGAATTTGGTCGGGTTGCCTAAGGGGCGGTACCGCGACAGCGGCAAGGAGAAGAGGTTTCGCTTGAGGAGAAGCCAGGCCTCGGGGGAAGAGAGGATGCGGAATCGAGGGTCGAGACCGATCGCGAATGCTTCTTCGCGCAGGACATATTCCCCGAACCCGTGGAAGGTTCCGACCCACGGGCGGAAGGCGCTGATGGGGAGCGCGAGGTCGGTTCTCGCCTCGAGTTCGGCAGAGGCCTTTTCGGTGAACGTGAGCGCGAGGATATTCTGCGGGGGGACGCTTTGGTGGTTCGTGAGCCAGGCGATCCGCTCCACGAGGACCCGTGTTTTGCCGGTTCCCGCTCCGGCGAGCACGAGCGCTGGTCCCTCGCCGTGCGTGACTGCCGCGCGCTGGGCATCCGTGAGATGCGAGAATTCGCTTGCCTCGGTGCGTTCCTGCGTCCGTGTTCGTGCACGTTGCTTCCTCGCCATATCCACTAGCCAGTATACGGCGTTTCCCTACCTTTCTTGACAAGGTGCCAGCGGCATGCGACACTCTCCCTTACGAGGGAAACGTTCCTCATCAGCAGACGTGCATAGACTATTCGCGTATACCAATCGTGAGGGGTCGAGCGTCAGCGAGAGCGAAAGCCAACCTCGGTCTCTTCACGAAAGGCGGTGACTACTTCTTTATGAACCAGGATTCTGGTGAGCGTCAGATGTTTGACGCCACGTGTTCGAATTGCAACCAACCCACCCAGGTGCCGTTCCAGCCGACGGGTGAACGTCCGGTCTACTGCAGCAACTGTTTCCGGCAGGTCCGCGGCGAGCGTCGCGGGCCGGGAGGGGGTGGACAGGGTGGCGATCGGCCAATGTACGACGCGACGTGCTCCACCTGCGGCAAGCCGACCCAAGTGCCCTTCCGTCCCACGGAAGGTCGCCCGGTCTACTGCCGCGAGCATTATCGAGGCCCAAGCCGCGCGTAACAGACGCGGCTCAACCGAGTACGAAGAGCGCGCCGCAAGGCGCGCTCTTCTTGTGTGTAGAACGGGAATGCTCACAGTCCGCGCGCTTCGTACTCTTTCGCGACGGCCAAGACGCGATCCCCGTACCACGTGAATCGCTGCCAGTTGGGCCCTGCGAAGTATCGGTTCACCGCTTCAAATTCGCTGCCGGACGCCGCACCGGCGTTTCGGAGAATCACCGCGGTGCCGACGAAGGCGTCAAGGAGTTCGAACGGACTCGGGATCTCCTTTCCGGTGATCCGCGCCACATCCGACTCGATGCGCTCCCAGATGCCCGGGAGAATTTGGCCTGGCCCCATCGCGCCTCCCCAGCCTGCGTAGCTGGTCGGTTTTGCGGATACGGGTGTGGTCGCCGGATCGAGGTCCAGTCTCTTCGTGACGCGGAGGAACGCGTCTCGGTGGTCGGGGTGAATGTCATCCGGATACCGGCCGGACCCCACGTTCGTTCCGATGTTTGATTCGACCTTTAAGACGCCGAGGAGAAGCGCCGGCCGCACGCCCGCTGCGCTCCCGGCGAACCGCGCGAAATCCTCCGCTTGCTTGAGGGAAAGCCGGATTCCGGCATTCCGCAACAGGAAGATTTCCTGCTGGATTTCTCGGCGCGCCTCTTCTGCCTCTGTGACGAGCGACGAGAGCCGAGCGGCTTCCGCCGCCGTGCGGGAGAGCGCCGTCCGCTTCCGGCTCTCATCCTCTTGCAGCGCTGCGCGCTGGGCCGCTTGAAGTTTGGCGAGTTGTTGCAGATCGTCACGGCGATTGCGCAGATCGGCTTCCCGCGCTTCGCGAGCCGTTTTCAGCTCCTGGGTCTGCACCAGGAGCGCGGTCGCGTGCGTCTGAATTCTCACCAGCGCTTGCTGGGTGCTGAAGAAATCGGCAAAGGTGTCACCGGTGAGAAATGTCTCCAGCGGTGAACGTTCGTCAACGGTGGCCAGAAGACGAAGGGTGAGTCGCATCTGCTCCCGCAGTCGCTCCTGCTTCTTGGAAAGGCCGCCCAGCTCTTCCGTGGTTTGACGGATCCGGATTCGAGCTTCTTCGATGGACACCCGCGTGTAATCCAGTTCGAGGCGCGCTTGTTTCACGCGGTCTTCCAGAATTTCAACGGCGTCCGTGAGTCGCGACTGCTCTCCCTCCTTTTTGGAGCGAGCGTCTTTGAGCACGCGAATTTTCTCTTGGAGTTCCTGGAGCTCCGCTTCCTTCGCCCCCAGTTCCGACGACAGCGGATCGTCTGCGGACGGCGTGCTTGCTGGTTGATCCTGTCCGTGAGTGTTGGAGACAGCCGCGATCACTCCGCCAAGGAGCACGATGCCGAGAACGAGGAACCGGCGCATCGTGCTGATCATAGCACGTACGCTTCGTCCGGTTCTGCGTCGCGTGCGCGTAAACGAGGCGCGCGTGTGCGGCGGCGCGTTACCGAATGCCGATCAAGCGTGCAAGATCCTGCCAGCCGCTTCCCCGCTCTTCCGACCGGAGGTTCTCGAGCGTGAGCGGCCGTACGATACGGATCGGAGCGGAGCCGCCTTCGGGTCGGTACGGATCCAGGTTCAGGAGGTGGCGGTCGTTGGTAATCACCGCATCTGCTTTTCCCTCCACCGCAGCCGCGAGGACCTTGTCGTCCTCGGGGTCATCCTGAACGACGTGGGGCACCGTCGCCGGGTGAACCGTTTCCGCCGCAGCGAGAAACGCGCGAATCTGTTCCTCGTGCCCACGGACGTTCACGGTCTTGGAAAGGATTTCCTCGTACTCACCCCGCAGCGCCGGGCTCACGATCGCGGTGAGCTCTTCCCGCATACAGGCCTCCACAATCTTCCACGAGGCGGAGAGTTCATCATACGCGCTGCTCACGAGCACGTTGGTGTCCAGGACAACCCGTTTCATGCCATGGAAAATTTCCCTTCAACAACTTCCTTCGTCAGTGCTTCGATGACGCGCGGCATGTCGGTGTCGGGAATTGTACCATCCGTGGACAGCGCATCCGCTTCCGCGAATGCCAAAGTACCCGTGGGAGCGAATCTCCGTGTCGGGATGAGGAACGCGCGGTTCGGCATCGTGACGGGTCCGGCGGACGCCGATAGCCAGGACATGGCTGTATCTCCACGCAGTCTCGGGAAGAACAAAGCACCAACGCATTCCACGATTTCCACCCATCCTAACCTCGCCGCCGGGCTGCTTCAAGGAAAAAGAGACGAGAAAAAAGGCGAGCATCCGTACGGTCGGTACACAGATCACAGTCACAAAAAAGCCCCGCGACAGTATACGTGTCAACGGGGCACTAAAGTGCAGTTTTACCATAGAAACATCATGCTCGTGGAAGAAAGTTCGCCAACCCATGCAAGTGTCCTTCACCGCTAATCAAACTTCTCCTTCAGAATCTCCACGGGCCTGCCTTCGTGTTTCGAGACGACCTCGTTGATTTTCTGGTAGAAGGCATCCGATTCCAAGTACAGCATCCCCCACTCGGTGGCCAGGTTGGTTGGCTCCGGGGAGAACTTTGCTTTGAAGCGCTTTTCCTCGGCAGGGAAGAAGAACCATACCACGGCGACGTCAGGAAAGGCAGGATGCACATCCTTCCATGTCTCCCTCACCTTCACCGTCGAGATGATGTCTTTCACCTGCTTGGGATCGGAGATGACCAGGGATTTCGGTTGCTGGTTGATGTGATAGTCGATCTTGAGCTTGTTCGCCTGTCGTAGATCGGGTAGTTCCGGCTTCTTAAGACAGCCGGGGACCAAGAACAGAGCGAACAATGAACCAATCGCCAGGGAACCTCGTGGTAAACTACATGCCATAGAGACCTCCTTTTACTTGGTTTAGTCGGGTCTTCCGTTCGTGCTGACGCGCAGTCGGGCACCGCGAGGGACTCCGACCCAGCCAGCGTGACCACGATCCGGCGCGATACTATAGACACACTCGGTATACCCTCGCACCTTCGCCGTGACCGTCGCGTTGCTCAGGAGCATGGACAGAAGATGCAAGTAATTGTCTGGACGATCGATGCCGGACGAAATATGACAACCCATCAGGCTGAGTGTATCAATCTTGCCGCGCAGGAGTTCGCCAAACGCCGAAGCCTCATGGAGCGGGTTCTGCCGAAGACAACGATTTTCGCCTGCTCGGTTACACAGCCTGTTGCCAGCACCGACATGCTGCGCATCGGCACTGCCATGTCCATAGATCCACACATGTAACGGGCTGCCGCGGTAGTAGTCACGCACCGTCTGGATGGCAGCGGGGATGGAGGCAACAAGCATTGTATAACTAGCAAGCCGGCGGGATCTCATAATCGCAAGATCAGTGTCGTGAGTGGCGTCCCGATACTCTGGAGGTGGGTTTTCGATCAGGATCAGCGTGGTATTGGCCGCAGTTGGGTGTACAGCCGCAACGAATTTTTCCGTCTGGCCTTGGCCTTGTCCCGCATCAGCCGGCGGGCTGGCAACATTGATGAAGAAGGTGCGCGTTTCGCCTCCCCTAAACGCGACCTGCACCCCATACACGCCTGGCCGACGAGCCAGAAAGTATACTTCAGAACAGTTCTCTGCCTCGTAACAATCACCGTCGGGATCGTCGGGATGACGGTTCAAGCGAAAGAAGCCATCGTAGTCCCAATCCGGGTCCGTGATGGACTGTTGAGCGCGGTATGGGTCGCTCTCCCCCCGAGGATCAGGTGCCACGATCCGCAGCTCTTCCATCCTTTGGGGATACGATTCGTAGTACCATCCCCCCTCGCCCATGAAAGCCATCGGGTGCTCGGCCAGCTCTGGCCCTTCCCAGCTCGTGTCCGCGTCAGTGTCGTATAGCGTCACCGTTCGATCATAGACGAGCCCGTTGTACGCCGGATCCTCACTGACCGTTGTGTGTCGAAGGGTGCCGGTGTGTATGAACGGCTCATTACGGAAGTCTCTGCATCCCCTGACGACGATCTCCTCACTGCCCTGCCACCAAGAGGCGTCGAAGAACAACCAGCTCTCACTCGGACAGACCTGATTGTCTGGCGATGTAATGAAAACCTCGACATTGGCGCTGGGCTGGCTGGTCAGTCCGACGTCATACACATTCCGAGGCCACCAGCTGTCAGGATCTCCTTCCTCACTGAATGACTCCGGCGCCTGGACACCGGTCGGATGGCGAGGAGTGATAACGAGGCCAGCCTCGCTAGCTCCTGTGCTGCCACTGGATGCGCTGACTGCCCCAGTGAGAGCCGTCACCGTATTATTCCAGTGGATTGCCAAGAGGAGCACAGATGCATACGTGCCTCCGCTAGAAGCTTCCAGCGCCGGTGTCGCGGCACCCCAGTGGCTACCACCGTTATCCAGGGTAGAGGCAGCGGGTGCAATGGCACGGGAGGGAGTACGAGCGACAGAAAGCCATGCTTCGCCGAAATCTCCGAAATCGCTGTTGACCGAAGGAAGCGATGGCTCATCGTCTACACTTTGAGCTGCTGGCCGGTCCTGGCTTTGCCGTGGCGGTTCCTCCGGGAAAAGTGACCACCATTTCTCATCCCGAGCCTCATCCTGCTGGTCTGCACCAGCGATACTGATTTCCATCGGCTCCTCAGTCAGCAAGCGAATCTGATCGGCTGTATGTGCTGCCCCGAAATCAGGCAGTGCAAGTGCAAGCAGATCGCCAGGTGGCAGGCGATCTTCCAGGGCTTCAACCCGGAATACGGTACGTCTTTTGCCTTTGAGCATGCGAGTGCTCCTTTCAAAAAGAAAGAAAATTGTCTAAAGAGCTGGAAAAATACTACACGAAGCGAAATATAGAGAAAAAGAGGGCAACTGTCAAGCCTCCGGTCTCTCTCCCCGCATGCAGGCCCCCACAATCTTCCACGAGGCGGAGAGTTCATCATACGCGCTGCTCACCAGCACGTTCGTGTCGAGTACCACCCGGTTCATGCCACCGCGAACTCCTCTTCAACAAGTACGCCTTCGCGAACTACCACTGGTTTGTCGGCGCACTCCTTGCCTTCGGTGCCGCGGTGGGAATGGCGGAGCATGCCGCCGGGTCGGCCAGCTCCGCTCCGGCAGCCTCGTCTCTCGCGACATCACATCAAGGCTACCGGCGGATGAGCATGCTGATACTCGTGGCGCCAAGGTTGCTGATGAGGAGCGAGACAAGGAAGGGGTCGGGAATCGGCAGCCTGCCCCCCGGGAGCGAGAACAGCAGGGTTAGGACTGCGACGCCAGCGCCAAACGCTGTTCGCAGCCATGCGGGCTGATACGCGGTTGTCACCGGCTCGATGAGCATGACGGTGGCGAAAAAGAACAGGGTGCCATCTACGAAGAGCGCGCGGAGATCGGCGACGCTTCCTCCGCGCGAGAGGAGGAGCGCACTTGCTCCAACCACGTAGACGACAAGGAAGGCAAGCGCGGTTTTCCAGCGCTTCACCCGGAACATCGTGACGATGCCGGAGAGCACGATGACGACGAGCGGAATCCGGCCCCACGCCGAACCCCACCAGGACACGATCGCTGCGGACGGGAAGAGAAACCCGAGGAGAACCAGCGCCGAAGCAGCGGGGTTGAAGATGTGCTTCTGCTTGTAGCGGATGAAGTGCTTGCCGAGGCTTGCCACGACGGGCGCGAAGAGCACGGCAAGCCAGGGCGCCGCGGGGGCCAGCACGAGAGAGAGAATGAGTCCGGAAATCCACGCGGAACTTGGGGCAATGAACTTCCCTTCCCGCCGTTTCGAGAGAGCGAGGTCCAGGACGGTGTAGATCGCGACTATCGCCAGACCGCGCCAGAGGAGAGACCAGTTCCCCACTCCCCACGCGCCGAGCACAAGAAGAAAGCCGAGGTAGAGAACCATCGGCGGCTTACTCGACAGGCCGCTCAAGCGTGCGAAAAGACTCTTCGGCTGCGGCGGAGATAGCGGAGATGGAGGAACGCCGACCGCAGTATCCACACCTCTACGGTACTGCTGCCGGCGAGACGAGTGCAACGAGGTGTACTCCCCGGGAAGCCGAGCGGTCGCCGAGGTTATTTCCCGTGGCACTTCTTATACTTTTTCGCCGACCCGCACGGACACGGGTCGTTGCGGCCCACTGGCGGCTTGGCGCGAAGCGGGCTGCCGGTGGCGGCCTCGGCTCCTTGGGCGGCTGGCACGGGAGTGAGTGATGTCAGTACGCCGGCCGGTGTACGTTCGTCCACTTCCTGGCCGATGGCGCCCGTGGGCGCAGGCGCCGTCGGGTGGCTCACGACGAGTTTCTCCGGCTGCGGAATGGGCGGTGGAGGAACGAGCGCTGCGGCCTGCGGGTGAATGGTGACGTGGAAGAATGCCGATGCCGCTTCCTGGTGGAAGTGCGCGAGGAGGTTCTTGAACAGGTGGTGGCTTTCCTGCCGGTACTCAACGAGCGGATCGCGCTGACCATAGCCGCGGAGCCCGATACCGGTGCGCAAGTACTCCATGGTGTCGAGGTGATCCGTCCAGAGGAGGTCGAGCGTTTGGAGAAAGAGGGTTCGAACGACATCCGGGAAGATTCCTTGCGGGAATTCCGCGGTTTTGCGGTCGTAGGTTTTCTCAACAAACGCGCGGAGGACAGCCCGCGTTGTTTCTGGAAGTTCGGGACCCGCCTCGCGCGGGAGGGTTTCAGAAATTTTCTGCCACTCGTCGTCGGGAAGATTGATATACCGCTGAAGCGCATCCCGCGAAACCTTGTCCAGATCGCTCTCGGGCGAGGCGGCGACCCGAGCTTCTTGCACGGCGCTCGCCAGTGCTTCGGTGAGAATGTCCGCCGCGTGCGTGCGGAACGCCGCTGCGTCGGTGCTTCCCTCTGCCAGGCTTCGCCGCAAGCGGTAGAAGCTGTCCCGCTGCTTGTTCATCACGTCGTCATATTCCAAGACGTGTTTCCGGGAGTCGAAGTAGAAGCCTTCGACTTTCGCTTGGGCCGCTTCCACCGCGCGGCTCACCATCGCGGACTCGATCGGCTCGTCCTCCGGAACCTTCAGCCGTTCGAGGAGACGCTTCATCCGCTCGCCGCCGAAGATCCGCATGATGTCGTCTTCCAGGCTGATGAAGAACCGGGATTCGCCCTGGTCACCCTGACGTCCCGACCGTCCGCGGAGTTGGTTGTCAATGCGGCGCGCCTCATGCCGCTCGGTGCCGAGCACGAAGAGTCCACTAAGCTTCGTCACGCCCGACCCCAGTTTAATGTCCGTTCCTCGACCCGCCATGTTTGTGGAGATGGTCACCGCGTCCCGCTCCCCCGCTTTTGCGACAATCTGCGCTTCTCGCTCGTGGTGCTTCGCGTTTAGGACCTCGTGCGGAATCCCTTCGCGCGTGAGCAGGGCGCTCAAGCGCTCGGATTTCTCGATCGCGATGGTCCCGACGAGTACGGGCTGGCCTTTCTGATGACGCTGCACCACTTCGCGCGCGACAGCGCGGAACTTCGCCTCCTCGGTCCCGTAAATGCGATCGGGATGGTCGGTGCGGATCATTGGCTTATTCGTCGGAATCAACACGACGTCGAGATCATAGACTTTCTGAAACTCCTCGCGGCTCGTGTAGGCCGTTCCGGTCATGCCGGCGAGCTTCTCGTAGAGGCGGAAGTAGTTTTGGAACGTAATCGTGGCGAGCGTCCGGCTTTCGGCCTGCACACGAACGTCTTCCTTCGCTTCAATCGCTTGGTGAAGACCTTCCGAGTACCGTCGACCGGGCATAAGGCGGCCGGTGAAAGCGTCCACAATCACCACATCCCCGTCTTTCACAACGTAATCCACATCGCGCTTGAAGAGCACGTGCGCCCGGAGCGCCTGCTCCAGGTGATGGATGTGGCGGATTTCTCCCGCACCGTAGAGGTCTTTGATGTTCAGAAGTTCTTCCATACGTGAGATGCCTTCATCCGTGAGCGTCACCGCGCGCTGCTTTTCATCGACCTCGTAGTGTTTTCCGCGCTCGAGTTTCGGCACCAACCGCGAGAACTGCGCGTAGAGCTTCGTGGATTCTTCGTCTGGCGCGCTGATGATGAGCGGCGTGCGCGCTTCGTCAATGAGAATGCTATCCACTTCGTCCACGATGGCGTACTGGAGCGGACGTTGCGCGCGATCCTGCGGGCGGTACGCCATGTTGTCCCGGAGGTAGTCAAAGCCGAACTCATTGTTCGTGCCGTAGGTGATGTCGGCGGCATACGCGGCGCGCTTTTCTTCCGGTGATTGGCCATGAAGCGTCACCCCCACGGTAAGTCCGAGTGCCTGGTAGATTGCCCCCATCCACTTCGCGTCACGATTGGCGAGGTATTCGTTTACCGTGACCACGTGGACACCTTTCCCCGAGAGCGCATTCAACACGACGGGCATGGTTGCCACGAGGGTCTTCCCTTCCCCCGTTTTCATTTCCGCGATGTTCCCTTCGTGGAGTGCGATACCGCCTTGGACCTGCACGTCGAACGGGCGCTCGTTGAGCGTCCGCCGCGCGGTCTCGCGGACGAGCGCAAACGTTTCGGGGAGAAGGTCATCGAGGGATTCTTGCCGCTCCTGGTGACGAACCTTCAACTCCCGCAACTTCTCAGGAAGTTGCTGATCAGAGAGTTGTCGGACGGATGGTTCCAGCGCGGTCACCCGTTCCGCCAGCGCTTGCAACCGTTTCACCTCTCCCGTTCCAGCACGGGAAAACAGATTTCCGAGAAATGCCATTGAGCAGGCTCCTATCCTACCGTAGAAATCCCGACTGGGAAACTATCCGCACCTCGCGTCGTTGCCAGGTGTTCCAGGCGTCCGCCACGAATGCGCGGATCCCCTGACGGAAGCGCTCCGCCGCGAATCGTGCGGCGTGGGCGCGAATGGTCTCTCGGTCGTACGAACCTTCGTTCTCCAAGAAGCGCCGGACGCAGTCCGCCAGCAGTTCTTCGATGGGCGCGTCAAAGAATTCGCCGGTGATTCCCTCGACGACAGTTTCGGTGGCTCCGCCGCGGCGCAGTGCGAGCACCGGCGTTCCCTGCGCCATCGCTTCAATGGGAACCAGTCCAAAGTCATCATCGCTTGGGAACAGTACCGCCCGCGCTCCGGCGTACAGCGCCACGAGTTCTTCATCAGGGACGAACCCGCGGAACGATATCGTCGGGCCCTGCAGGCGTCGCACCGTCGTCGCCTCCCGTCCCTCGCCGACCACGACGAGGGGAAGTTCGAGCTTATTGAAGGTATCGAGGACGACACGCACGCCTTTGTACGGCGACAGGCGGCTCACGAAGAGAAAGTACCGCCGAGGGTCGGATTCGCCTTGGGCGGCACGCGGGGTAAGCGGCTGGCTGAGCGGTGGCGGGAGCACTGCGGCTTCGCGCCGGTAGTACTTTTGAATCCCCGCCCTGGTGGTTTCGGAATTCGCGAGGAAGAGATCCACGCGGCGCGCCGCTGCCCGGTCCCACAGGCGCAGTCCGTGCATGAGCGTCTGGAAGAGTCCGCGACGGATCGTCCCCGAAGGGAATTCCTCCAGCAGCTCGTGGTACGCATCCCAGAGGAAGCGCGTCGGCGAGTGGCAGTAGCAAATGTGGAGCGTTCCGGGACGGGTGACGATCCCCTTCGCGAATCCTGACGCGCTGCTCACCACGACGTCGTACGCGGAGAGATCGAACGTTTCCGCCGCGATCGGGAAGAGCGGAAGGTGCGCCCTGGACCGCCGGAGGACGCGCGGGAGTCCCTGGAGGAACGAGGTGGTGAGTTTCTCTGGTGGGAGGAACGGGGCGCGGAGCCGCGTTTCAAGAGTGTAGACCGGTGCGCCCGGAAATGCCGCGATGAGTTCCACGAGGACGCGCTCCGCACCCCCGAGCGTGGTGAGAGACTCGTGGACGAGCGCCAGCTGCATGTGCGCTCACCGCGCCACGACGAGACTCCGCCGGTACGCGGGGAGATTTTCCAGGGCCATGCCGATTCCCTGGATCACGCAGCGCAGGGGGTCGTCTGCCACCGTGCAGGGGACCATCGTGATCTTCGCGATGAGCTTGTCCATGTTGCTCAAGAGGGCGGTCCCTCCGGTGAGGACAATCCCCTTGTCAATGATGTCGGCGGCGAGTTCCGGCGGGGTTTCTTGGAGCACCTGGCGTGCCGTGTGCGTAATCGTTTCGAGTTCTTCCTGCATGGCCTCGGTGACTTTGTTCGAGGTGATGGTCACTTCCTTCGGAAGACCCGTTGCGACGTCCCGGCCGCGGATCTCGTGCGGACGATCTTCCTCGGTTGGGGTCGCAGAGCCGATCGCGATCTTGATCTCCTCCGCGGTGCGTTCGCCAATCGCCAAGCCGTACTTTTTTCGCACGTATTCAGCGATTGCAGCATCGAGCCGGACGCCGCCGACGCGCGCCGAGGCGGTCGCGACCAAGCCGCCGAGCGAGATCATCGCCGCTTCCGTGACCCCGCCACCCATGTGGACGATCATGTGGCCGGACGACTCCGCAATCGGCAGACCCGCGCCGATCGCCGCCGCCACCGGTTGCTTGACCAGGTAGACGCGTCGCGCGCCTGCGCGCATGGCGACTTCGAAGACCGCGCGGCGCTCGGTCGAGGTGATCCCTGCCGGGACCGACACCATGACTTCGGGACGGAACACGCGGAAGGTGACGCCACCGACGCGCTCCAGGAAGAGTTCCAGCATTGCTTCGGTAACGCGGAAGTCAGCGATGGCCCCTTCGCGCAATGGCTGGGAGGCCTGAATGTTCTCTGGTGTGCGCCCGAGCATCTCCTTTGCCGCTTGACCGATGGCGAGGACCCGATGGTCATCAAGGGCGAGCGCGACGACCGACGGCTCGTGGATGACGATCCCGCGACGAGGCAAGTACACGATGGTCTTCGTGGTGCCAAGGTCAATCCCGACGCGGCGCGTCAGCATAGTTGCAGGGTACCAAGGTATTCTGCTAGAAGGAAAGTGCTCGTGCATCCAACAACGCGACGCGCCTTCCGCACGATGGCGTGGGTGATCTTCCTTGTGGGGTCACCCCTTCTCTTGGCCTATGCCTGGGGGTACCGCGTGTCGCTGTCGCACCCCCGTGCATCGCTCGTTCCTGCCGGACCGACGGTTGGCGCGATGGTCATCCGCTCCATCCCGCGCGGCGCGCGTGTGCTCCTTGATGGGCGTGTGGTCGACGAGCGCACTCCCGCCGGCATCAGCAGGATTCCTGTCGGGGTGCACCTGGTACGGATTGAGAAGCAGGGGTATCGGCCGTACGAGAAGCGACTCGAGGTGTTCGGCGGACAGGTGGCCGATCTCCTTCACGTGCGGTTGATTCCCCAGACCATCGAGGAGGAAATTGTCCGCACCGGAGTATCCGGCGTGTGGATCTCGCCCGATGAACGCTGGGTGATTCTCCGGGAAGAGCCGCTGCTCACCATTCTCCCCCGGCGCGTGCTCACCACCCTCTCGCCCGAGAGAACGGTGCGCGAGGCTGATGGTCTCCAGGTCCGCCTGCCCCGCCACCGGACCGGCGAGATCGCGTTCTTCTGGGCGCCGAGTGGGGAGAGCGTGGCGGTTGGTCTGCACCGGGCGGAAGAGACCGAGCAGATGACGTTCTTCCCAGACAGTCTCGCGCTGATCGATCTCGCCGATGGCCGACTCCGGCCGATGCCGCCGCGGACCAAGCTGGTGGGATGGAGTCCCGTCGGGCCAGAGCGCGTCCTCCTCCTCACGGCGGAGGGAGACCTGCTGGGGCTTCCCGCGCAGGCCACGACGCCAGAGAAACTCGCCTCCGGCATTCTCGCAGCGGCGATTCATCCTCGCGGCATCCTCGTCCAGCGCGCGACGCAAGGTGCGAGCGAACCACCCTTTGGTTTCGTGCGCGACGGAGGAGAATTTCAACCCTTCACACCACCGTTTCCTGAACCGGCCGGGGCGCTGCAGGTTTCTCCGGAGGGAACTCTCGCGGGGGTATCGAAGGACGGAACGCTGTTCCTCTTCACTGCGGAGGATCAGGCCTGGCGAGCCGTCGCGCAGGGCGTGCGCCGCTTCGCCTGGTCTCCCGACGGTCAGAAGCTGCTCATCCAGGAATCCGCGTTCGATGTCTCGGTGCTGAACGTGTCGGAGGATCGCAGCGTCTTAAAAAGGCTTCAGCCGGAATTTCTCCTGCGGATGTCACTCCCTCTCCGGAATCTCCAATGGTTCCCGGACAGTCAACATCTCCTCTATTTCGATCAGGATATTCTTCGTCTCCTCGACATCGATCCCCGTGGCGGGCATCGAACCGAGGACCTCATCTCCGTTGATCGTGGTGGTGCCCTCGCCGTCGTTTTCGAGGGCGGTGCGCTCGTCACCGTGACGGCACGCCGTTCCGTCTCCGACCGCTCAGCGGATGTCCTCCTTCGTCTCTTCCTCCGGACGCCGGACGACCGCTAAGGTTCACCGCGTTCCCGCACACCGTCGCGGGCACAGCGGTCGTAGTATTGGAGAAGCTGGTTGGCGATGGATTGCGGAGCAAACCGCTCCTTGACGTACGCGCGCGCAGCGTCGCCCATCGCCGTGGCGTCGTCCCGATTCCGGAGAAGACGAATCAGTGCTCCCGCGAGTGCTGACGGATCGTTGGGCGGTACGAGTGCTGCCGTCTGCGACGTCGTCGTTTCTAAAACGCCGCCGAGATCCGACGCGACGAGAGGCCGAGCACGGGCTCCGGCCTCCAATGCTGCGCGCCCGAACGGTTCTTCCCAGAGGTGAGCGGACACGACGATGGCCGAACGGTCCATGAGGTCGGAAACCTCGGCTGGTGGGACGGCGCCGTGGAACGTGACGGCATCACGGAGGCCTAAGCGATCAGCGAGCGCGCGGTACCGCGGGAGTTCTCCACTGCCGGCGAGGTGGAGGCGGAGATCAGGAAATGTCTTTTGCGCCTCCGCGACGGCCTGGAGAAGAATGTCCGTTCCCTTCGTCGTTTCCAGGCGGCCCGCCGCACAGAGGACATTTTCCTCCGGACGGGGGACGAGCGGCGTCGTCAGCCAACGTGGATCCACGGGGTTTTGGAGGATCATGGTCTGCACCGTCGGGGGAGGACGGAGGCGCGCCTCCACGCGCCTCCGGAGGCACTGACTCGTGTAGAGGTGGTGAGGAATGCGGCGGAAGGCGCGGGTACGAAAGCCGAGATTTCCTTTGTACTGCGCCACGCGGAATGGCTTCCGCGGGAGGGAGGCTTCCACGACGCGGTGGCACCGAAAGAGGACGTTCGTCCAGAAGCAGCCGTCGCAGGAGGAGCCGTCCCACCACATGTTGTTCGTGGTCCCGCAGATCGGTGCGTAGTCGCGGATCGTGACGATGCGGTGCGGATGGGGGAGGAACGAGAGCGACAAGGCGCTGCGGAACTCTTGCGCATGGATGACGTCGGGCTGCAGCGCGTGTCTTGGAAGCAGCGCGGCGACGGTCTGTGCCGCTGCGCGACTCACCAAGACTTCCCGAAGCGGCTTTGACCACCAGGAGAGGAGCGGGCGCGTGCGGATCACCCGGACGCCGTGGAGAACGTCGTCCCCTTCCCCCGCCGCTCCGCAGACGACGGTGACGCTCGCGCCGGTCGCCGCCAGTGCTTCCGCGATCAGCTGCGTGGAGATTTCCCCGCCGCCGAGGACATCCGGCGGGTAGCGGGCGGAGAGGAAGAGCACCCGCATCAGCCGCTCCGCGGGCTCAAGACCTTCGCGTAGACCGCCAGGGTCGCGGCGAGCATGTTCTCTCGCGTGAACTGCGCGGCACGGGCGAGTCCGCGCCGCCGGAGTTCTGCGCGGAGCGGCGCGTCGGTCAGGACCAAGGCGAGGCCTTCCGCGATTGCTTCGGTGTCTTCCGGGTTCACGAGGATCGCCGCATCGCCTACGACTTCCGGAAGGCTGGAACGGTTCGACGTCACCACCGGCGTCCCGCACGCCATGGCTTCAAGCGGCGGGAACCCGAATCCTTCGTCGAGCGACGGGAATGCCAGCACCGTCGCTGCGTGGTACCAGAGGCGGAGCGCCGCATCGTTTGATTCCTCCACGAGACGGACGGTGCGGTCGAGGTGAAGTCGCGCAATCGTCTCACGGAGTTCACGGCGACCGGACGCCACGCCCGCATCGCCAATCTTCACGAAGCGAACGTTCGGAACCCGTTGCCGGACGAGCGCGAGTGCTTCCAAAAGGCGACGGAGGTTCTTCCGCCGGTGCTCACTTCCTACGTAGAGAACCAGGGGAGGGTGATCGCAGAGATCTGCATCCGCAAGGAACCGCTTCCCTTCCTCGGTCTGCCAGAGCGCTCCTTGGAAGCGCAGGGATTCCGAACCCGAGGGGGGAATGACGGAGAGCCGCGCGTCCGGCACTTTATACTGTGCCCGAACATCCCGCGCGGTCGCCTCTGAATAGGTGAGAAGGTGCGCCGCATTTCTGATCCCGCGGTAGAGGATGCGCGCTACCGTTCCCCCAAAGAGCACCTGCGGGTCGCGGAGCTCGATGAGGTCCCAGACCGTGACGACGGATCGTTCAGGGGCTCTCCGTGCAAGAAACGCGAGCGTTTGGTTGGTGAAGTGCAGGATGCCCTCTGGCGGCGTGCGCAGGAGGCTTCCGGCAACGAGCCAGAACGCCGGCTTCCCGCCCGGCAGGCGCGGAACGATCCGAACGATCCTCCCGTTCTGCTCAATCGCCGACATCCGATGATCCAGCGTCAGGATCGTGACATCCTGTCCAGCGGCACGTAAGGCCTCCCGAAGCATTCCCACCGGCTTTCCGACGCCGGACGTTGCAGACGCGTTGGTGATGAGTGTGATCTTCATGGTGCCGGCCGCTCGGGCTCTCCGGTGTGTTCGAGCACCCGTGCGTAGACCTCCAAGGTCTGGCGCGCGGTTCGCTCCCATGTGAATTGCTGAATCCAGGCTCGGCCCTGCTCGACGAGGCGCGTCCGTACGCCTTGGTCCGCGAGGAGGAGACGAAGCGCGGACGTGATTTCTTCTTCGTCCTCCGGATCCACGAGCAGCGCCGCAGGGCCGACGACCTCCGGGAGGCTCCCGCGCGCACTCACGAGGACCGGCGTCCCGCACGCCATGGCTTCAAGCGGCGGGAACCCGAATCCTTCATCCTGGCTCAAGAACGCAAAGGCATCGGCACTGCCGTACAGCGTTGGAAGATCCGCGCTCTCCACCCGACCCAGAAAGCACACGCGATCCTTCAGTCGTGGGTCACGGGCGGCAGCGACGACGCGCTCGGTTTTCCAACCCCACCGACCTGCAATGACGAGGGTATGCGGGAACTCGCCGACCACGCGTGCAAAGGCTCGGAGCAACCGGTCGACGTTCTTCCGTGGCTCAATGGTTCCGACGGTGAGCACATACGGTGTCGCACCGAGACCGAGCCGCGCCAAAAGCGCCGCGCGAGCGTCTGGTGCCGCCGGGGCAAAGGTCGGTTCGATGCCGGGGGTGGTCACGGTAATGCGGTCTGCTGGCACACCGAGCGTATCCACGATGGCCCGTTTCGATGCTTCGGAAATCGTCACGATCGCCGTGGCGTGACGTGCGGCGGCAGGCAGTTCCAGGCGCCAGTAGGTCCGCTGGGCGACCGTCTGCGTTCTTGGATGCGTGAGGGAGATCACGTCGTAGATCGTCGTGACGACCGGTGGGAACCCGCGGCGGAATGGAGTGCCGCTTGGCTTCGTCAGGTGCACGAGGCGAGGGCGCAATCTACGAATCGCGCGCGGGAGCGCCACAAGGTTCCAGTAGGGGCGCAGCCACGGCGTGGCCGGCGGTACCGCCAGACTCGGGAAATTTCTGACGGCGGTCTGGCCCCGCTGGTGGTCACAGATAACCGTGAGCGTAAGCGGTGGGTCCAGCTGCGTAAAGCCGTCCAGCAAGCCGCGGATGTACCGAACGACTCCCCCCGCTGGCCCGGACAGTGCGCGGGCCTCGAGAGCCACCAGCGGTGGCGATGCCGTCATGGGCGCTCCTGCAATTGCCCGACGAGAATGCGGGTGGAGCGGACCGTCTTCGTGAGTCGGGCAAACAGAGCCTCATAGCGATCAGCGATGTCCCGGATGAGGAACGACTGCATGGCGTGGCGGTTCGTCTCCGCGAAACGCTTCCGAAGGTCCGCATCCGCGAGGAGCACGCGGAGCGCTGACGCGAGTTGGTCCGATCGCTGCGGAGGAGTGAACAGCGCGTTCTCCCCGGCGCGGAGGATGTCTGTCTGGCCGCCTTGGTCCGTACAGACAATGGGAAGCCCCGCGTACATCGCTTCGAGGAACACGATGCCGAATCCTTCATGGAGCGAAGCGGAAACAAAGAGGTCGGCGGCTCGAAGGAGCTGCCATTTCCGGTCTTCCGTCACTGCGCCTTCGAACGTGACCTGCGGCCGCACGCCAAGGCGCTCCGCCGTACCTTCGAGTGGGTGCAGAAGCGGACCATCCCCCATGACATGCAGGTGCACATCCTTTCTTTTCAGGAGCGCGAGAGCCTCGAGAAGGTCCTTGTGGGCCTTTCGGGGTATGAGACGCCCAACCGTGACGAGGCGCCACGGTGCACCGTGACTCGCGGTGACGGGAGGGAGCACAGCCGGCGGAACCAAACCGAGGGGGATGACGGCGAGGTTGTTCGGCGCGCGGTGGTACAAGATTGCGCGCCGTTTCGTATCCTCCGAAATCGCCGTGACCGCGTCCGCGTGACGGATCACCCACCGTACCACGGCCCGAACCACCGGATTCCGGTGGGCAGCGATTCCCGCCGTGGGATTGGGATCAAAGATATCCGCACCGATGAGCGTGAGGACCACCGGAATTCGGCGCAGGCGCCCGAGGAGGACTGCGGGGAGTCCCGAAGGAACGGCGAAAAGGGCGTGAATGAGGTCCGGGCGAGTCTTGTTGGTCGCACGCAGGCCAGCGAGGAGCGCGGACGGAACGAACGTCGCCATGGAACGGAGCGTCGCCACCGGCATCTGACATCGCCCCCACACCGGAACGCGAATGATCCGGACGCCGTTGACGACTTCCGCCTTGGGGAGGCCACGGAAGTGCGTCGTGAGGATCGTGACCTCGTTCCGCGCGGCGAATGCCTCCGCGAGATCCCGATGGGCCACTCCTCCTCCGCCCCCGAGAGGCGGGTATTCGTAATTGATGAGCAGCAGCCTCATCGCGGGCCTTTTCTCACCGAAGGATTTTCCACAAAAAGTTCCGAGCCGTCAATGGAGAAGGAGAAGGCATGCGATCCCGGCGCAAGGGTGCCGAGAGGAATGAAGGCGGTTCCATCGGACGACACGGTGACCGGTGCCGGTCCGGTCGGGGTTTGGAGCTGAATCTTCCGCGTCCTTGGGTCGAGGACGCGGAAGGAGAGCGTGGCGGGAACCGCGTCTCCGCCAAGTACCCGGATGGAAAACGTCGCACGGGGTTGAATCTTGACGCGTCGCCGATCTCCAGAACTCGAGGGCACGGCGTCCCACCCTGACCCAGGGACTCCCACCAATGCGGACGTTGTTTCGGGCCATGGCGGCACGCGGTAGAGCGTCGTCCCCTCGCCGACGTTCTCTGCATGCAGACCCGCGCCACGGAGCAGCCGGTGGAGGACGTGGAATTCTGCTGGCGTCACCGCGACCAATCCTTTTGGACTGGAACGGAGTGTCGGCATCCCCATCACGTATTCGTGAATGATCACCGCGATGACTCTCTCGCTGGCAAGTGCGGCATGGACCATTTCGGCGGGCATCTGGCCGAAGAGCGTCGAACGCTCGAAGTCGTCGGGACGAACGGCGAGGAGCGCACCGACGACAGGGACGCGGAGCGGAGCTTCGCGCGCTGCCCGATCTTGCACGCGCTCGAAGACGTTGCTGGCGAGAATACGGCGGCGGTGGACCGTGGACGCGTACTGGGCGCGTGAGGCAACGAGGTAGTCGGTGGCGGCAGGAATTTCGAGGAGGAGTCCTGCTGGTCCAGCGGTGAGCGTGGTGGAGAATTGGGAGATCGTCGCTTCCTGCACCGGGAAGGTGCTTGGAAGAATTTCCAGCACGAGCGCTCCCGCGAGAAGAAACGCGGCGGCCCGCGGGAGCCTGCTGACGCCGATGCTCGCCAGCAGCGGGAGAGCCAACGCCGGCAAGACGAGAAATCGGTTTACCGTTCGAACCGCGGAGAACACAGGGAACTCGTCATAGAGCTGTGCGCCAAGCGAGGTGCGCGGCGCAAACGCAAGGAGGAGCCCGGCGACGACCAGCGAGCCGAGGAGCGCGAGGTGCTGCCAGCG
Organism: Parcubacteria group bacterium Gr01-1014_38; assembly: GCA_007376145.1. Taxonomy (GTDB): domain Bacteria; phylum Patescibacteriota; class Andersenbacteria; order UBA10190; family CAIZMI01; genus VMFP01. Next base: position 178,701 of record VMFP01000001.1, read on the forward strand.
ACCTTCCCGCCAGAGTCTCCGCACACCCACGACCGCGACCACCGGCGCGAGGAGGCCGAGAGTATGGACGTAGTCGGCCACGGCCTGGCGCGGAGTCCCATACCGATTCGGAGAGTGGCGAAAGAGATGGAAGGTCGGAGGGGAGAGTATCGTTTCGACCGTTGGTGCAAACCGCCGTCGCTGTTCCGAACCGAGGTTGAAGGCGGAGTCGGCGCGCGATGCTTTCTTCAGCTCTTCTCGGAAGGGGAACATTCCAAGCGCGCCGACGAGGAAAAGGAAGGTGAGGGCGAGGATGATTCCTTGGCGAGTCCGAAGCGTCTGCACAGCCTGGTGCCAGAAGATGGCTATCGTCAGTGCGGCGGCAAGGAGTGTCGCAAGAAACAGCATATGCTCGGTCCACGACGTCCCGACGAACGCCGCAGCAGCGACGAGCGTTCGTGGGAGTGACGGACGCTGGAGCAGCCACAGGAGCGCTGCCATGCTGAGTGGAATCCAGAAGAGTTGCATGGCGCCGAAATGCCCGAGGCTCTGCGCGATGCGGTACGGCGCGAACGCCGTGAGGAACCCGGCGACCGCCGCTGGTCCACGCGCGATTCCCAAGCGTCGAGCGAGTCCATACGTGGCGAGTGCCGTCAGCGGGAATTGGAGAATCCACACGAGGTTGTATCCCAGAGGATCGCCGAAGACTCCGTGGAGCGGGATCCACGGCAGCGGGCCAAAGTTCCTCACGGGGTCGTCGGCAATGGTGAGCGTCCGGCGGGACAGCGCTTCGGTGAAGGCGGAGGAACGCCAGAGCGTCTGATACGGATCGCCGCCGAGCCCGAGCACCGACGTCCGGAGATTCGGCAGGTGCGTGCCGATGAGGAGCAATGCCCCGATGAGCGCCAGCGCGCACAGCGCGAGCGGAACCAGGACACGACGTCGGGCCTCTGCTTGGAAAAGCGGGAGCGCCTGCACGGTTACTCCATCACTGGTCGGAGTCCAAGGAGCCCGCGAGAGCGATGCGTGGTAAGGAGGTCGCGCGGAGAGACCGTTCGGTTTCCAACGCCAAAGTGAGGAGCCGATTTCTCCTGCGGGGCAGCGCGGAGTGTTGGCGCCTCACCAGGGCTCGTTCCTTCGGTGGTGAGCAGCGTGATGAATGTTCCCGGCTCTTGAACCAGCAGCGGCTCAAGAGAGAAACGCACCCACTGGTTATCGTCTTCGCCGCGGATCGGGAGACGATTTGCGCGGACATCGGGTCCCTCCACGGTCTGGCGGAGACGGAGGACGAACGTTCCCATATCCGCGCGTCCGGAATAGGTTGCGACGAGTGTCTCCACGCCACGGAGCGTTCCGGCGGAGACGGGAAGCTCCGCCACCACCACTGATTCCTGCGTTAGCTCGCCGAGAATACCCGTATAGGCCGGCTGGTGGTATACCCATGCGTAGGGCAGCCCGTTCACCGTCGCGGTGAAGACGGGCGTCCGTCGGCGGTAGTATTCGTCGATGAAATCGTTCGCGGGGTGATCGGGAGACCGGCCAAACATGTTGCGGTAGAGCACGACGTATCCAACCCGGAGTTGATCTCGGGCACTCAAATGAAAGACTGGCCGGTGGACGAGCGCCTTGAGCTCTTCTGGGTACCAGGAGGCCACGGCGATCTTCCCGCCGTCATCGAGTTGATTGAGGTACCGCGCAACCTGATCGAGTCCCTCCCCCCAGCCGAGCTCCTGACTGAAGCTTGGTGGAAACAAGCGGTTATAGTACGCGAGCGCATACGGGCCAAGGAAGAGAAGTTCTCCCGCCAGCGGCAGGACGGCAAGGAGGAACACCGTTTTTGCCGCTCGGGCTTCCGTCCACTGCGGACGAACACGGCTGACGAGCGCCGCCAGCCCGATCACGCCGAGGAGGTTCACCACGGGGAACACGGGAAGCAGATAGCGGTCGCCCTTCTTGGCCCCAAACGTCATGGCCGCGGTGAAGAGCACGACGAACGCGAGAAGGATCCAAAGCGTACGGCGGGATGTCCCGCTCAGCGTCGCGAGCTTTGGCATGCTTACCGGCAGAAGCAGGAGAAGGGCGGCCAACCCGATCAGTGAAGGGATGGTCGTGCGTGCGAGCAGCGTGCTGGGGTAATGCCAGGGCTTAATGCTGTACGCATCGGCCATGTGGTGCGGGGTAGAGAAAGCCGCCGAAAGGTCACGCTGAACAATTTTGACGTTTCCCACCGGATCCGGTACCCAGAGCAATCCCGGCCACAAGACCAGGGTCGTCGCCACGATGATCACCAGCCACTGCCCGAGAAGGCGAAGGCGGACTCGCCCCTCTTCCCTCCCCCAGGCCTGCCGATCCGCAAACAGGCTGAGTGTTGCCATGGGCAGCAGAATCAACCCAGGGATCTTCGAAAGGATCGCGAGTGCGCCAAAGATTCCCGACCAGACGAGCGCGGCGGAGGGCACGGTGTGCGGATGTTCCTCTCTCCCCTGCATTGCGGCGAGAAAGAGGATGAGCGAGAGTGCGGTAAAGCCCGCGAGGAGCGCGTCGACATGCACCACCTTGCTGTAGCCGATCAGGAACGGATCGAGCGCGATCACGAGTGCCGCTGCACGTGCCACCCAAGGTCTCGTCAGGCGCCGCAGAGCAAGGAACAGCGCGGCGACCAGTACGCTGTTGAGGAGCGCGAACGTCACCTGGGTCCCCTGGATGAAGAGTTGGAGCGACTCTGCGGTGAACGGGATATTTTTTAGGCGTGCAATGATCCGCACGCTGATTCCCACCAGCCACAGGGTGGGAATGCCCGGATGCGTCGTCTGCAAGGTCTCATTGAAGTGAAACTCCTGGACCGCTTGGAGGAAATTCACGCCTCGCCCCATCCAGCTTTTCTCGTCTGCGGTCAGGAACAGGCCAATACCGATGAGGCGTGGCGCCAGGGCAATGAGGAAGAGTACCCCGGTCTCACCAAGGAGTTTCCGACGTTCTGGAGACTGCAGCCATCGCCGCATTCGCACCGAGTGTACCACCGGTGAGGCCTCCCTGCCCTTTGAGGCGCGGGACATCCTGCATGGCTCTACCACGCGAAAGACCGATTGTCAAACTCTTGACACGCGCTACGGACGGTACCATACTCGCTTCCACTGGTGTTCTTTGTCATAAAGTCGTGCCGGTCAGACGGTGACGAAACTCCGAGGAGACGCGCAAGCGTCAAGAGAGTCCCGGAGGTGACCGTTCAAGCCGGTCGAATGCGCGCAGAAGGGTAGGAATAACATTTCACCTTCCAGGTGTTGCCCTCGTCGCACACAGCAGGACTCGATGAGGGAAATTCCCCACGCCTGAAGGAGGTAGGTGGAACAGTCCAAACTGCGTACACGCTTGTCTCTTCCGGCCGGAAACGACAAGCGGCGCTACGCGGGGGAGTAGCCGTCGAACGGAGAATACTGCGTGTATGCAGGAAGTTCAGTCTCAAAAGGGCTCGCGGACTCTCGTGGCATATTCGTGAACCTCATGAATATGTCTAGTGGCATATTCATATAAACCTCATGAATATGACGCGGAAGGAGTACTGCCCTGGACGGACTTCTTGATATACCGCATGAAGGGAATATTCCCCTCGACGCTTGCGAAGAGAGGAGGAACCTGCCCCTTCTAAGACTAAACCTATTCTTCTGCGCGATTTGTCCTCTTTCATTGTCGTTCCCAGGCACCATTGTCGTTCCCAGACATCAGGGCATTTGCTCTCTTTATGTCCGTCTGGCCGGGGCATTTGCTCTCTTTTGTCTGGGAGCACCCCCGCTCGTCCCCATCGGCGAGCGGGATTTTTCTTATTCCGAGTGCGAGGCGTCTCCTTGGTAGACGAGCGCGTATGCGAGATCCCCTTCTGCGAGAGACGCCGCCCGCTTCTCTCCCGACCGGAGCGGTCGTCGGAGCACCACCAGGCGTCCCGGGAGGATGTCGTTCGGTTGATACCGAACGGTGACGGCATTGCCGGGCTCCCCGGAGGGCGAAGTGAGCGCAACGTAGTAGGTCACCCCCTTAGAGTTCGGGAGCGGTTCAAAGCGAATTTCTTTCCAGGCGTTGTCCTCCAAACGGCTCACGCCTATCCGGACCGTGCGCAGATCGGCACCGTCGGGATTCTCGCGGACGTGGAGGAGAAGCTCCCCCCGATTGCTCCGAGACGAGAACGTCGCAAAGACCAGCCGTACGCCGCTCAATCCATCCGATTCCGCGACGACTGTTTGGCCGACCTCGACCGTTGTCGGGGCATTCCCGGTACCGCGCTCCGGCGCGCCGGCACGGACAATTTCTCCTACGTGCTTTGGAAAGCGATCCACAGAATCTCGCGCGTAGATCCAGGCCATCTCGAGACCGACAACGCGGATTACCGCTACCGGTTCCACGTTTGCAAATTCCTCGAGGACCCTCGTCGGACCGGAATCCGCCGGTCGCCCCCGCATATTTCGATAGGTCACCACGTAATCCACGCGCGCATCATCGCGGCTGCTTAAGCTCATGGTTGTCCCGCGGAAAAACTCCCGGAAGATGATGGGATACCAGGTCGCCACCTGGAGTTCTGGAGCAAGGGGATGGGCATTGAGTACTGCCGCAGCCCGCTCGAGTCCTTCGCCCCACCCCGCTTGGGTGGGCTCTTCCTTCGGACTGAAGGGACTGACGTACGCCAGGGCATAGGGACTGAGCTGAAGGTTGAGAACGGCAAGAACGCAGATGGTGCCGGCGGCGAGAAGTTTTCCGAAGCGATCTCGGCGGATGAGTTCACCGAGGCTGACCCCCGCGAAGACATCGAGCACGAGAAGTGCCGGAAGAAGGTAGCGATCGGCGCGCTTCTCTACGAGATTCACGAAGAGGAAAAACCCTCCGAAGAAGAGGAGGAATACCAATGCCTCCCGGCGCCGGTGGGCAGCGCGAAGACATGCGAGCGCTCCCAGTGCGGCGAACAGGAGAGTGACCGGCGTCGTGCGGGCAAGAAGCGCACGGGCGTAGAAGAGATTGTCGCGCGTCCGGACTTCCGCCGATTCACCGAAGTGTGACAGCGTAACGACGGACTGGACGTCGCGAGCAGCGTATCGGACATTCGGGAGAACGTTCAGCCACATGGAGGGCCACAGAATCAGGAAGGTCGCGGTGGTAACACCGACCCAGGTCGCCGTATCGCGAATCCATCGAGCCCGCATGTCTGGAACGAGCAGAAACACCCCGGCGGCGAAGGGGACGAGGAAGACCGCCGGGAGTTTCGTGAGCAGCGCGAGCCCCCCGAGAAATCCGGAAAGAACAAGAATCCGGCGTGCGCCTTGGCGGACGTACCAGAGGGCGGTAAGGACCGAGAGGAGCATGAGAATCGCGAGGAGGGCATCCACATGCGCGAGCTGGGAATACCCAACGAAAAACGGATTCAGGGTAAGGAGCACGCCAGCACCAAGACCACTGCGGACACCCCAGAGTCGTGCCACGAGGGCAGCAGCCATCCCGGTCCCAAGGGATACCGCGATGGCGATAGGAAGCTTCCCCGCGGAACGGAAGGAGCCGACGGTCGGGCTTTCCATGCGCTCTCCCGTCAGCCATTCTCGCGCTTCAATGCCCGCACCGATGAGAAGCATCGCGGTGACGCCGGGATGGGTTCCCTGGAAGGTGCCGCCGGGATCCCCACGGCGGAGCGCAGTCGTGAACGACTGCGCGCGGAACATCCACTGCGGTTCGTCCGCGGTGAGGATCGCGCCGAGACCCTGCAGTCGAACGAGCAGCGCGAGCGTCGCCGTGATAAGTCCTACCATGACGAGCGGACGGAATGCCATCGGGGTCTTGGCTACTCCCGCCCACCGCGCGACTCGACTGAGCTCGTCGAAGTCCGGCGGAGAATCGTAATGGGGTTCCCGAGATTTTCGATTTCGGCGATGGGTTCGAACTCCGCGTTCACGAACTGTTCAATCTCGGGGTACTCCCGGAAGTAGGAAAAGGCGGTCAGCTGCTCATGGACCACCCACCGAATGTCCGAGCGGACGGCGGCGACCATCGCTTCTACGGGCGCCATGTAGATGTTGCGAACCTGCGGCTCGATATAGCCGTAGGCGTAGTGGGTCGGGTGGGCGACGTCAAACAAGACCCGGTGCCCGGAGAGTACGGGAAGAGCGACGGCAGCCGTGAGGATGGGCTCTTCCTTTGGAACCTGGCGTCGGAGAACCGCCGCGGCTTCCTCCAGCGACGAACGGTCGAATGTTCCGGTATGCGCGAAGACGTATCCGGAACGAGCCGAGGCGTACGCGCCCCACGCCACGAGTACTCCGAGGAGAACCAGGACGGGAGCGCGGCGCCGGTACTCGGCGGCAAGCCAGGCGCCTCCGAGCGCAGCGAGGAGGGTGAGCGGCGGGAGAAACTCCGCGAGGTAGTTCGCAGTAAACTTAATCCACGAGGCGTAGAGGACCGTGGTTCCCAAGAGCCAGAGGAGCGGAACACCGACAGCAGGCAGGATTGTCTTCCGTAATGCCGGAACCTCCTCCTCTGGGCTCGGGGCCTGTTCTCGTGAGGAGACAGCAAGGATGGCGATGCTTGCGCTCATCACGAGCCAGAACGGCCAGAGGGCAAACGCGAAGTGCTCCGGACGCTCGTACGCTTGAAGGAAGCGACCAGAGAACCAGACCGCGGCCAGCGGGATGAGCCATCCCACGCGCGACCAGCGTCGGCCCCGCGCGGTGGAACGGAGAATCTGCTCCATGCTTGCGCCAAGACCGACGAGCGCAAGGAACAACACTGGCAGTCCCTCACGGAAGATCGGGAGCACTCCCTGAATAAGGGCGCGTCGGCGCTCTTCGGCAGTCGCGGTCGTGTCTGGATCGATTGCCGCGACGTCGACCCCAAGGAAGTACCGGACACCGGGCGTTCCGTACCAGTGCTGGATTTCCGCCGTGAGTCCGCCAAAGGCAATGAGAAATCCCACGAGCGTCCAGCCGACGCGTTGGAGGCGTGCGCGCCACGGGAGCGTCGAGAAGAGCAGAATCCCCAGAGCGGGGAGCGCGGCCGCGGCGGATGTCTTTCGTGCGCCGAACGCGAGTGCCAAGAGGACGCCGGCAAGGACGAGGAGCACCCACCCAAGGATCCTCCGCCGCGCTCGGTTCTCTTGAGGATTCACCAGACTGTGCGCGAACAACGCCAACCCGCCGGCGAGGAGCAAGAGTTGGAGCGGTTGCGCATGAAGGTAGATGCTGAAAATCACCGGAGCAGCAGGAAGGAGCCACAGACCGGCGATGCGCAGCGATGGGAGGCCTTTTCCATGAGCATTGCGGCCCAGCGCGAGCAGAGGAAGAAGCGTGAGAAGACTCGCGACGATGCTCACGAGCCGACTCGTGAGCATCGTCGGTTCGGGCTTGAGACGGAGAAAGGCGGCGACGACCTGAACCACCGTCGGGGTTTTTAAGATTCCATCTCCTCCCGGGAGCCGTCCGTGAGAGAACGTCCACGCGTCGTAGAGCATGCTCCCCTCGTCGTTGGTGACGGGTAAACGTTCGGCATACAGGAGACGGAAGAAGAACCCGCCGAGGAGAAGCACCGCAAGCATGAAAAGGAGCACCGGCCGGCGGACCCGAGGGCGGATCATCGGGGGGGCTCCTACGGCTGCCAGCGCGAGAGCGACTGCCGCTCCGCCGGTCAGCGAGAAGACGGTGACGCGCCGCGTTTCTTTGCGCATGAATCGCACGGCGTCGAGGACTGCGAGACGCACGCGTTCCCCGAGCGAGATGCGATGCACGACCGCAAAGGCGAGATCGGCGCTCCGCATCTCCGCTTGCTGAACGGCCTCGGGCGCATTCCGCTCTCCGTGGAATACGTAGAGGCTGGAGGGTCCGCCTTTCACGTATGGATTTCCTGCACTGAAATCAACGGTGATCGCGTCTCCCGGTCGAGACTGCGGAGAGCGGAGCGACGCGTAATAGGTCTGCCCCGAGGAGTCCAGGACTGGCGCAAACGTGAACGTGTACCATTCGTGGTCCCGGAACTGGCGGGCCGGAACGCGAGCCGTTCGGAGTGCGGTGGGAGCATCGGGACTGCGGCGCAGCTCAAACACGACTTCCCCCGTTGCTCGCCGGTTGCTGTACGTCGCAATCTGGAACGCGACGCCGCGTAAGGATGGGCGCAGCGATTCAAACGTTTGGCCGGCTTCCAAAGCACCGTGAATTTCTCCGACGTGGCCGGTGTACTCCGGTTGGACCGTGGAACGATACGAGACTCGTACTGCCCTTCCGACCAGGAACAGCACGAGGATGGCGGCGCCAGTCAGGAGCACTCCTTGCAGCCAACGGGGAAAGGTTTTGGGCATCTGCACCTCGGCCATGCGATGTTTTTGGCGTCACCAATAGTGAGTCCGGAAGCGCTGGTAGTAGTCCACCGTCCGCCGAATTCCCTCGGGAAGAGAAACCGAGGCTTCCCACCCGACCGCCGTCGTAATCTTCCGGGTATCGGCACGATAGCTTCCGGTTTCATTCCGCTCGTAATCTTTCGGCCAGGGCACGTGCTCTTTTCTCCCCCGCCCCACGACACGCAAGACCTCGTCCACCATATCCACGAAGCGGACACGTTCCAAGGAGCCGATATTATAGACTTCCCCATCGGTCCGGTCGGTGGCACCCACGCGGAGAAACGCGTCGACAATGTCCTCCACGTAGAGGTAATCGCGCTCCTGTTCGCCGTCGCCGAAGACGCGCAAAACACCGTCGTCGAGCGCTTGGCGGATGAACCAGCCGACAATGGAGTACTTCGCATGCTTCATCTGTTGGCGCGGACCGTAGGGATTGGGGAGGCGAAGAATCGCGGTGTGAATTCCGTCACGATCGTAGTAAATGCGATGGTACTTCTCGGCAGCGAGTTTATGGACCCCGTAGATCGAGAGCGGCTGCGTGGGATGACTTTCGTCCACCGGGGTGGTGAGAATCCTCCCGTAGACGAGACGCGATGACGCGAAACAGACCTTCGCCTCCGGTGCGAGTTTCCGAATGGCTTCGAGCACGTGCAAGTGCCCCACACAGTTAATGTCCACGTCGAGGAACGGCTCGGTCGTACTATCGACGTAACTCACTTGGGCCGCGAGGTTGAAGACCACGTCGGTGCCCGGGACCTCGTCGGCAAGGATTCGGGGATCACGGATATCGCCCTGAATCACGCGAATGTGATCGTCGATTCCCCGAATGTTGAACGGGTTCCCGCCGTACTGTGGGAGCAGCGCATCGAGGAGCGTCACGCGCGCTCCCAAGGGCACGAGCGCGTGGGCCAAGTTGCTGCCGATAAATCCCAATCCCCCCGTGATGAGCACCTTCTTCCCCTGGTAGGTTGCTCGCGCGTCGGTCATGGCGCGGTGCGCAGACCTGACTGCGCTCGCTGGAGTACTTCGCGGAAAATTGCCTCGTATCGCCGGACGATGTCATGCCAGTCGTAGGGCTGGACGATTCGCCGACTCTGGGCGCCCAGGCGTCGGCGGAGCGCCGGATCGCGAATGAGCCAGGCGAGCGTCTGCGCGAGCCGCTCGGTGTCACCGACGGGAATCAGAAAGCCGTTTTCTCCCTCACGAACAATTTCCTGGTTTCCCGGAACATCCGTCGTCACGATCGGGAGACCGCAGGCCATCGCTTCGAGCGTCGCGCAGGGCATTCCTTCGCTCTCCGACGTGAGCACGAAGATATCCGCGCCTTGGTAGGAATGGTGCAGCTCGGAATACGGCACCGTGCCTTGGTATTTGATGAGATGACTAACCCGGAGTTTCGTTGCCAAATCGTCCAGGTACGCGCGCATGGCACCGCTCCCAACCACTTCGATTTCGAAGGGCACACTCGTCAGTTCCCGGACACGGGGGAGCGCCCGCACGACGTACTGGAATCCTTTGCGCGGGATGAGGCGACCAATGAAGAGCACTTTCACCACGGGATTCGGCGGACGCTCAACGGGAACGAACTGGACGAGCTCGACACCGTTGGGAACCAGACGGAAATCGTACTGCGGATCGAGGGTACGACCGAGCTTTAAGAGTCCCTCCGAGCACACCGTGGAGACCGAGGCGCTCCGCCAGACCCAGCGCGTCAGTCCCCGAATGAAGGGATAGACGTTCTTGTAGCGCGTGGGATTTGCCCCCGGCATATCGGATCCACCGAAGTAGAGCACGTACGGGGTGCCGTAGAGGAGGTGGAGGATGCGGGCGACAAACCCACCAGGAAGCGCGAAGTAGGCGTGAATGAGGTCTGGTTTGGTGCGCGGAACGAACCAGAGACAGTACAGAAGCGCGCTGAGTCCGTACGTGACGAGTTCCCACGTTGCGCAGAAATCCTTGTACCGTCGGACCGCCGGGACGCGGATGATGCGCGCGCGACCAACCTGCTCATGTCGGGGGAGGTCACGGTAGCTGCTGGTGACGACGCACACCTCATGCCCATGCTCTTCGGTGAGATAGCGCACGGCGTATTGCAAGAGACTCGCGCCACCCCCCCCGATGGGCGGGAACTCGTTTGTGATCAGCAGTAATTTCATACGGACTGGTCGTCGAGCTGCGCGTGGATTGCCGACGAGGCTGCCGTTCGGTGCTGGGGAAGCGCTCGAACCGTGCCGATCTCTCCCGTCTCGTCAAATCCCTCACGCGATGCAATACTGTACGCTTTCTTCGTCGCGTAGTAGTTCTTTGCCACGATGTCCGCAAGGACTCCGGTCATGATGAACTGCAGGCCAATGATGACAAGAAGAACTGCAAGGAGCGGTGTGCTGCGTCCTTGCAGGGAGATCATCCGGAGAAGCCACAGCGTGCCCAGTATCCCACCAAGAAGAAGTCCGGCACCGACGAGTGCGACGCCGATCGCTCCAAAGAAGTGTATCGGTCGCGCCGAGTACTGGATCCAGAACTTCACGATGATCAAGTCAAGAAATCCCTTGAGCTTCTTCCGGATGGAGTACTTTGTGCTTCCGCGGCGACGCGGGTGATGCCGTACAACCATCTCACCGACCCGATATCCCTTCCAGGAGAGGAGCGCCGTGATGTACCGGTGCATCTCGCCCGAGAGTTCCAAGTCATAGAGCGCTTCGCGCCGATACACCTTCAGGCTGCAGCCGTGGTCATGGATCTTCTCGCTCGTGGCGAACCGGTGGATCCAGTTTCCAATCTTGCTTCCGAGTTTGAGTGTCCCCGCATCCTTGCGGTCTTTCCGCCACCCCGAGAGAACGTCATACCCCTCCCGCGTGAGCACGTCTACCATCGCAGGAATGTCCGAGGGGTCGTTCTGCATGTCCGCATCGAGCACGATGACGATGTCGCCCCGGGCATGATCGAACCCCGCCGCCCAGGCAGCGGTCTGCCCGAAATTCCTCCGAAACCGGATGATGTTCACCCGCGAGTCTTTTTCGCGCTCGCGTTGGAAAGCCGCAAGGGTTCCGTCCGTCGATCCATCGTCAATGTAGATGAGTTCCCACAGTCCGAGACGGTCCATGGTCTCGCGGATCGCGGCGGTCAGCGGCGCGATGTTCCCCTCCTCGTTATACGCGGGAATAACGACGGAGAAGGTCATTCTCCGACCGCATTACGGGAGTTCATGAACGTCTCCGAGAATAGGCGGAACAGGCAGTTCTGGCAAGCCTCGCCGCCTGCGCGGTCTCTAGCGACCAAACCAGAGCGCAACCGCGACAACCAGCAGCACAAACTCTGCGAAGAGAATGGAGAACGGGATGTACTCTTTGGTAATGGCGAGTTTCATCCGAGGCACGTTATGCGTGGACGCGTAACCGTTGAATTTTTTCGATGAGGTCGCTCGTGGCGAGCCCGGGCTGACGGCGACACGCCACTCCTGTCACCCCGTACCGCTGCATGGTTGGGTATTCGATCCATTGCGCCGGATTCCCGTACTCTGCCCCGTTCGCGTGCACGTGGGGGCGAACCGTCTCGATGATGCTCGCTCCTGCCTCGACCGCATCGACGATGACGACGTAATCCACGCACGCGAGCGCCACAAGCATCCGCGCGCGTTCTTCCTGGGGAATGATGGGACGTTCCGGTCCCTTGTACTGCCGTACCGAGGCATCGGAATTCATCCCCACAAAGAGGATGTCTCCTTGGCCTTTTGCCTCCTCCAGGATCACGAGATGGCCGGCGTGCAGAAGGTCGAATGCGCCGTTGACCGTCACCAACTTCTTCCCTGCCGTCCGGAGCTCCGCGGCGCGTGCCAATGCTTGCGCGGGCGTAAGGATCTTTTCCGTGCGTTCAGTCATTCTCACTGACCGTGAGTCTACCGGTTCCCATCGGTATTGACAAGACGATGTACTCCGTCAGTACATTCCGTACACCCGCTGAAGGTTGATGGGCGCCTCCGGGTGCTCCTGTTTCCACCGGAGAAGAAACTCCGCGGGGGTGCGATACCCGAGCGCCTGGTGCGGGCGGATGGCGTTGTACGTCCGCTCCCACTCCCGGAGTTGCCGCCGGTGCGTCTCGATGGAGTCCGGGGAGACCCGGTGGACCCGATAGAACTCCTGGCGCCAGGTCCCGTTCGACCGTTCCACATGCGGGTTCATCCGGGGGCTCCGCGGCGGCAAGACCCAGAGGGGGATCTCCCGCCGCTGGCAGGCCGCCTCGAAGGCCGCCTTCCACTCGCTCCCGCCGTCGATCTGGAGGTGCTGGAACGGGAACGGCAGCCGCGCGATGAGGGCGTCCAGGAGGCGGAGCGCGGCGCGGCTGGTGGCGCGGGTACCGACATCGGCCACATCCCACTTCGAGATGACGTCCCGGGCGCTGAAGTGATACCGGCGGATGCCGGGGAGGACCGTCACCGAGAGCGTATCGAGCTCCACGATGTCCCCGGGAGCGTCGGGCACGTAGTCCCAGGGCTTCGGGGCCGCGTGCGGGCGCCGGAGGACGAGCCCACGGTGCGGGACGGCCTTCCGCCGTGGCTCCCGGAGCACCCCGCGGCGCCGGAGCTCCCGGAGGCGCCGTCCGACGGTGGACGGAGAGACCTCCTGCCGCTCCCGCTTGAGGAGGACGGCGAGCTTGTCCTCTCCCCAGCGCGGGTACTGGTCCCGGAGCGCTTGGATGCGCCCGACCAGGGCGGTGGGCGTCAGGGGCTGGCGCACGTGGTGGGGTCGCCGTGACCGGTCCTCCAAGGACCGGAGGTTCCGGGGGTCATACCGCCGGTGCCAGGTATAGAAGGTGTCGGGGGAGATCCCGAAGTGCCGGCAGGTGAGACGGGCATTGCGGCCATGACGCGCATACCAATCCATCCAGGCGAGACGCTGCTTCGCTCGCTTGGAAAGAACCGGAACCCGGGCGACCCCTGCGGCCCCGGGCAGCCGCGTGCCGAAGGTATTCATGGGCACACCGTACCGGCCGCGCATCGTGCTTGTGGATTCTCATGGGTGTACGGGATCTATCTGACGGAGATCAGACGACCACTGCTGGTACTCACGTCGCGCGGGTGCGGATTTTTTGTGCGGCTTCTAGGAGAGAATTCACGATCAGATCCGGTTTGGGGTCCGGTGGCGCCGTCCAGTACTCGCTGCGAATGAGCGCGGTCTTCATCCCGAGCTTTTGACCAAACTCGACGTCCGTAGGCTTATCGCCGATGGACCAGGAATTCGCGTAATCAATCTCGCCAAGAAAGGTTTCCGCCTGCTTAGCCATGTCCGATGCTGGCTTCCTGCACTCGCAGATCAGTGCGTATTCCGGAACGCTTCCCTCCGGATGGTGCGGACAGTAGAGGAACGCGCGGAAGTGCACGCCTTGCTCGGCGACGATCGTCCGCAGATACTCGTGGACCTTCCGCACATCGTCTTCCGTGAACTTCCCGTGGGCCACGCCCGATTGGTTCGTCGCGACGACCAACGCCAACCCCATGCCGGCGAGGGTTCGGAGTCCATCCACCGCCCCGGGAAGAAGGTCCACCTGCTCGATACGGTGGAGGGAGTGACGGTCGGCGATAATGGTTCCGTCCCGGTCGAGGAACACCACACGCATCTTCTCTTCTTTGGCCATCTGCGGTGATCGTATCACACCACCGCCGCTTCAGTGCGCACGCGGCGGTTCAAAGTACTCGGAGAGGAGATGGATCGCGTGCAGGTGGATTTCTTGGATCCGGGCGGTGACCGCTGACGGTGCATCAATGGAAATGTCGGCGCGTTCTCGCAATGTGCCGCGGGGCCCCGTGAGCGCAATCACCGTGAGACCGCGCTCTTTCGCCACTTCCACTGCACGGAGGATATTTGGGGAGTTTCCGGACGTCGAGAGCGTGAGGAGCACATCGCCGTGGTTCCCGTACGCTTGTACCTGGCGTGCAAAGATTTCCGTGAATCCGAAGTCATTCCCGATGCAAGTCAGCGCGGCCGAGTCGGCGGTCAGGGCAATGACGGGGTAGCCGGGACGGTTGGCCCGATACCGCCCCAGCAATTCATCTGAGAAGTGCTGGGCTTCTGCCGCACTCCCCCCATTCCCACAGATGAGCGCTTTTCCGCCGTGAGCAAACGCGGTCGTAAGAACCTCGGCAGCTTCCGCGATGGAGGCGTAGAAATCCGGACCGAGCTTTGCGATCACTGCTGCGAGCGCAGCGGTGTCTGCCGCGGGGTTCGGACGGGATCCCGCCTTCACCGTCTCCGGCGAGGGGGATGGTGTTTGGTCAGGCTGCCGACGCACGGGGATTTCGCAGATAGTCCGCCACCGCCTTGTTCCACGGCCGCAGCGGAGGGCGCTTCGTATTCCGAAGAGTGGACAGAAGCGGCCGACGCGCTTTCGTCTGGTAGTCGGCCGACGCAATGCGCTCAATGAGAATGTTCTTGTTGAGGAGGCGGGCAATCTCTGCCGCGATATCGGCCCAGGTCGCCACCCCGCTGTTGATGAGGTGGTATGTTCCGTACGGTGCCCGATCGGTGATGAGTGTGTGGAGCGCGCGAGCGAGATCTTTCGTGTAGGTGAGACTGCCATGCTGGTCAGAGACAACGCGGAGTGTGGTTGTCGAGTTCAGGCGTTCCCGAATAGTCTCCACGAAATTCTTGCCGTGTGGGCCGAACAGCCAAGCGGTGCGCACCAGCCAAAAGTTCTTTCCCGTTTCCTTGAGGAGCGTTTCACCAAGGAGCTTGGAGCGTCCGTAGGCATTGACCGGATTCATCGGTTCATCGTCCTCGGCATAGCCCTCTCCCTTCGTTCCTTGGAACACATAGTCGGTCGAGAGGTGCAGAAGGGGAATATCCGCTTCGCCACACGTGACGGCGAGATTCCCGACCGCATGACCATTGACCGCATCGGCTTCGTCCGGCTCGTCTTCCGCCCGCTCGACGTCCGTGTACGCGGCGGCATTCATCACGATGTCGGGCTCCAAGGCGGCAAGATACTCTCCGACCGCTTGCTCGTCCGTGATATCGAGTTCTTCCTTATCCCAGGCGGTGATTTCTTCACCCTGGAATTCTTGAACGAGGGCGTGTCCGAGCATTCCTTTCGCGCCAAGAATCGCGACGTGCATATCTCTGGAGGGGGAAACCTATGGTTCCGTTCTCCCACGCTCCTCTCTTCCCTTGTGTGGTGCTCGCGAGTTCGAGAGGCCCTTGGAGACCCGCCCCTCGCTCGCCGAGTGATGTTTTGCCATTTCCGGAGATCGCCGCTCATGATACTGGCGACGGTAATACTCCAGATACTCCCCGCTCTTCAGCGGCTCCCACCACGCGCGGTTCGCCTTGTACCAGGCGACGGTCTGCGTCAGTCCCTGTGGTAGTGAAACCGTCGGACGCCAGTCTAACCCGTACGCTTTGGAAGAATCTAAGGCGTACCGGCGATCATGTCCTGGGCGATCCGGGACGTGCTCGATGCACTCCTCCCCCTTTCCGAGTTCGGCAAGGATCAGGCGGGTGAGCATGACGTTTTCATACTCCTCCGCGCTGCCGAGGTTGTAGATTTCTCCCGGCGTTCCGCGTTCAAGCACCGTCAAAATTCCGCGCGCGTGGTCCTCAACGTACAGCCAGTCACGGCGATTGCGCCCATCACCATACAGCGGGACCTTCTTCCCCTCAAGAAGATTCGTGACGAAGAGCGGAATAATCTTCTCCGGATACTGATACGGTCCGTACGTATTTGATCCGCGGGTGACCATGGCGGGGAATCGGTACGTCTGGAACGCGGCGCGGACTTGGAGATCTCCGCCGGCTTTGGAGGCGCTATACGGGTTATTCGGTCGTACGGGACTTTCTTCCGTTGCCGTGCCTTCCGAGATGCTCCCGTACACCTCATCGGTGCTGACTTGGACATATCGTCCGACGCGAGCGGCACGGGCTTCGGTGAGCAGGACGTATGTGCCGAGCACGTCGGTGTCAATGAACTCTGCACCGCTCAAGATGGAACGGTCCACATGACTCTCCGCCGCAAAATTCACGATCGCCGTGACCGCGTGTTCGTGGAGCGCCATACGAACTGCCGGCGCGTCGGCAATGTCACCGAGAATGAAGGCATGCTTTCCTTCGACGGGCTGGAGATTCGCGCGGTTTCCGGCGTAGGTGAGTTTATCGAAGATGATGACGTTCCACTTCGGTCGCTCGCGCACGAGGAGCCGCGCGAAGGCCGAGCCGATAAATCCGGCGCCTCCAGGAACCAGGACGTTCATGCCGCAGGATCGTAGCAGAAAAGGCGTGACCAGAAAAGAGGTCACGCCCAGTAGGGGGACGGTGCGAGCCCGTTCGGGAACTTCGGCAGGAACTCCTTCTGATACCAGGCCACGAACCGTCGCACGCCCTCATCAATGGCGATCGTCGGCGCGTATCCGAGTGCCTCGCGGGCATGGGTCAGATCCGCAGCGGTGGCGATCTCTTCCCCGGCGCCGAGCTCCTCTTCATGGATGATGGCGGACTTCCCGAGCGCCTCCTCGATCAGGCGGACGAACCGCGACAGCGGAACCGGGGTATTGTTCCCAAGATTGATGATATCGAAGCCACCGGACCGGTCGAGGGCGGAGAGGACGCCGCGGACGATGTCCTCAACGTAGGTAAAATCCCGCTTGACCTCCGCGCCGCCCGGGCCGGTGCGGCGGAGAGGAACCGGTTCGCCGCGGATGATCCGTTCCGTGAACTTCCACATCGCCATGTCGGGGCGGATCCACGGGCCGTAGACAGTAAAGAACCGTACGCAGACGACAGAAAGCCCATGAAGATCGTGGTACAGCCGCGCGTACAGTTCTCCCGCCCGCTTCGATGCGCTGTAGGGGGACAGCGTCGTATCGCAGGGGGCGTCTTCGCGGAACGGGAGTGGCGTCGCCTTGGGATACACAGACGAAGAAGAGGCGAACACGACCTGGCGAACCCCGTGCTGGACGGCAGCGTGCAAGACGCCGACCGTCCCTTCCACATTCTCCCGCGTATACAAGAGGGGGTGGGCAATGGACGGCCGCACTCCGGGCCAGGCGGCCAGGTGGATGATCGCTTCTGGGCGCGCTTGCGCGAAGGATTGCTGAAGCGCAGGCGCATCCGCGACGTTCACCCCAAGGACTGCGGGCGACCGCCCGCCTGCCAGCACCGCCGCCAGGCGGGCGCGCTTGAACGCCGGATCGTAGAAATCGTTGAACGTGTCGACGATGGTGACATCGTCACCGCGGTTGAGCAGTGCGCGGACGACATAGACGCCAATGGAGCCGGCGCCGCCGGTTACGAGAATGCGCATAGGAATACCTCCTGATGGGCGAAGAGAAGGGAGACGAAACGCCAAGGCATGGACCGTACCTCCTTGTCGAATGAGCAGGACTCCACGGTACGTGGCAGAGTCACGCGTGTCAATGCTGAACGCCAGACACCGACACGCTCTGTTCCACGTCTGCTCGGGTTCGCTCGTGCTGTTCACTTTTCACGTCCGGGTCGTACGGAGGGTTTGGGAGATTGAGAAGCCACGCTTCTTCCTCCCCGATGTTCTCAAGTCCAATCCACACATTCGTGGGAAGAAGCAAACGTTCCGGTCGGTCTCCACTAAGAATGTGCTCAACCTTTTTCTTTCCTTCGATCACTGTGACCTTCATGGTCCCCTTCAGGCAGACGTAATGGCTCTGCCGCACGGTGTGCAGGTGATACCCTTTAAAGGCCTTGGGGGAGGCGGCGGAGAGGTACACCACCGTCTTTCCGCCATCCTTGTAGAGTTCAAGAAGGAATCCGTTTGGCTTTCCTTGATGGTCGGCCGTCGTGACTTTCTTGCACGGCTCGCGCCGGATCCGCTCGCGCATCGGATGCAGCGTACACCACCTGTGTGCTCCGAGCAACACGGTGGAATTAGGATCTTTTCTGCTGCTCTTCGAGAAATTTCCGCAACCAGAATTTTGCTTCCTCCGGCGTGGGCCCGGGGCGATCCTGATCAGGTGTGCCCGGCGCGTGGGTGTTTCGAAGACGGACGCTCCAGGTGTAGCCGAGGCTGAAAAGGAGGAGCCCGTAGAGGCCCACCATGATCCCCATAAGGGCACCGTGCCACCGTGGCGGCACGGTCAAAGCCGCTGTGGACAACCCAAGCAAGACGGCGCCAACAGCAACGGCACCGATCGTGAAAATTCCTGCCATCAATGCCGACCGTCGGCGCATGACCTTTGAGCGTACGCCGCTCTGCAGACTTGAGCAACGCGTGAGATTCACGTACTATGGGGACAGTCATCTTTCTCGCCCTACTCAGCTTACCGATGGCTCGACGGAGATTCTCGACACGGCTCCTCTGGAAAATCCTTGTGATTCTCGTGGCACTCGGAACCATTGGCTACCTGGCGCTTCCCTTCCTCGCCTTCTAAGCCTTTTCTTTTACCTATCTCCCAGCCCCTTGATCGCGGTTCGAACGTCCTCTACGATGCGGCTCCTTAGGAGCGCTTCAGGACCGCGAGATAGGCTTCGGGAGGAATTGTCACACTCCCTCGTGAAGCCAGTTTCGTTTTGCCTTTCTTCTGCTTTTCGAGCAGTTTTCGCTTCCGCGTGACGTCTCCACCGTAGAGGTGGCCGGTCACGTCCTTCCGCAGCGCGGGGATGGTCTCTCGGGCAATCACTTTTCCCCCGACGGTGGCTTGGAGTGGAACGGCGAAGAGGTGTCGCGGGATTGCTCCCTTCAGTTTTTCGACCATTCGTCGTCCTTCCGCCTCCGCGTGGGAAGCAGGAACAAGAACGGAGAGCGCTTCCACCGGCTCGTGATTGACGAGAAGAGACACTTTGAGGAGATCAACGGGGCGCTCGCCGAGCGGACGAGTGGAGAAGGAACCATACCCCGAGGTCACCGCTTTGAGCGCGTCATGGAAGTCGGCAATGACCTCGCGAAGCGGAAGCTCGCTCACGATAGCAATATGGTGGCCGCCGAGGGTCTCCGTGTGCGGCGACGAACCCCCGCGATGCGAGAGAAGCTGGAAGACCGGACCGACATCGGTCGTCCGGGCAATGACGCGGACCTCAACCCACGGTTCACGGACTTCCTGAATCGCGTCGGAGTCGGGGAAATCGGCGGCGCTCCGGATGACCCGGACATCTGCGGTTGAGGGCGTACGTGTCCGAACGGTGATCGTGTACGCCACGCTGGGAACCGTGAGTGTCGTCTCAATGCCGAATTCCCGTCGCAGCCGCTCTCGCACAATATCCACGTGCAACAGACCGAGGAACCCGCAGCGATATCCCTGGCCGAGCGCGGGTGACTGCTCTGATTCGACAGTCAAGGAGGCATCGGAAAGTTGCAATTTCTCGAGCGCCTCTCGGAGTTCAGGAAACGAGGTCTCCGTGCCAGGATACACGCCGACGTAGACATTCGGCTGCGGCTTTTGGTATCCCGGGACAGGTGTGACCTTTCCACGGTCATCACGCTTTACGAGCGTGTCACCGACGCGCGCGCGCGTGCTCTCCCGCAGTCCGGTGGCCACGTAGCCGACCTCGCCCGCAGTGAGGGTTTCCTGGGGCGTGAGGTTGGGACAAAAGATTCCAACCTCGAGCGCCGTGGCATCGGCTCCGGATCCTGCAAACGTAATTGGGGTCTGACGCGTGAGCGTACCATCCACGACGCGGATGTACACGATCACTCCGCGGTAGGCCTCGAAGGTTGAATCGAAAATGAGCCCGCGGAACGGTTCGGTTGGCGAGCCTCGAGGCGGCGGGATGCGCCGGATAACCGCATCAAGAAGTTCTTGAACTCCCGCACCGGTTTTGGCGGAGACGAGCAACACGTCGGTCTCCGGAATGCCGAGCAGCGCACTCAACTCCCGGCGCGTTCCCTCGACATCGGCGCCGGGAGCATCAATCTTGTTGACGGCGGGAATGATGACCAACTGCGCAGCTCGCGCGAGTTCGAGGTTCGCCAAGGTCTGTGCCTGCACGCCTTGGGTTGCATCGACGAGGAGAATTGTTCCTTCGACTGCCGCCAAACTCCGGGACACTTCGTAGGAGAAGTCCACGTGCCCCGGTGTATCCACGAGGTTCAGAATGTAGTCGGTGGTGTTCCGCCGGTACTCCATGCGCACCGGGGTTAACTTGATGGTGATACCCCGTTCACGTTCTAGATCCATTGTGTCGAGAACCTGCTCGCGCATCTGCCGCGGTTCGACGGTGCGCGTGAGTTCTAAGAAGCGGTCGGCCAGTGTACTCTTGCCGTGATCAATGTGGGCGATGACGCAGAAGTTCCGGTACGCGTGGATCATGCGGAGCGACCGGAGAGTGGCGGGGGAAGCAGAGCCGACCAGGCAGGAGTTTTCCCACCCCCGCGCAGGAGCTTGAGTTCGGGAGACCGGAGAAACGCAGTAATCCCGAGGAAGACCACGGTGCCCCCGAGGAGACTCCCGACAAGCTGCGTGGCAACGCCCGCGAACGTCTGCATGTCCACCAGGGAGGCGATGATGCCTTTTAAGCCGAAGGAGAAGACCACGAGCAGAGGAGGCCAACTGTCCACGGCGATGCCAATCCGCGAGAGGAGCAGATACGGACCCTGGATCGCGAGTGCGGCACCGACGCTCGCCACTCCGACGCGGATCGCGGAGAGGAGAAACGCGCGGTCGTGGAGACCACCGAGCCGGAGGTGGAGGATCGTGAGCAGGAGAAGAAAGTGGAGAAGGGAGGAGACCGTGGTTGCCCAGGCGATCCCGCGGATTCCGAATGCAGGCGTAAGGACCCACGCGCTGCTGATGTGCGCGGTGATGGCGAGGAGACTGACGAGCATGGGCGTCTTGGTATCGTGCAGGGAGAAGAACGCGCGGGCGAGGAGCGGGAGAAGACTCTGTGCCACGACGGCGAGCGCGA
>VMFP01000004.1 GCA_007376145.1 Parcubacteria group bacterium Gr01-1014_38
CGACGGCGAGCGCGAGAATGCCGAGCACCGTGAACGTCGTCCGCGTATCTTCCCAGTCAAACGCGCCGGTTCCGAGCACCACCCGGACAATCTGTGCGCGGAGGAGCACGAGAAAAACGGAGGCGGGCAGGGCGATGAAGAGCGTGAGGCGGAGGGTGCCGAAGAGTATCGCGGTAAACTCCTCCGCACGCTGGCGCGCAGCGGCTGCGGCGAGAAATGGAAATGCCGCGATGCCGAGCGGCACGCCGACCAGGCCGATGGGTACGGCCTGGAGGTTCTCCGCGAGCAGGTAAGCGGAGATGCTCCCCGTCAGCAAGCCGGAGCCAAGCACGGTGACGATCACACTTCCTGCTTGCCCGGCGAGGAGCGCGACGATCCGCGGAAAGAAGAGATGTGACACGCGGCGGATCCCGGCGTGCGCTACGGTGAGCATCGGCCGAAAGCGGAACCCGACGCGTACCGCAGAGGGGAGCTGGACCGCCAGGTGCCCGAGGGCACCAAGGACCACTCCCCAGGCGAGTCCGGAAAGTCCGAGCCAGGGGACGAGCACGAGCAGTCCGGCGATGATGCCGAGGTTGTACACCACCGGAGCCGCTGCATACGCGGCGAATCGTCGAAGGGTGAGAAGAAGCCCGCTGACCACGCTCGAGGCACCGAGGAGAATCGGCTGGAGGAGCATGATTCTCGTGAAACGGATCGTAAGCGCCACCCGCTCAGCATCGAACCCGGGCACAAAGAATGGGATGAGCACGGGGACGAGAAAGAAGAGGAGGAGCGCGACCACGCTCAAGAGGATGACGGCCAGAGTGACAAGCGCACTCGCCATGCGGAAGGCGGATGCGCGCCCGTGTTCGCCGGACGCGAAGTACTGACTTGCGACGGGCACGAACGCCGCAGAGAGGGCACCGACGACAAGCAGGTTATACAGGAGATCCGGGATCCGGTACGCCGCGAAATAGGCATCGAGAACGTCGCCCGCGCCGAACGTGTGAGCAAAGAGCCGATCGCGGAGTAACCCCAGCGCGCGGCTCAACAGCCCCGACAGCGCGATGAGCGCTGCGGCGCGCACTGGTTGCGGTTCCAGTTCTGGTCGGGGGCGCTCCATCGCAGAACGTCTCTAGCGTTCCTCAATGACCGCTCCCCAGGTGAGATCTCGGTCAAGTGCGCCTTGGTACCGTACCTTGCGGTCACCAACCTCCGTGAGCATGCTCGCCGGACCAGACCAGGCAACGCGGAAACCTTCCGG
The DNA here is from genome assembly GCA_007376145.1 of Parcubacteria group bacterium Gr01-1014_38. GTDB lineage: Bacteria > Patescibacteriota > Andersenbacteria > UBA10190 > CAIZMI01 > VMFP01. The sequence continues at coordinate 1,247 of VMFP01000004.1, forward strand.
CACGCGCAGCGTCACCCGCAACGGCACCGGCAGATGCCCCGGCTGGTGCGTGAGGAACAGCTCGTACCGGGCCACGCTCGCGAGCAATGACGGGGGCGGCACTTGAAAGGGCAACCGGTACCGCAAGACGGTCACCGTCGTTTCTTCCGGCGCCGTGATCACCCATCCCCCGAACGTGGTCAGCCCGGATTCCTCACCGAGGAACACGCCGCTGTCGTGTTCCTCTTGGCGGCGTTCGAGCGCCTGCAGGTCGGGATCCGCGGTGAGCGGCTGCGTATACGCGCCGGCCGTGAACGGGGAAGGAACAGTGGCGGCGCGCACAAAACCGCGTGCTTCAATGAGTTCACTTCTTGGGGGCACGAACGTCCGCTCGTAGATGACGTTCGGTTTCCGCGCGGGATCTTCCTCCGGCTTCACCCCGGGAGTCCCGTGCCGGCTCCCGCGGTGGTGCCGCGTGACCACGAGCGTCGCCGTTGCCCGATTCTCGGAGTGCATTGTCACATCGTATTCGACCGACTGTTCGATGAGGTCGTCAGTCTTGTGCCCTCCGATATTTGCCTCTACCCGACCGAGGTGATCCACGAAGATGTTCGGTCGTGCCGGCGGCATCTGCGGCAGGGCCCCGCCCCATCCCAGGGCGAGGACGGAGGCCTCCGCGGCGTCATCACGGAAATAGACGAGAAGGTGCTTTGAACGCAAGGTGTGGATGAACGCTTCCACGAGCTCTCCCCAGCGCTCACGGGGAAGACTCGCCACCCGTGCCAGAACCTCGGGGAGAAGGTCAGCAATGAATGCTTTCGGTTGGTTCTGCTGTCGGTCATAGTCATACGTCACAAGACGCTGCGTTTCTTCTACGACGTTCTCCGCAGTCACGGTCACTTCGTAGTCTGGCATGGGAATCGGTCCGGTGAGGCGAAGGAGCTCTTCCAAGACCAGGGGAGTCACGGCGAGGACGCCGTCCACCGTCGGACCGCCGCTGTGCTCGAAGAGCTGCGCGACTTTCGCTGCGCTCACCCGGAAATCTGCAAACCAGTTCGCATCGCGAGCGTACCAACGATCGGTGATTTTCCGCAAGGGCTGCGGGGGAAGAAGGAAATCTTTCAGTTGCCCATCGGGATTGTAAATGGTGTCCGCGTGGATCTTTCGGACCTGGCCGCGGGAGACATCCATCAGGGCGAAAGAGCCAATGAATCCTCCGGTTGGGCGCAGTTCCCGGTTGTTCTGGAACAGGACGAGGTACTGCCGGTCCTGACGGGCGCCGAGGAGCTCGAGGACGACTTCTTCCGACGTAAGGAAATTCTCGATTGCTCGGTTGAGGAATTCCACATTCTGGACGACCTCTCGCACTTCCTCTGCTTCCGCTCCTGCGAGTCTGTCCAGGGGGATGCCAGCGAGTTGCTTCCGAATGTCCTTGAGCTCGCGGTCAAGCGTGGCGAGCTTGGGAGAGAGCGCTTCCAGCGCATCGGTCAGCGCGGCGTTACCGTGCTGGAATTCACCGACAATGGCGGAGGCTTCCTGACCGAGCCGCGCCAGCTGTTCCCCCGCTCGCAAGAGCGCTTCCACGCGGGAGAGTCGGCCTGCGGGGTCAACGGCACCCACGATTCGCTGCGCAACGGTGACGGAGGCGGCAAGTTCCTCCGAAGCTTCGCGGAATGCGCGCTGCGCTTCGGCAAAACTCCCCCGGCCCGCGTGTGCGTCGGCGGTCAGGAGAGAGCGGATACCGGAGTGGAGCGCTGTTGCTCCCTGCGTCGCGCTCCCACGCACTTTCAGCGTCATCTGGGGAAGCGTTCCCGCCGATGCCGCGAGAGCGATGAAGCCGCCGAGCGTGAGCGCACCAACGCCCACGCGGAATGCTTCACGAATCTTTACCCGCGGCTTACGTGGAGGAGAAGCCGGGGGAGTGAAGGACCGGGCATGAACATGCTGCGCGCGTGCCGCTTCCGCAGGAACCGTTGAGACGTTTCTGCTGCGGGTCCGCTCCGCATGGACGGAGACACGAAGTCGGCGAACGTCTTGAAACAGCGCCGTGGTCCGGTGCGCGTCTTGCGCGAGAACATCCTGAAGCTCGCGGAGAACTTCCTCACGGCCGACCGAGCGCTCCTCCCGCTGGAGACGCTGCGGCGGGGGTGATGGAACGACTGGTGATACAACCCGTGACAGAAGGGCATCTGGTTCAGAGCGGAAGCGTGTCGGGAGAACCTTGGGGAGTACCACGAGGTGGGAGACGCGCCGCGGGTACTCGCCGCAAAACAAGTCGCAGACGAGGGGTCCCTCAGCGCTCGGTTCTCTTCCCATGGCGTGTCGGTGCTCCCAGCCAGTGTAGCAGACGGAAGGTGCGCTGCGGGGTCGTGAGCGTTCGATAGAGATTGAGTGTTGCACGTCCGCACTGCGTCCAGGAGAACTGCGCCGCTTGTTCTCTCCCGCGTTCCTGTAGTTGCTGACGGAGTGCGGGATCGGCATCAAGGAGAAGGAGTGCCGCGGCAATTTCATGGGGGGAATGCGGGTCAGCGTACAGCGCTGCATCGCCGAGGATTTCCGGAAGGCTCCCCGCCCGGGCCGCCACCACCGGCGTGCCGGCAGCCATGGCTTCCAGTGGGGACAGGCCAAACCCTTCCGAAAAACTTGGAAAGACGAATGCGCGCGCCTGGCGGTAGACGACCGGCAGATCGTCATCGGAGACCCGCCCCGGAAGGATGAGCACGTCCTCAAGCCCTTCGCCTGCGGCCAGCTGTCGTACATGCTCTCCACCGAATTCGCCGTCGCCGGTAACGACCAGCGATCCAGAAAAACCGGCCATCCGTGCATTTCGGAACGCCCGGAGGAGCCCGGGGAGGTTCTTGTGCTTCATCCAGAGGCCAACGTAGAGAATGTAGGGAACGGAGATTCTAAGACGCCGGAGCACGGCGTCATCCGTCGGCGACCGCGGGGTAAAAAATCGCTGTTCGACGCCCTCGGTGATGACCGAGACCTTCGACGCAACTGCCGGAAACTTCTGGACGAGCTCTCCTTTCGTGAAATGTGAGACGGCGATGATGCGCTGCGCTCCTTCGACCGCGGACGAGAACACTTTCGTGTACGCCCACTGGTGGAAATGGCTGCGGTGCCGCTGTCCCGGGAAATGAAAGCGGGTGAGGTCGTGGATGGTCACAAGGAAGGGACGTCGGTACCCGATTGGTGCGTTGAAGTTCAAGAAGTGGAGGAGATCCACCTTCGTGGCGAGAAGCCGAACGAGGAATCCCGTCTGCTCGTACCAGGAATAGTAGGAATCGCGAACCGGAATGACTCGGGTATTCGGGAATGTGGCAACCTCCCGCGCATACCGTGCCGGAACAAACACGACAAACTCCAGTGGGATGTCCGTGGCCGCCTGCGCCTCTGCTGTCACCGTGGCGAGAAGATTCCGCGCGTAGCGCCCGATGCCTGTCCACCCGTAGGCACGCGCGTCAATGCCAATGCGCTTGGGCGTCATCGGTCGCTACTGTCCCGCAGCGCGATGCAGAACGCGGAGTGTCTCCCTTCCCGCTCGCTCCCAGGAGTAGCGGTCGCGGATGGTTTGGGAGACATCCGGCGGCACCGGGACCGAGTGGCGGAGACGTTCCGTGACGACGGTCGCGATTTCCTGCGGATCATACGGATTCACGAGCGTCGCCCATTCCCCGGAAATTTCCGGGATGGCGCTGTTGAACGAGGTGACGACCGGCGTACCGCACGCGAGCGCCTCGAGCGGCGGAAACCCGAATCCCTCGTAGAAGCTCGGGTAGACGAAGAGCTCAGCGAGCTGGTACACGATGGGCTTGTCCGCATCCTCCACGAATCCGGTCAACACGATGTCGTCGCGGTACGGATGGTGCTGAAGACGGGTAAAGAACCCTTCATCCACCCACCCACGGACCCCGGCAAGAACCAGGGAATGCGGCACACCTGCCGCGCGGACGAGCGTGTATGCATCGAGGAGTCCATCCAAGTTCTTTCGCGGCTCGAGCGTCCCGAGGTAGAGGATAAAACGCTCCGGCAAGCGGTATCGCGCCTTGCACCGCTGCACTTCCTGCTCCCAGGCAGTGCTCGCTGTTGGCTCGGCGGAGGCGCGCGTCATGTACTCTGGGATCCCGGAAGGAATGACGGTAATGCGCGCTGGTGAAACGCCGTACAGCGCGGCGACATCTTGCGCCGTTGCCTCCGAAACGGCAATCACCGCCGTCGCCCGCTGCGCGAGCTCTTTCGGCTCCATTAGAGTATGCCACATTCGGCGCTCGACAGAGAAGAACTGCGGATGTCGCACGAATGAGAGATCGTGGGCGGTGAGGACCAGGGGGCACGGAGTTCGGAGTGGCGCCAGTCGAATGCTCGGGACAAAGAAGACATCAACGCCGCCCGCCAGCGCGTCGAGCGTCGGCCACCGGGCCACCTTCAGCAAGAGGTTGAAGAGTTTATTCGGGTAGCGGAAGGTGCGAAAGGCCACGTTCGGCGCAGAAAACGGCGGGAGCTGCATCGGCTTCCGTGAGTTGGCGAAGAGGGCAAAGGTATCCTCCGGCACTGCGCGAATCATCGCCTGGAGAATGCCAAGGGTGTACTCCTCAACGCCCGTGCGCTTGCCGTCCATGAGACACCGAAGATCCACGCCGATACGCATGCCGATACGATGAGCATACCAACCGTGTCGGTCTCTTGACAGAAAGTCTTTCTCGTTCGTATTCCGTACGGTACGCTTGCCCCGTGCGGGACACAGGCTTCCCTTCCGAACCCTCCGGGCGTCACGCCCGCCGCCTCACGAAGCGCCAGGCGGGAGTCTTGCAGTTCATCCGCGAATATGTCGCCGCCCACGAGTATGCGCCGAGCTATCAAGAAATCGCCGAGGGGCTTGGGCGCTCGTCAAAAGCTACCGTGTTCGCGCACATCCAGGCACTTAAAGCCAAAGGTCTTCTTCGCACGGAGCCGAGCGGCGCTCGTGCTCTCGAGCTTTCGAAGAGCGTCTCTCTCCTTGTGAAGGCGGTTCAGCTCCCCCTCGCGGGCCGCATTGCCGCAGGAGCACCCATTGAGGCGGTTCAGGAGCGTGAAAACATCGCGATTCCCGTGGAACTTCTCCCCAACCTCAACTGTTATTGCCTCCAGGTGAAAGGAGATTCAATGGTGGACGACGGCATCCTCGACGGGGATTATGTCGTGGTGGAACGAAGCTTCTACCCGCGGAACGGCGACGTCGTGGTCGCGCTCCTCGACAATGAGTACGCGACGCTCAAGCGCTACTATCGCGAGAAGGACCGCATCCGCCTCCAGCCCGCCAACCGCACCATGAAACCCCTCTACGTCAAAAACCCCGCGATCCAAGGAATTGTACGGGCGGTGCTGCGAAGGTATTAATAATTTCGAGATCACATTTTCGGCTAATAAATCTCATAAGGTAGTTAAACTTAATGAATTTCATCGCAAGCGAAAGTCGGCAGAAATTAAGAGGAGGATACTATACCCCCTTAGATTTAGCGACCTTTCTTGCGAAGTGGGTTAGAGGGATTAAACCAAAGAGAATTCTTGAACCGAGCTGCGGGGATGGTATTTTTCTTGAAGCTTTCAGTAGAGTCGGGGGTATGAAAAATATCTCTCTTCTTGGCCTCGAGATCGACAAAGAAGAAGTAAGAAAAGCTCGCGCAAGAGCTCGCAATATTTTACCCAACACTAGTGTCTATACAGAAGATTTTCTTGGATGGGCGCTTAATAGTCTGCACAAAGGACAACGATTCGATGCGATAGTTGGTAACCCGCCCTTCATTCGATATCAATACCTCCCAAAGGATTTTCAGCAAAGAGCAGAGGAAGTTTTTGAAAATTTGGATTTACCATTTACGAAACATGCCAACGCTTGGGTACCTTTTGTTTTAGCTTCTATGGCTCTACTGCGCCCCGGTGGTCGTCTCGCAATGGTAGTGCCAGCCGAGATTATGCATATCACGCATGCTCAACCCCTAAGGTCTTATTTAGGAAAAGAATGCCGCAGACTAGTAATCGTTGATCCGGAGGAACTTTGGTTTAGCGATACACTTCAAGGCGCTGTTCTTCTTCTTGCTGAAAAAAAAGGTAGTCCCGCAGACAAAGCGGAAGGTGTTGGTATTTACCCAGTTAAGCAAAAAGAATTTCTCAATACTGATCCTGAAATTATTTTCTCTGCTCCTAAATCATTAAATGGCAGAACGATCGCTGGAAAATGGACTTATGCACTCTTGGATCGCTCTGCCCGTTCTTTGTTGGATAACCTATCTAAACATCCGAATGTGCATCATTTTAAGGATATTGCAGAAGTAGATGTTGGGATTGTTACAGGTGCAAATAACTATTTTCTCGTCTCCGATGAAACTGTGGAGGAATTCGGCTTATCAAAATGGGCTCATCCTATGTTCGGACGAAGCAAGCACTGCCCTGGAGTTATTTATGACGAGTATCAACACCGAATGAATAAAGAGGAGGGCAAGCCAGCAAATTTTATTTGGTTTTCGGATGATTCTGTGAGTAGATACGTTTCCGCTCAAAAATATATAGACTACGGAGAGGAACAAAATCTTCATACACGATATAAATGCCGAGTTCGTGATCCTTGGTATTCAGTCCCCTCCGTCTACACTACGGAAATCGGGATGCTCAAAAGATCGCACGATGCGCCAAGACTCATACTCAATAAAATTGGAGCTTTTACTACTGATACGGCTTACCGAATTAGTGCTCACGGCGTGGCTAATAAGCGCCTAGTGGGATCTTTTATTAACTCTTTAACGGCACTAAGCGCTGAACTCGAGGGACGTCATTATGGAGGTGGAGTATTAGAGTTAGTGCCGTCCGAAATTGAGAAACTACTCATCCCATTACCGGAATTAGCAGTGAATCTTACAGAACTGGACAAGGATGTTAAAACTTTACCGATGGTGGATGTTTTAGAGCAACAGGATAAGAAAATTTTAAGCAGCTTAGGGCTGACAAAATCTGAGCAGAATCTACTAGTAAATAACTGGCAAAGACTCCACGACAGACGCCAGAGGGTTTCGAGCGATTCCGAAATCGCTTAGTCAATCTCCAGTACAAATCGTCCCTGATCCGCCTCATCTCTATAGAGGGACAAGGTACGTCCGATCAAATCTGGACGTGAGACGTATTCGCGTATAGGACCCCAACTCAAGCGCGTCATAGCGTTTCGTTGCTGATATGTACGACTGTTCGTATCGGTGCTATGCCTAATTTGTAGTGGAAACTCTCCGTAATATATTCCTTTGATAATTAACTGAAAACGAGCCTCCGCTTCCTCCACGCTAACCGTTGCGCGAGGGGTCCACTGAAGGTGGGCAAAAGCTGCATCGCGAAAGTAGTGTCTGTGATCTATCGCTTCATCTAAAAGACCTTTATCTAGGTTTATAGAACCAGTTGCGTGCGTGCCTCTCTCATGAGGAATATTAAGATCTCGCTCTGTTAAGGCCTTGCTTTGCCAGACAAGCTCAAGATTGGTTGCGGCTTGGGTTTGAGGTTGTCCTTGGGGAACGTGGCCAACAGCTCGGCGGATTACTGGTTCTGATCGTGCACGCCGTGACGCACGAGATAGTGGTATAACATCAAGCCGAATGCGTGAAATCGGGTCATTGGAGGGCCTTGATGCGGTAACCGCGGGGCGTGGAGGCAGAGTTTCCGCCTCGTCGAGTAGGCGGCCACTGTTTTGTAATCTATCCAGCTCTAATGCACCTCGAATTATGAAAATATGTTCAGGATATCTTCCGGGTAATTCGGTAAACTGCTCCTGAATTTCGCTGACGAATTCGCGATCGGATTGTTCATCTAGATTCAAATCGAGAGCCAAACTAGCCTCGATGTTATTGTTCAGCCCGCCGAGGGTTAGATTAGCACTGCCAACAAGCAAGCGTGCGTGTTGCGCACCTCTTGATAAATATAGCTTCGGATGAAAAATAACACCCCGCGCTCCAGTATCTACAACGTAAACTGAAACTCCCAGTTCTAATAATCGAGCGAGTCCTTGGCGAGAGGTTATATCATTTCGTATGCCCGAGAAAACTTTTGTTTTTGATGCGAAAGGGCGCAGATTATTTTCAATAAGACGTACCCCGTCTTCGTTTATAAAAGCAACACTAAGAACAATCTCCTCAATATCTGGAATCTCAATTACGTGTCTGATAGCATCAATGTGATTCCGAGTTGTAAATCCCTGAAAAATAAAATCTTTACTCGCCATGCTATCGTTTACCGCTTCTGCCACTGTGGCGCCCGGCGGGCGCGCTTGAGTCCAGGCTTTTTGCGTTCCTTTTCTCGCGGGTCGCGGGTGAGCATGTCGGTGTCGCGCAGCGGTTTGCGGAAGCCTTCTTCCTGCTTTTCGAGCGCACGGGCGATGCCGAGCTTCACGGCACCAGCCTGCGCGTGAATCCCTCCGCCGCTTACCCGTACCGACACATCGAATTTTCCCCAACTGCCGGTGATCTCAAACGGCTGGCGGACGGGAGTTTGGAGTGCGACGATCGGGAAATACTCCTCCCACGGTCGCTGATTAATAAGGAAGGTCGTGGCGTCCTTGTCCTTGCCGCCACCCAAACTTCCTGCCGGGAGGAGACGCACCCGAGCGACGGCGGTTTTCCGTCTCCCCACGCCTTCAACGTACCGAGCTTGGTCAGGCATTGGCTCCTCCTTTCTGCGCCAGGTGTGGATGCTCCGCGCCTTGGTAGAGCTTTAAGCGAAGAATCATCCGATGGCGCAGGCGGTTCTTCGGGAGCATGTTCCAAATCGCGTCCCGCACGACGGTACGCGAGTCACGCTCGAGGCGTTTACGGAGCGAGAGAATTCGGACGGCGCCGGGCTTCCGCTGCGTGTGGCGCATATAGACTTTCGTCTCTCTTTTGGTTCCCGTGACGCGAACACGGTCGGTATTCGTGACGACCACGATGGCGCCCGTATCACGGTACGGGACCCACTGGGGATGATCTTTCCCGCGAAGGGCGATGGCAACCTCGGTCGCCAGGCGCCCGAGGACGTGTTCCTCCGCGTTGTAGAACCGCCAGGGACGGTGGGCCTCTGACGGTTGGCTCGTACGCTTGGGAGCAGTCATGAGATTAGACGAACTCAATGAGGACTTGCGGTGCGTGATCACCACTACGGTGCGTCGGGAGTCGCGTCATGCGCGTATAGCCGCCCGGTCGGCTCCGGTACGCGTCGGCGCGTTTCAGGAGTAGCGCTGCCGCCTGGCGATTCCCGAGTGCCGCAATGAGACGTCGCCGGGACGTCAGAGTATTTGCTTTTGCGGTGGTCACGAGCGGCTCGACAAACTGCCGCACAAACTGGGCCCGTGCCGGCGTGGTGGCAATCTTTCCGTGCGTGATGAGGGCAATGCCCAGTTTCCGCGCGAGCGCTCGGCGCTCGGCAGGCGTGCGCGACAGGGTGAATTTCGCTCGACGGTGTCTCATCCGGCAGAGTGTTCCTCGCGGAGGCTCACGCCGAGTTTGGTCAGCCCGCTCTCAATCTCTTCCAAGGCCTTCTCGCCAAGCCCTGGAATGCCGAGCATCTGACTCCGCGTCTTCAACACGAGCCCAGCGACGGTTTTGATACCTTCCTTCTCCAGAAGGTTCTGAATCCGGGTCGCAATGGGGAGCTCCACCACACTGGTGAGCCTGGGATCCTTCGCGAGTTCCTCCGGCGCCCGCACCGCTCCTGCAACAGCGGTCTCCACGAGACGCGCGGGCGTTTCGATCTCGGTGAGCGGCGGCACCGATTCTCCTGGCCCTGCGGTCACAGTCAGTCGGGGGGCGACCGGTGCCTCCTCAACTGGGAGAGCTTCCCGCCGCGTGGTGAGCCGCTCGTGGACGTCGGTTGCGAGTGCTCCGAAGTGATCCTGGAGAATGGACGCGGCAGCGGACAGGGCGTCACGCGGCGTCACCGTGCCATCGGTCCGGATCGTCATGATGAGTTTGTGGTACTCCGTGATCTGGCCGACTCGCACATTTTCCACACGGAAACTTACCCGCTCTACCGGCGTAAAAATGGCGTCCACCGCAATGGTCTCTAAGGCACGCTCTTCGTTTTCGCGCAACTCGACCGGCACGTACCCCCGACCCTGCTCAGAGGTGAGCGTCATATCCAACGTTGCCTTGTCGTCGGTGAGGTGGGCAATCACATGGTCCGGATTCGCGATCTCCACGTTCGCGACCTTCTCAATGTCCCCCGCGGTGACCGTCCGCGCACCGGTGGCTTTGATGCGGAGCTCTACCGGAGTGTCGGTATGCAGTTTGATCCGGATGCGCTTGATGTTGAGGAGAATGCTGACGAAATCTTCCGCCACACCGGGGAGTGTGGAGAACTCGTGCTCAATTCCCTCGCAGCGGACCGCGGTAATCGCCGCCCCGGGAAGCGAGGAGAGAAGGACGCGACGCAGTGCATTGCCAACCGTCGGTCCGTATCCAGGGAAGTACGGACTGATTTCAAACGTTGCCTCGTTCCCTTCTTCCTTCATCAGGGTGATGGTGCTGGGGAGAAGAATTTTATCCATGGTCTACGTCAGGTTTTACGGGTAAACGGGTTAGCGCGAGTAGAATTCTACGACCGCGCGGAGGTCTACCGGAATCTCGGCTGGATCTGGCCGCGGAACGTCAATGACCTTCCCCGTCCACGGATCCTCCCGCTTCAGCCAAGAAGGAAGAGTTTTCGTCGCCGTCCGCTCCGCCAGGTTGGTGAAGATCGGCTTTCCACGCTTCGCTTCCTTAATCTGAATCACGTCATTCACCTTCACCGGGTACGAGGGGAGGTCCACCCGCCGGCCGTTCACCGCCATGAGCCCGTGGTGGACGAGTTGGCGAGCATGGGCCTGCGAGTGTGCGAAGCCGAGGCGGTACACAATCCGATCCAAGCGGGATTCCAACCGGGTAATGAGCGCATCAGCGGTCACGCCGCGTTCTGAACGTGCCTCGCGGAAGTACCGCTGCAATTGACGCTCGCGAATGTTGTAGATAGCGCGGAGTGCTTGCTTCTCTTTCAGCTGCGCTCCGTACTCCGTCGGTGCGCGGCGCCTCTGCCCATGGATGCCGGGCGGGTACGGACGCTGCACAATTGGACACTTCGGCGTGAAGCATTTCTCTCCCTTGAGGAAGAGCTTCGCGCCGGCGAGGCGACAACGAGCACACACGTGATCAAAGGCAATAGCCATGGGAAAGTCCCGTTACACGCGACGCCGTCTCGGCGGTCGGCACCCGTTATGAGGAATGGGAGTGTTATCGCGGATGGAGGTGAGCACAAATCCACCGTGGGCGGCGAGTGTACGCACGGCCGATTCCCGTCCGCTCCCGATCCCGCGAATCACGACGGATGCTTCCTTCACTTGGAATGGCTCGACGCGTTTCAGGAGATCGCGAACCACCTCGTTCGCAACGTACGGAGTCGACTTGCGTGCTCCTTGGTAGCCAATGCGACCGGCGCTGCTCCACGCAATGACCTTTCCCTCCGGGTCTGCAGCCGTCACGAGGGTGTTGTTGTACGTCGATTGAATGTGAATTTTGACCGTGGGAACCCGACGCCGTCCAACCTTTTTCTTACTCTCCTTGGCCGACGGTTGCTCCGCGGACGACGCAGACATCGTTGCTTCGGTGGCGGGGGTTTCCGCAGGCATGGCTACCGCTCTTTGATGCATTACTTCTTTTCCGGGGATGCGCGTCGGCCCGAACCTGCCGTCCGACGGATGTTCCCACGAACGGTCCGACTGTTCGTCCGCGTCCGCTGGCCGCGGACTGGCAGTCGCCGAATGTGCCGCAACCCGCGATAGCAGTGAATGTCCTTCAACCGTCGGATATTCTCGGTGACGTCACGCCGCAGCTCTCCCTCCACCGAGATACCGCGCTCGATACTCTCGCGGATGGCGCTTGCCTCTTTCTCTGTGAGATCCCGTACCTTCACCGACGGATCCACGCCGGCCTGGGCCAGGATTTTCCCGCTCAGGCTTCGGCCAACGCCGTACAGGCGCGCCAAAGCAATTTCGACGCGCTTCTGATCCGGGAGAATCACACCGGCAATACGGATCGCCATAGGTCTGCTCAGTACTGAGTTCCGAGTTCTCAGTGGGTTACTGAAAGACTCAAACCTCGCAACTCATGACTCAGCGCTGCACTTGGCGGACATTACCCCTGCCGCTGCTTGTGCTTCGGATTTGCCGGGCACACCACGAACAAGTGGCCTCGACGGCGGACTAATTTGCACTGCGCGCACCGGCGTTTTACGGAAGCATGAACCTTCATGAATGGTGTTCAAGATCCAAGGTCCGTGGTCACAGGACAGCCGCAGGGAGGCGGGATAAACAACCCTCGCCCGATGCTTGGGACCGCGTACCTCGTTCCTTGATGGGTCGTTAGGAGCGTGCGTCGAGACGCTGGATGATTCTCCCGCGCGTGAGATCGTAGGGGGAGAGTTCGACGGTCACCCGGTCACCGGGAAGGACTCGAATGCGGTGCACCCGCATGCGCCCGGAGATGTGCGCCAGCACTTCGTGTCCTCCCTCCGCTTCGACTCGGAACGTCGCGTTGGGAAGATTCTCTTTCACGACCCCAGTCAGTTGGATCGTGTCCTTCGCCACAACAGAACGTTCAGAACGTTAGAAACTCCTGCGGAGAAGCCCGCAGCACTTCCTGGGGTGGTACTTGGAAGTAGACCGACAGGAACATGCCCAAGTGCGTGCGGAGCAGGATCACAGACGCGTTAGGATAGAGCATACGAAAGTCGGAAAGCGCTGTCAAGAGCAACGGTGATCACGGTTGGGTTGCCACGTCGATGTGGATATTCCGGCGAAGCGAGGGAATGCGCTTGATCCAGACCGGCGAGAGACGAACCTCTGCGGTGCGCACGCCGGGAATCGCGCGGAGGAACGCGGCAGCATCATCCGCGGTTCTGCCTTGGAGCCGCTCACGCAGCTCATCGAAGTTGAGACGCGGGATCAGCGGGGTTTCTGAATGGAGCGAGAACTCGGTTCTCCCGTGGTCCCAGCGCACGTCGACGACCCGAAGGTCCTCAAAGGAGCTTTTCCGGACCGGATCTTTCTCGTTCCCGATTCGCTGCTGAAGCAGATCGGTCAGAAATGCCTGGAGCGACGCAGCATCCGCGGTGAACGCCTCGCCGCGAACCGTGGTCCGAATTCGGAAGGACTCTGCATCGGTCCCGACGGGGGGAGAGATTTCCGCCTCGCCAACGACCACGCGAGAAAGCTCCGGGCGCGAAAAGGACACCTGCTCCTGCCTCGAATGGGGCGTGGGCGCGGTACGCGCCTCACGTTGTATGAGTTCCAGGAGTTTGCGCTCGGCGTTCTCGCGAAGTGCGGTGGTACCCCGCTCAACGTCTGTGGTCGCGAGCTGGCGCACCAGCCGGTCAGTTCCGCCGTGCAGCGGACGCACGATTTCCCCGTAGAGAAGTCGACGGGATTCTGCCGGAAGCGCGGGTATGACGAGCCGCTGCGGGTCAAGATTTGCCTTGCTGCCTCCCTCCTCCGCCCGCACGGCAACCGACGCACGGCCCAAGGCTGGAACAATGACGTCGCGCTGCGTACGCACCACCACCCCCGACGTGCCCTGGAGCCGCGTGCGTGCTTTGATCCCCTGCTGGGCCGCCGTCTGGTTCACGATGTCGACCACGCCCTCGGCACGCGCTCCTTTCTCGACGGTGGTGTGAACGGGGAATTCCTCTTCGACTGCTTCCTCGATGCGGAGGAGGCGCGCGGGGTGTGTTCCGGTATCGCGTTGAGGTTCGCGCACACTCGCATCCAGTCGCAGGGTGAGATCAGCCGCAAATGGCTCGGTCGCGAGGACGAGACGGACGCGTGCCCGCGGCACCACGAACGTCACGACGCCGGTGAGAAGCATACCAGTGAGAACTGCGAAGACCGCCAGGGTCGCACGACCCCTCGGCGTCACGATGGGAAACCGCCGCCAGGGGAGCAAAGGGAGTTCACGGGGTCCTCCGGGGAGCAGGCGCCGCCTCCGGAAACTGGAAGAACCCGCCCGCTCCCGCGGCCCACGCTGATCAGCGCTGACCGTGGCGTGCCGTACTGCACGGTCAGCGAGCTGAAAGGTAATGTCCTTTCCAAAGTCTGCAGCGGTCGCTTGGAGGAGTCGGCGGACCAGCGGATCCGCCCGCAGAACGGGATGTTGCCGGCAGTCGATTACGACGTGCGGGGCGGGAACTCGTTGGATCTTCTCCAGGATATCCGGCAGATCATCCGAGGCGGGGATGCGTAAGACGGGTGCCGTGCTCTGACTACTTGGCATGCCACCGCAACTGGCGTTCCTGGATGGGTTGGTATACAGCGGAAGCAGCGGGTGCATGCTCGAGTCTCCGGAGCGCAATGTCGGCAAGCTGCTCGAGGAGCGCGAAAATTGTCGCCGGGATGCGCGCGGCAATCAGGCGTGACGGATCCACCGGAGTCATCACTGGGCGCGGCAAGAGCTGAACGATGCGCGGCGCTCTCGAGAGGTACAGCGTTGGATTCCGATGGAAGAAGAGTCGGTGAAGGAGCGTCGGCCAGAACCCGGCAACCACCAGTCGCACTGGCCACTCCGAGTCCGGAAGATGCGCAAAGAAGAGTCGAACGATGGTCCGAAAGAGGGGAAAGAGCGGACGAAAGACCCGGACAAGGATCCGCACTCCCTCCGGCGAGAGCACGCTCGCGTCAGCGCGCTCGAGCAACGTGGCCGCTTCGCGCGGTGAACAGGACAGGGCGCGCACGAGCGTTCCGACGAGAAGATCACTTCCGAGCGGCGCGGTCCGCAACATCCGCAGAATGTCGCCGTCTCGTACCACAAACGTCAGATGGGACTCTTCGCTGACAAGCAAGCCAATCGGTTCGGACGTCTTTTGGAAGATTTCGCCTAAAAACACGGGGAGGAGCACCAGGTCACAGACTGGCACATCCGGCGGCGGCAAGGATTGGAACCGCGCCGGCGTTGGCGGAACGAGAAGGGATTCACCGAAGGCCGTCGGCCCTTGGAAGAGGGTGGTGACGGTCGCTTCAAGACCGTCACCACCGCGCGCTTCCTGCCAGGGACGTACCTCTTCCCGGAAGACCGCGAGATCTTCCAGCGGGCACCCAAAAAACTCTGCAGCTTCCTCGCGGAGTTGCTCCCGCGCGTGCCAGTGGGCTTGAAGCGTCAGCTCCCGAAGGTCCAGTGCGGTTCGCCCGGTGCCGGGAAGCGCGCGACCAATCGTGACGGAACCTCCCGCCAGTGCTGGCGTCGGCACAGCCAGAACGAGCGGTTCATGTGCGTGCCAGCCGAGGAGACGTTCCAGTGGCTCTCCGAGCGCCGCACCGGATTCCCAGGGAATCGTGGCGGCAGCCAGCAGCCGATGCTGACCGTCTCGACGTTCGACCCGAAGGAGATCAAGCTCTTCTCCCCGGGTACGCCCGACGACCACGCGGTGCTCACGTTTCGTTTTCGGAGAGAACGGGGACATACCAACGTTTCTCGTCTTCGCGCTGGAGCGTTAAACGTTCACTCAACCACCGCGCGAATGCGACGAATGCCTTGGGCCAGGCCCTCCTCTTTCGTAATGTGAAAGCGCCCGATCACCCCTGTCCGCGGGACGTGGGGACCGCCACAAATCTCTTTCGAGAAATCACCGACCGTGTACACGCTCACCTGATCGCCGTACTTCTCTTCGAAAAAACCTAATGCGCCGGCAGCTTTCGCTTCCTCCGGCGTCATGACTGCGCGCGTCACGGGAAGATCTCGGCGAATCTCCTTGTTCACGAGGTCCTCTACTTTGCGGATTTCCTCGGTGGAGAGCTTCCTCGGATGGGAGAAATCAAACCGGAGCCGCTCGGGTGTAATGTTCGACCCCTTCTGCTCGACGTGCGGCCCGAGGATGCGTCGGAGTGCCTCATGGAGGAGATGGGTGGCGGTGTGCATGCGCACCGTCCGCTCGGAGTGGTCCGTAAGACCGCCAGCAAACCGCTGGGTCATGCCCGCGCGGGAGACTTGCTGGTGCTTCTGGAACTCCTCCTCAAAACCTTTGAAGTCTACCGTCACGTCCTGGGACGCACCGAGTGACCGAAGAAGATCCGGATGAATGCCGCTCTCTTGATAAATCGCGAACGCCTCTGCCCCAGAGATCCGTGTGTCACCGCGCCCCCGTACCTGTTCGATAAACTTCCCAGCCCGCTGTTCGATAACGATGTATTTTTGGAGCTCGCCCCAGAGCTGGGTCTCCGCTTGGCTTTTGCGCTCGAAAATCTCCGGGTAGGCCTCGCCATAAATACGCGCAAGTTCGTCAACAAACCGATTACCAATATCCAGAAGGTGATGTTCTTCTGCTCCTTGGAGACGGAGAGACCGCAAGGCACGGCGGATGAGTCGCCGGAGGACATAGCCCTGTTCGACATTGCTGGGGACGATTTCGTGCGGATCGCTCAAGACGAAGACGGCGGCGCGGAGATGATCGGCAGCAATCCGGAGATGCCTCTCATCGGCACGCGGCACGCTCCCCCGAATGAGCTCCATGAGCGGGGCGAACACGTCCGTTTCGTACACGTTTGTATGACCGCACAGAACTGCCACCGCGCGCTCCAGCCCCATGCCGGTATCCACGTTCTTCTGTTGTAGAGGAGCGAAGGTACCGTCGGAGCGCTTCTCGTATTCCATGAAGACATCGTTCCAAATCTCAACAAAGCGTCCGGAGTCGTCGTTCGGGCGCGTGGATGCTGGCCCTCGACCAGTATCGAAGAATATTTCCGTGTCCGGACCGCAGGGACCCGCCTTCCCGGGCGGCCCCCACCAGTTCGCGCTCTTCCCAAAGAAGAACATTCGGTCTTTAGGGATTCCGAGCCGTTCCCAGATGCGCGCGGACTCGGTATCGCGTGGCGCGTCGGCGTCACCGGCAAAGCAGGTCACCGCGAGCTTCTCCGCTGGGAGCGAGAGCCACCGATCGGAGGTCAGAAACTCAAAACTCATTTCAATCGCTTCCTTCTTGAAATAATCACCGAGCGACCAGTTCCCGAGCATTTCAAAGAACGTCAGGTGGAAGGCATCACCAACCTCGTCAATGTCGCCCGTCCGGAGGCACTTCTGCACGTTCGCGAGTCGCTTTCCCTGCGGATGGGGTTGTCCGAGTAGATACGGCACGAGCGGCTGCATACCGGCGGCGGTAAAAAGAACAGTGGGATCGTTCTCCGGAACCAGCGATGCGGACGGAAGAATGGCGTGCCCGCGCTCGCGGAAGAATTCCAAGAACCGTTCGCGGAGCTGCGTGCTCGTGATTGCGCACATGGCACCGATTTACCGTGACCGTTGGAACGCTTCCTCGCGTAAGGAATTGACGTCGCGCTCGAGCCGCGAGATCTTCGCTTTCTGCCCTGCGACGCGGTGCTCCAATTCTTGAAGCGCCCGCTCCCGATCCCGTTGCCGTTGCTCGAGTTGCAGCATCTCCGTTTCTTTTCGCTCCCGGTCTCGCCGGATTCGCGCAACCTCCTCCTTCCGCTGTCGCTCATCACCAAGCAGACGCGAAAGAGCTTCGCGCTCTTCCGCAAGCTCTAATTCCTTTTTCTGGTACTTCGACCGACGCTCGCGCGCGGAGGGCTTTCCCCCGCGGTCTCCAAATGGAGCTTCCTCGTCCGATCCACTCCAGACCTTTGACATGAGGCTATCGTACAGACGCTCGTTGCGAGCGTACAGAGCGCCCGACAGCCTAAAAAAACTTGCGCTCTTTGGATTGCTCAATAATCGGCAGTGCTTCTTCCGCGGAATCCACGATGGTAAACACCTCGAGATCGAATGCGTCAATGAGCGGGGGATCGTGTTCGATCATGAAGGTGCGCATCCACTCCCGGAATGGTTCCCAAAACGTCTTCCCGATGCAGATGATGGAAATTTTCTCCATCTTCTTCGTCTGGACGAGCGTAGCAATTTCCGTCATTTCGTCGAGTGTGCCGAATCCCCCGGGAAAAAATACGTACGCCTGCGCCGACGCAGAGAGCATGACCTTCCGGGTGAAGAAGTAATCAAACGCCATTCGTTTTCGGACGTACGGATTGCGTCGCTCTCCTTCCGGAAGATTAATGTCGATACCGACAGAGCATTCTTCGACCGTTCCTTGGCACCCCTCGAGTGCGCCTTTGTTTGCTGCCTCCATGATGCCGGGACCTCCCCCGGTGATCACCGTATACCCGCGCTCGGTCAGAAGTCGCCCGAGTTTCTCCGCCTCGTGATACCAGGGATCTCCGGCCGGAATGCGCGCGCTGCCGAAAAACGTCACCTCCCGTTTGAGCGGAAGGAGAAAGCGGAACCCCTCCACAAACTCTCGGAGAATTTCATCCAGGTGCCACGTTTCGTCGCCCTGAAATTCGTTCGGGTCCAAGCAGATGAGCGGCCGCGGGCCTTCCTGCGGCGGAGGCGGCACGGGAGGCGGTAACGGACCGATATGTTCTTGGTCTCTCGTGCCCATTGCTTACACGTGGAGCCCGCCAAGCGGAGGGGGTGGCAGAGGAGGGGGCTGGACGCGCACGCGGCCTGACGCGATCGGGGATCGTCCCTGCTCCGCTCCACGCGCGCCGAGCTTGAAACGCTTGCGTTCGGCACGAACAATCGCCAAACACTCCGGGCAGTACTTTTCCTTCCCAGGAACTGGCTCAAAGGGAACCTCCGTTGCCCGTCCGCACCGATCGCAGGTGATGGGGTACGCCCGCTTCAGACGCTGCGGCTCTTCCTGTCGGAGACGATCCTCGAGACTCGCGATCTGCTGACCAGACGGCGCCACGACGGCGTTCTCCAAGGCTTCAACGGGCGGGAGCGCGCGCTCGGGCGTTCGTGTGTGTGGTCGAGGAAATTCTCGACGTTCACTGTGGTCGGAACGTTGCTGTTCTTGGCGCCGCTCGAAGGTATAGGCGGCGGATTCTTCCTCCCCGGCTTGTCGGAAGGTCTTGGAACTCCACCGACTAATCTTCTCTTCCACAACTTCACGGGGGCGACCATGGCGCTCTCGTGAAACCCGGATGATCTTCTCCGCTTCCCCGTACCATGGGGATCGTGAGCCGAGAGGAATCGTCATCATGGAAAACGGCTTGCTCGCGGTCCCGTCAATCATGAGCTTGATGTAGGCATTGTACTTGTCGAGGTTCACGAGATCCGTTTCCGTAAAGTGCGGAGCGAATTCCCGCTCGAGGAACTCCGCATCGTAGGCGCCAATTCGGAAGCACAGGGTGGTTCCCACGTTCCCGAAGACGGCGTCGCGCACTTCCTCTGACATCTGGGTAATGTACTGATGCGCCATGATGATATCCAGGCGGTACTTCCGAGCTTCGCTCAAAATAGTCGCAAACGACTCCGTGGCAAAATTCTGGAACTCGTCTACGTACAGGTAGAAATCCTGACGCTGTTCCTCGGGAAGCTGCGCGCGGTCCATGGCGGCCAGTTGAATCTTCGTAATCATCATTGCCCCGAGGAGCGCGGCGTTGTCTTCTCCAATCTTCCCTTTTGAGAGATTCATGATGAAGACTTTTTTCTGGTCCATAATCTCCCGGAGATCAATGGTGGAGTTGGGCTGACCAATGATGTTCCGGATGATGCTGCTCGTCAGAAACTGTCCGACTTTGTTTTGGATCGGGGCAATCGCCTCCTGGCGGAACCGCTCGTTGTACTGTGCGAATTCGTCCACCCAGAATGACTTCACAACGGGATCGCGGATGTTCGAGACAATCTCCTTCCGAAAGTCCTTGTCCACGAGAATCCGCAGGATACCGAGGAGCGTGTTCCCCGGCGAGTCCAGGAGGGCCAAAATGGTATTCCGGAGAATGTATTCGAGCCGGGGTCCCCACGAATCAGCCCAGAGCTTCTTGAAGACACCGACGAGACCCGACGTAACGAGGTTTTTCTCCTGGGCGAAACGGGAGTCCTCCGGGCGGACCGTTTCTAGGACGTTGAAGGCGACGGGGAACTCCGCGTCTGACGGATCAAAGTAAATAACGTCGTTGATGCGGTTCGGTGATACGTAGTCGAGCATCGTGGTGGCAAAGTCCCCATGGGGATCAACAACTGCCAACCCCTCGCCGTGCTGAATATCTTGGATCGCCATGTTCTCGAGGACCGTCGTCTTTCCGGACCCAGTTTTTCCAATGACGTAGAGGTGTCGGCGGCGATCATCGCGCTTAATCCCGAATGCGCGCCGGACATTACGAAAGTTGGTTTCGCCGACAACCGTGATAAGTTCTGGTGAGACGGTAGGGCTCATGTGTGCGTTCCCAGTATACAAGAGTTAGCCCTCCTCCAGCGGAGCAAACGGAACTTCCGGCGGCGGTTCACCTTTCTTTGCACGCGCGTGCTCAAGCGTGGGTGTCCGGACGTAACTCACCGGGAAGTGGAAAATGGTCGCGAGTTCTTCCACGTTCAAAATGTATCCCTTCTCGCGAAAGTATCGCTGCTGGTACCGCCGGAGCAAGCGGCGTTTCCGGAAGCGCTGCCGCTGCGCGCTTAAGCCATAGACGGGACGGGAGGTCGTAAACCGCCCATCGGGAAACAGGGTATTCAAGTTCTGCGACCCGAACGGCCTGAAGATACCAAAGATCTGTGGAATGCGGGCGCGGCGGATAAACTTCCCTTTGAGACCAATGGCCAAGGTCCGGATGATGCAGCCGTACCCCGACTTGCTCACGTTCCGCTGAATGGCGCGGACGATATCCGTCTCTCCCGGGGTAAGCCGGAGCATGCCAAGGTCCAGCGCCGAGGGTCGCTTCGCTTCCACTGCCGGTCCGGGAAGAAAGATGCCAACGACTGTTCCCAGGAACCCCAGCACCCGCTGGACTCGTGAGGGCTTTTTCTTGATGGCGCTCTCCTTGCCGGCCAGTTTCAGCGCCAGCTCCTCTCCCCTTTTTTGCCAGTCGCCGCGTGCAATGCCGGGAAGCTTGAGGCTGGGAATCTCTGGTCGAAAGAGAATCTGAATCCAGATTTCCTCACCAAGATTGAGCGCGCTCACGACTTCGGTCACCGCGGCCATCGTGTCCACAAACCGACCGTCCTCCGCAAATTCGTCTTCAAAATCTACGTAGGTTCGAAGGGGATAGGCATCGGGTTTGAGGAGAATCATCTCCGTCCCCCAAAGGTCGAAGTCTTTCCCGAGATCCGAGAGGGAGAACCGTTGAGTGTAGTCCTCCGTCTCGACAATCTCCGCGTCGGGGTACTGCGCGTACACCGCACTTTCAAAAAGTTGGCGAATGGCGGTAGGAATGCGGAAGATGAACGTGACGCCTTCGGACGTTCCGCGAATCTCCAGAGAGAACCATGCATGCATATACCCGTCGAGGTAGAGGTCGTAGAGGTCGGGAGGGCGAAATGCGCCGTGGAGAACATTGAAAACTTCCTCCATGGAGCGCGGAGTGCGCGTGTTCAGCTCCGGCACCCGCACCTGGAGAAAGGTCCACGGAAACGCCGCAAGGTACTGCCGCCGAATCGTCTCCAGGTACAGGGAAAACAGGATCATCAGGAAGAGCACGAGTCCGACAGCCGGACCGATGCGGACGAGTGCGACACCCAAAAACGCCGCGAAGTTCCCGGTGGCGTTCAGCAGAGTGGCGAGGAGAAGATCGAGGAGCGGCATGTTGGTGTGGAGACGGCCGAGAAGTTACGAAGTCGGTGACGGCCTCGGCTCTGGCGACGGCTGGCGCGGCGCAGTGCGGAGCGTCTCGGCGAGCGTATAGGTTCCGTCCGGCAGGTGGTGGAAGAACGAGCGATTTACGAGACAGAGGAGCACGGTGTTGCGCTTCACGAAGCGCTGCTTCAAGACTTCCGCGACGATCTCGGACTTCGGAAGCGGCCGGTGCGCTTCTCGGAGAAGACGGATAATCACATCCGATACGCGTCCCGGCATGAAGCCCCATTCGCGGAGGGCATAGAGCCCGCGCCCAACGAGCACAAACCGGGGGTCGCGGATGAGATCGTTGTGCACCGTTCCGGCCAATGCGCGCTTCCGATCAAACCGCATGCGATTGATCTCATCGGCGACGGTGCGAAAATGGAGCGGTTTACTCTGGGCTTTCAACACGAGGTACGCCTTATCGCCGACGCTCCGAGGGACAGCCGCCCGCCACGCACGGAGACCGAAGTCCCCGAACGGATTCCGAACAATTCTCTTGGAGACAGTGAGGAACGACCGGAGCATGGCATCGGTCACGGGAACGTCGAGGATACGCCGCAGCTCGTCAAGGTACCGGGACTCGGGAGCAAGCGCTCCTTCACGCTCCAAAATCCGTTCTCCTGCCTCCAGGACCGTTTCGAGCGACGGTCCAACTGGCGTCGAACTGTCGGGTGCCGGCTCCATCCCATTCCGCGATGTGGTGCGGGCGGTGGCGATCCAGTGCGGCCGGGTTCGCTGCGTCTCCTGCGCTTCCGAGAAATCCGGGAAGGATGACAGGAGAAAGCGTACAGCGCTCCGGTCTTTCGCTTCCCCACCCCCAAGGGAGGCGAGAAGCGTCTCTTCCGTCGTCACCCCGCCGGACGATGTACAGAGCGACAGGAGAATACGGCGTGCGCGTTCGCGCGCCGTCCCTTTCGGTGGAGAATCGGCGCGCAGTGTGTAGAGAGCACCCGCGACGATTTGCCGGATGCGCTCACGGGAAACTCCCTCTCGTTTGCCGATGTCCACGAGAGTTTTCGGACGACCGTTTCCGAGACCGAAGCGCTCGGCAAGCATGCGCTGCGGGCGCTCCGGCAGAAGGGCAAGCAATTCCTGAATGGCAGCGCGAACGGTACCTGGTTCCAATTCTGTGGCGAGCGGTGCCAAGGCAGCAGACACCGCATTCCCCTCCTCACTCTGAAGGCGAGTACTTCGCGTCATCACGTCTGCGGTCACGTTTCTTTATAGGCGTCAGTATGACACAGAATGTTTCGCTAGTCAACCAGCGGTATCGTGTGGGAGCACCACGATTTCCTTCTCGAGGGAAATACCGAACGCTTCAAGGACCTCTCGTTCAATCTGCTTGATGAGCGCAAGAACATCCGTCGCCGTGGCGCCACCGCGGTTCACGATAAAATTTGCGTGCTTGACCGACACCTCGGCACCACCGATCCGACGCCCCTTGAAGCCTGCCGCCTCAATGAGTGCTCCGGCTGGACGTTCTACCGACGGGTTCTTGAAGACGGAGCCGACGCTGGGAAATTCGTAGGGCTGCTTCGCCTTTCGGGCCGCGAGGTCGTCATTCACGAGACGTTCTCCTTCCTCTGGATTACCAGCATCCAAGGAAAATGTGGCGTTCCAAATGACGTAGCCGGCCGGTTCCCGCTTGAACGTGGAGTCGCGGTAGCCAAAGGACAGTTGTTCGCGGGGAAGAACATCCTCGTGCCAACCCTCCGGAGTCAAGCGCAGCACGCCCACCTTGGAGAGGCGGTCTTTCGTCTCCACGCCAAAGGCACCGGCATTCCCTCGGACCGCTCCGCCGATCGTTCCCGGAATGCCCGCGAGGCGCTCCAGACCCCGGAAGCTACGGCGGACGGCCTCGATGACCGCAAGGCGCGTGAGCGCACCGGCGTCCGCCGTGAGTTCTCCGGTGCCCGGAACGCTCCCGGGGGTCAGGGTCACGGATCGGCTCTCGATCCTGATGACCAGACCTGGAAACCCTTCATCCCGACAGAAGAAGTTTGCTCCCCCGCCAAGGATGAACCACGGGAGATCGCGGTCGGCTGCCCAGTTGAGCGCAGCACGGAGCACTTCAAGATCGGCAATGCGGACGAAGTACCGCGCCTCACCCCCGACGTGGAGCGTCGAATACCGCGCAAGCGAGACGTGCTCCTGGACGTCCATCGACATCCATGATACACAAAGTCGGGGCTGTTGTTCTTTCTCACGAGGCTTTTCCTACAAAGGAGCTCTGTATGAGCGTGTACGTCATCCGCGAACCGCTGGACATTCCCACAGAAGACTCTCGGGGTTCATTCCGCTTTCACTTTGACTCAAGCGTTTGGATCTCCCAGGAGCCCGACATACCCACGGCGATCCGAGAGCTGCTAAGAACGAATGCCGAAAAGGTGTATATTTCTGATGCGTCGGAGGCGTTCCTCTTGGCGCTGCTGACTTTCGACGGGAACGGAAAAATCCGCCGGGCACTCGGAGAGTTGACTCGTATTGCGTACGACGAGACCCTCATATTCTTACCGGAACCGAAGGATTTCCTCATCACCGTTCGAAATGTCCTTGGCTCCAGACGGAAAATGGGGAAATCGGCGACCGTCATTGCGGCAATACTGACGCTGTACAAGGCAGACGCCGAAACGGCACTCGCGGAACTCGTCCGTGAGATTGCCCGCGCCGTTCCTCACCACGTATGATGATTCCCGAGGCGCCGTTGGGTGCCGAAACCCCCGCAGTCTCCACTGGGGGGTTTTCCTATTTACTCGGAAGCTACCCGCGAACAAGCCCCCGTGCCACCGAATCAATGGTGCCGGCGCCGGTAAGCAACAACACATCGTCCGGACGCGCCTGCTGTCGGAGCAGTGCTTCAACCTCCGGAAGCGTCGCCGCATAGTGTGCCTCGGTTCCCAGCGCGCGAAGCTCGTCCACCCAGCCTCTGGTCGTGACACGAAGTGCCGCATCCTCCCGGCCCGCAACGTCGTAGACTTCGGCAAGCAGGACCGCGTCGAACAGCGCCAGGGCCTTCACGAATTCGGCGTGGAAGACAGCGGTCCGCGCCCGGTGGTGCGGCTGGAAAACCATGACCAGGCGTCGCTTTGGATACCGCTGGCGCGCGGCTTGGGCGAGCGCGCGGAGTTCCGTGGGATGGTGTGCGTAATCCGAAATGACCGGAGCCCCGTTGAGATCTCCGACTCTTTCAAATCGCCGCCAGATGCCACGGAATTGCTCGAGGGCGCGACGGACATCCTCCGGCGACACGTGAAACGGAAACGTCGCGGCAATGGCCCCTGTCGCGTTCAACACCACATGCCGGCCCGGAACCGGGAGCGCGAAGATGCCCCAGTCTGTTCCGTGCACGGTGAGACGAAACGTTTGCCGGCCATTCTCAACTATGGGTTCAGAAGCGTGGACATCAGCGTCTCGCATATCTTCCCCAACGCCGTACGTGACGAGCTGAATTCCAGGCGGGACATGCGCGCGAAGTACGAGTGCTGCAGGATCCGCGGCGGACAACACCACGGTGCCGCCTGGGCCAACGCGCCGGAGAAAGTCCACAAACGCCGCGGAGTACTCGGCAACCGTCGGGTAGGAATCCACGTGGTCGTGATCGAGCGAGGTCACCAGCGCGACCGTCGGCGCGAGATACAAGAAATGTCCCTGGTACTCATCGGCCTCCACGACGGCGAGGTCAGACTGCCCAAGGCGAAAATTGCCTACTGCCCGCTGCCTGTTTCCTGTTGCCTGCTCCCACTGCGGAACCAAGCTGCCGACAACCACTGTGGGATCATGTTTTGCCGCTTCCAGAATAAGCCCGGCGATGGCGGTGGTCGTGGATTTTCCATGCGACCCGGCAATGGCCACCGTCCGCAGCGGCTTTGTCAGTTCTCCTAAGAGTTCAGCATACGAACGTTCTTGAATACCACGGGTCTGCGCAGCAGCACGAATTGGATG
This sequence comes from Parcubacteria group bacterium Gr01-1014_38, assembly GCA_007376145.1. Classification (GTDB taxonomy): domain Bacteria; phylum Patescibacteriota; class Andersenbacteria; order UBA10190; family CAIZMI01; genus VMFP01. Next base: position 26,804 of record VMFP01000004.1, read on the forward strand.
ATCCGTCGGAACCGCATCAGAGTACATGAGCAGTCCGGTGTCGGCCGGGCAGTCCTTGACCTCGCCGATGTCCACGCGGATGCCAGTGCGGGCCAGCGCCTCCGTCACGGGAGATGCCTCGCGGTCAGTGCCCGCGACCGTCCATCCTTGTGTGTGCAGCCACTGCGCCGCCGCGGAAGCTCCAATGCCTCCGATCCCGACGATGTAGGCGTGCCGGACTTGCTTACCCTGGTCCTGCACGGAATTCCGGTGAGCCTGTGATTGCTCCAGACGCTCGGTCCCCATGGGTGGCTGAGCGTAGCAGGAAGCTCGTCAGCTCGCGAGTACCTGTCGCGGCACTCGGCCGCGCGTCATTTCAACGAGGATGGTGGCAAGGTCTTCCGCGGCTGTCGGCCGGTGGAGGAGTCGCACCCGCTCGGCCATGACGTGGAGATCTTGCGGGTTCGTGAGGAGGCGCTTGATGGTCGAATAAAAGACCGACGGGGTGAGGTTACTTTCGTCGAGGACGACCGCGGCCCCCTGCTCGCGGAAGAAGTAGGCGTTTTCCCACTGGTGCTGTTGCGCCGCCTCGCGGAGGGGGATGAGTACGGACGGCTTTCCTGCGGCGGCAATTTCCGCAAGAGTCGTTCCGCCTGCCCGGCTAATGACGATATCCGCCGCGGCGAACGAGCGTGCCATGTCCTGCTCGGGAAGGAACCCGACCACGTGGTAGTCCTCGACGCCGGGAAACTGCCGAAGATCCTTCAGGGTGAAATCCCGGATCGCCGCGAGGTTCTGTTCCCCGACTTGATGGAGGATTTGAACCTCGGGGAGGAGCCGCGTGAGGTTGGTCAGGAGGACCGTGTTGATCCGCTGGGCGCCCTGACTCCCGCCCGTGACGAAGAGCACCGGTTTCCGACCGTGCAATCCTAATCGCTGCCGGGCGACATCCGAAGATTCCAGCTGCCGAAACGCCGGGCGAAGCGGCGTGCCGACCGCGAGCGCCTTTCCCGCGGGGAACGCGTTCTCTGCTTCCCGAAACCCGACCGCAATGGCCGACGCGAAGCGGGCAAAGCGCCGGTTCACGAGGCCCGGCACGATGTCGGTTTCGTGGATGAGAATCGGAATGCGGTACACCCACGCCGCGAGCATGACGGGAACCGCACCATAGCCGCCTTTACTGAAGACCACGTCCGGCATGATGAAGAAGAGCGTCCAGAGCGCGCGGAACAGTCCGACCGGCAAGCGAAACGTGAGGTCAATGACGGTCAGCGGTGCTCCGGAGAGGTACCGTCGGATCTTCCCGGACGGGACGTGGCGGTACGGAATGCCTGCAGCCTCCAGGGCCGTCCGGTCTGTCTCGGTGACGACGCCGACGTACACGAGCTCGAGCGGAGGATCGTCCGGTTCGAAATCCGGCAGCGTGCCGCGCGCCTCCCATTCCCGTAAGACTCCGCTGATCGCAAGAAGCGGCGTCAGATGGCCCCCGCTCCCACCGCCAGTGAGAACAACCCGCATGACGTTCAGCGTACTGCGGAGTCCTCTGCGGGTACAGCCGGGCGGAAGAAACGCGAGATTTCTTCCACCCGGATTACTGATGCGCGTACTTGGAGATGTTCAGAAGAATCCCGACTCCCGCGAGTGCGACCACCAGTGCGGATCCGCCGTAGGAGATGAGCGGGAGCGGAATGCCGGTCAGGGGAATGAGACCGGCGTTCGCCCCCATGTGAACGACGGCCTGCACAAAAAACCAGGAGGTAATGCCCACGGCGACGAGACGCCCGAAAGGATCGGCACAGGTGCGGGCGATGCGGTACCCCCGGAGAACGATGAACGCATACAGGAGGAGAAAGAGAAGCATCCGAATGAAGCCGAGCTCTTCAGCGGCGATCGCGAAGATGGCATCCCCGGCCGGCTCCGGAAGATAGCGGAACTTCTGTCGACTCCGTCCAATCCCGAATCCCCAAAGACCCCCCGAGCCGATCGCGAGGAGAGCCTGTTGCACCTGGTAGCCGATACCCTTCGGGTCAGTCTCGGGGCGCAAAAAGGTAATAAGTCGGGCTACCCGGTAGGGCGCGGAGCGGACGAGAACGACGAAGAGCACGGCAGCAACCATTGCCATGCTGACCAACTGCGAGAGCGGTGCTCCTGCCGCCGCGTAGGTGAGCATCGCGGCAGCGATGATGAGGACGAGCGTTCCGATGTTGGGCTGCTTGATGAGGAGGACCGCGATGAAACCGACGACCACGACGAAGGGGAGAAGCGTCTCGCGGACGTGCCCTCGGCGCACGTCCCGTCCGGCGAGGAGCGCCGCCAGGTACAGAATGAGGGCGAGCTTGGCGAGTTCGGCGGGCTGGATCGTGACTGGCCCGAGGCGGACCCACCGCGCGGCACCGCTGGAGGCGGTTTGAAAAGGGGGAATGAACACCAACACGAGCAGGACGATCACGACGAGGAGGAAGGGAATCACAATCTTGCGGAGAAACCGGTAGGGAATGTTCATCATGACCAAAAGCGCCCCAAGCCCCGGGAGTACGCCGAAGATGATTTGGTGTTTCGCGAACGTGTACGGGTCGCCGGTCAAGTCAATGCCCAGCACGCTACTCGCGGAGGCCAGGAGGAGAATACCGAATGCCGTGACGGCAAGAACGGCGAGGAGAAGCAGGAGGTCGGGGTGTGCGCGCATGCGCGGACGTGGTCTTATCCTAGCGCGTGAACGGCAGCACGGAATTGATCGCCGCGGTCAAACTCGTCTCGGAAGAGCTCAAAAGACGCGGCTCCGGGAGAAAGCAGGATGACATCGCCGGGCCGGGAGACTGTCCACGCCTGCTCGACGGCAGCAGACATCGTGCGAACTGCAGGAGACTCGTTTCGCAGTGGGATGTTTCCCAGCGCCGACCGGATTTTTTCAGTTGCGGACCCTTCGAGAAAAACGATCGCACGGAGATTGTCTGCGGACTGGAGGGCTCCCGCCAGGCTGCGAAAATCGAGATTCTTATCCGTTCCTCCGGCAATGAGGACGACACGCTGTGTGGGGAAGGCGTTGAGCGCCGCGATAACCGCTTCCGGGATGGTCGCCGCCGTGTCGTTTACAAAGGTCCGGCCGCTGACCGCGCCGATAATCTCAAGTCGGTTGGGAAGCCCGCGGAACGTTCGAAGGACTTCACGGACATCGGTTGGCGAGGCTCCCATCTCCAGCGCGAGCAGGGCACCCGCCAGCAGATTTCGCTTCGAGTGTTCCCCCACTCCACACAGATCCTCCCATGGAAGAAATAACTCATCGAGCTCCGGTGTGCGCCGAAGCACAGAGTTCCCGACACGGAATAAGCCTGTGGTGTACTCATCCGTCTGCTCGGCAACACCAAACCAGACGACCCGCGCTGCTGTCTTCTTGGCAAACTTCTGTCCCCACGGATCATCTGCGGGGAGAATTGCCACGTCGTCTGCACGCTGATGCGTCACGATGGTCTCCTTCGCGGCGACATACGCTTCGAACGAGGGGTACCGGTTCAGGTGGTCGGGGAGTATGCAGGTGAGGAGTGCCCAGTGCGGACTCATCCCAAAGGGTTCGAGTCCTTCGAGTTGCCAGCTCGAGAGTTCCAGCACCACGGGCGTGTCCGGACGAATGCGCTCGAGGTCCGCCAGTGGCGATCGGCCGATATTCCCAGCGATGACGGTCTCCGGCCGAGCTCGACGGAGGATCTCACCCGCGACCGCAACGGTCGTCGATTTCCCTCGCGTCCCGGTCACGCCGGCGATCGGCGCGGGGCAGAACTGGAAGAAGAGCGTGCTGTCCATGACCACGGGGATGCCACTCTCCGCGGCGATCTTCAGGAACGGGGACTCGAGAGGTACGGCAGGATTACGGACCACGAGATCGGCAGAGCGGAAATCGTCGGGTCGGTGTTGCCCAAGTATGTACGTCACCGGAAGGTCACGGAGTTCAGCGAGAGACGCCTGCAACTCCACGTCCGATTCTTGGTCCGTGACGACGACGTGCGCTCCCTGATGGACGAGCCACTTCACGACTTCCAAGCCCCCGCCTTTGGTACCAAGCCCCATGACCAAAACCCTCTTCCCTCGCACTGCGGCGGGAGACGACGGCAACATTAGAACTTCCCTGCCCCCAGGATGCCGAGGATGGTCCCGAGCGAAGCAGACACGGCAGCGAGAATCCAAAACCGCATCGTGACTTTCGTCTCCGGCCAGCCGGTTGCTTCGAAGTGGTGATGGATCGGAGTACTCAAAAAGACTTTCTTCCCACGGAGTTTCTTGGCGGCAACCTGGATAATGACAGAGAGGGATTCGACGACGAGTGGAAAGGCAATGATCGGGAGTACGAGCGCGGAGTTCGTGAGCATCGCCATGATGCCGAGCGTGACCCCGAGACTCATGGAGCCGGTATCACCCATGAAGAATCGTGCGGGGTACACGTTGAACCACAAAAACGCGAGGAGTGCACCGATGATCACTGCGCAGAACGCCGCGAGGTCCGTGAGCCCTTTCGTGAACGCGATCGCGGCGTAGGCGCCGAAGCAAAAGAGGAGGATGCCGCCGGCGAGCCCGTCGAGTCCGTCGGCCTCGTTGACCGAAAACGCCGTGGCGACGACCACGAGAATGAAGAGGGGGATGTACCACCCGCCGATGACGAAATCGCCGAACGCGGGAACATGGATGCGGTCCCAGCCGAGCTTCACGAAGAACCACCAGGCCCCGATGCTCGCAATGGCGGCGTAGAGGAAGAGGCGGTGGCGCATCCGTAAGCCACCACCGAAGGGAGAAATGCGCCGGACATCCCAGTAGTCGTCGACGAGACCGACCACGGCAGAGGCAATGAGTGCCGCCAGCGGCAGGACGGTTTCGCGCCGCGAGAGAAACGAGAGAAAATTCAGAAGCGGAGAGCTCGTCAGCGTCGCCGAAATAAGCAACCCGAAGGCAAGAAGCCCGGTCGTCGCCCAGATCAGAACGCCGCCGCCCGTCGGCGTTCCCTCTTTCTTCTTGTGGAGACTCGCGAACACCGGAACGCCGGCCGTGCGAATGCTCTTTGCGAAGCGGTACTTGTACAGCACGTGGGAAAGGAACGGTGTACCGAGCATGGCGATGACGAAGGCGAGCGCGCCAAGACCAACCACGCGCGCAGCATCTGCGACTAAGCCGGGATCAGAGAAGCGAATCATACTCGGGTGGGAACCTTACGCTTCCCCCTCCGGGATCCCCGTAGGATTCGCGCTGTATTCATTGATTCGACTCCTCCGGCCACTGGTACGCCCAGAACGTCCAATTGAGAAGGTTCTCCACATCCGTGAACCGGTCGGTACTGCCGAGGATCACGGTAGCCACGAGATGCCCCTCGGACGACTCCGCCATGACGGCGAGATTCTCCCCCGCCGCTTCGGTAAAGCCGGTCTTCCCTCCGAGGATGTCGGTGCGCACTCCGAGGAGACGGTTTGTGGTGCGGAGCACGTGCGGCTGCCCCGCGCGTGAGGTAATGGTAAGCTCCTCCATCCGCAGGAAGGGACCAATGACCGGGTCTTGCCAGGCCACCGTCAGGACTGCCGCCACGTCGGACGCGGTCGAGAAGTGCGTCACGCTGTCGAACCCGGTCGCATTCACGAAGCGCGTGCGGGTAAGACCGAGCGCACGGGCTGTTTCCTCCATGCGGTCGGCAAACGTCGCTTCATCCCCGCTGACATGTTCTGCCAGCGCCACGGCCGCATCGTTCGCGGATGTGATGAGGAGCGCCGCGAGGAGATCGCGCACGGTGAAGCGCTCGCCCGCGCGCAGCTCGGCATCTGCGCCACGGCGCCCGGCGGCGATGGCCCGCGGATGTACCGTAACCTCCGCATCGAAGTCCGCGTGCCGGAGGACCGTGAGTGCGGTAAGAATTTTCGTGAGGCTTGCGACGGACCGAATAGCCGATGGTTCCCGAGCAGCGAGGACCCGCCCCGACTCGACGTCGACCACGATGAATGATACGGCGTGGAGCACCGGACCCAACGTCTCTTGGATAGGGCGGGGGCCGTCACCGGATGTCCGGGCTGCTTCGGCGAGGAGAACGCGACCTTCGGGAGCAAATTCACTCAAGACACGCCCCGGGTCATCGAGCCGCTCTGGCGGGGGCGCATTGAGAAACAGCGCGATGATGGCGGTGAGAAGATGCGCGAGCATGATGACGACGATGCGGAAGAGGCGCCGGGTGGCGGAGGACTACGTCGGGGATCCGGGAGCGGACGATCCGTCTGCCGCTTCGGTAAGCGTCGTCATACCGGCGTGCGCATGGAGCTGCGCGTAGTCGGGAAGCTCGTCCACCGCAGTCACCCCGAGATGTCGGAGGAACTCCGCGCTCACCTGGTACACGAACGAGCGCCGATCCTTCGGGTGGGGCTCACGGGTGACCAGCCCGCGGAGCGCTAAGAGTCGCAAGGTGAAGGAGGAATTCACGCCCCGGATCGCCTCAATGCCGGCGCGACTGATGGGGCCCCGGTAGGCAATGAGAGCGAGCGTTTCGGCTGCCGCTGGCGTCAGCCGCTCCCGAATGCTGTGAGTGACAAATGCCTCGACTGCTTCGTGTGCCTCGGGGACGGTCACGAGCTGAACGCCTTCGGGAGAGCGAAGGAGACGAATGCCGGTGGCCGTGGCCTCGTACCGCTTCTCGAGGGCGGTCAGCGCACCGCGAAGGCCTTCCTGCGAAACATTGAACGCGCGCGCCAGCGTGAGCAACGGCACCGGCTCGCCCGCGACAAAAAGCGCTGCTTCGAGTTGCGTCGAGAGTTCCATACCCTATTCCGCCTGCTCCGTCGGGCGTGTCACCAGTATATCGTGAAAGGCTTGAGGCTGCTCGACCGCCACGAGACGCTGTTTCACGAGCTCGAGAAGCGCAAGAAAGGACACGATCACGTCCAACTTTGACGTGGTGGAGGACCGCACGATCTCAAACGTGATCCGCGCGTGCTCGGTCAGCCGCTGCTGGATATCCCGGATCCGCTCTTCGATGGATACCACACGGCGGAGGACGTCCTGCGGGAGGACGTCGAGCCGCGGCAGATTCTGGAGAACGGTATCCATGGCGGCTCGGAGCGACGGGAGATCAACGTTCGACGGGGGATAAAAGGTCACGGTGAGTCCAAGAAAACTCTCGCGCGCGTAGGAAACCAGACCTTGGTTCCACCGCTGGAGAAACGTCCGAGCGGCATCGCGAAACCTCCGGTACTCGCGCAGTTGCTCTTCCAGCGATGCGATGGATGCCTCCTCTTCTTCGCTCAAGGGAAGCTCCGGGAAAAGCTTTCGGCTCTTTAAGAGCAGGAGCGTTGCCGCCACCACGAGGAACTCGGCGAGGTGCTCGGGGGGAAGGTCGCTGACGCTGCGCAGACGCGCGAGATACTGGTCCGTTACCGAGGCGAGTGAAATGGCGTTCACGTCGAGCTTGCCCTCCTCGATGAGGGACAACAGAAGATCAAGCGGGCCGCTGAAGCCAGGGACCGAGACGGGGTGAAGCGTGTACGGAGTTTCGGGGTCCGGGAGATCGTGTTCCATACCGAACAGGATACTGCACGTGTGGCGTGGTGACGACTCGGTACCGCATACTCGGATTGTCCCTGCGGTGGACGCTCCGGCTCACGCGCGACGCGTTCGCCCAGGCTCCACTCGCACCGCTGCGGAGGATTCTCGAGGCCGCCTCTGGGACATCTCCTCGCCTCCGCTCCTCTCTCTAAAACCGCAGGCTCGTGAAGAGCGACAGCGGCGGAAGAACCCTCACGGCGCACGCCGGACGGGGGCGGCTCCCTCCCACCGGTACTTCCAGAAGTACTTCGCTCCGGACGCGATATGGATGCGGGTGATGGGGTGAAAGAGGGCGGAAAGGCCCACCTCCTGCGCGGAGGCGCGCTTGTAGTAGTGCGCGAAACGGGCGTCCGGAACATACCAGACCTCGAAGCCTTTGTCCCAGAACCGGCGACACCAGTCCATGTCTTCGAAATAGAGAAAGAACCGTCTGTCCATTGTCCCGACCTCCGCCATCGCAGACCGACGCACGAGCATGCAGGCTCCTAAGACCCAGTCCACGCGGCGCGCGCTCGTCCGGTCGTAGTCGCGCAACAGGACGTGCCGCAGGTGTCGGCGACCGAAGGTGAGCAACCCCAGCGGCGTCCGACGGGCGAGAATCGTGAAGGGACTGTAAAAACGAAAACAGGAATCCTGCACGCTCCCATTCGGATTGAGAAGTTGACCGGCGAGCACCGCCGCCTGTGGATGGGAATGAGCAAACTCCAGGAGCTGGTCAATCGCCGGCTCCAGCACGATGATGTCGGGATTGAGAATGAGGAGAAACTCTCCCTGCGCAGCCTCGATCCCCGCATTCACTCCCCGGGCAAATCCGAGGTTCTCCGTCTGCGGGAGAAAACGGATGTCGGGTACTTCGGTCGCCAACAGCTCCTGACTGTCATCCGGGGAAGCATTGTCCACCACGATAACCTCATACAACGCGTGGGGTGCGCTCCGCCGAATGGATTCCACGCACGCCTTCGCCAGCCGACCGGAGCCGTAGTTGACAATAATGATGGAGAGATCCATGATCTGCTCTGCCCTTTACCACAAGACGCCTTGCACGACAAGCAAGGCTTCTCCCCCAAGCATGAAAGGAGAATGAGCGTGTACCGGTTTTACGTTTACCGAGCCCACGAACCGCCGGATCCGGATTTCACTTATGCCTCGCTGTCGAACGTGCCCCCTGAAGAGAGAAGCGAAGATGCCGAGTACTCGTCGGTGGATATCGTTGAGATTCATGAGATCTCCAGAGACGGAAAGGTTCTCAATGCATTGATGTTTCTCAGCGAGGTCCTGTCCCAAGATCCCGAACATGAAATACTGCGCTTCCTCGAGCGGATCTTCGAGCGCGGCGTTCGCACGGGAGTTTGCCATGCCGACCGCCTTCGTGGAATTCAGTTCCAGTTTGAACGCGAGGACGCGGATGCGGATGAGGATCAGAGACCATGAACAGTCCACATCAACGGCCTTCCCGTTAGTCCCGGGAAGGCTGTTTTCTCGCGGGTTGATCACGCTCTCGAGGAGAAGGTGGCACCAGCGCGGGCGAGAAGACGAGAGCGTTTCTCACTGAACGTAGGAAGAAGCCGAATCAATTCCGGCAACGCTGGCCACAGTGTGGGCGTGAACAGCCACTGGAAACCGCGGGCGGCGCTTTCAAGGGCTATCCACGGCGCATGGCGAATGAGCACGCGCGTCGGAACGTTTTTGATAAGGACGAGAAAGTAATTCCGCCACGAGAGTCGCGCAACAGGCGGATCCTTCGCCGTATCCACCCGTACCGTGCGGACGTGGGTTGCGCGCGCATCCTGCGCGCCCACAATCTCCCAGCCTCGAAGCCTGAGCCGCCAAGACAAATCCACGTCCTCCCGGTATGCGAAAAGATCCTCATCGAACACTTCCCCATCGAGTGCGACATCGTGAAGCGCTCGTCGGCGGAGGAACGCAGCTGCCCCGGTAAACCCCCACGGCTGCGCCAGCGACCTTGAGGGAACTGCGGAAAGCGTCTGATCCTCGTACTGGTTCACTGCCCGGAGGCTTGGCAAGAGCCGAGTGCCATAGGAGTCGATGATCGTCGCGTCTCCCTGCTCCGTACTTCCTCCTTCCTGCTTCCTGAGTAAAAGCGGCGCCACCGCTCCAACCTGCTCAGCGGAAAACCCCTTCAAGCCCTGCTCGACAAAATCAGGAGCGAGCACCACGTCAGGGTTGAGCACAATCACAACCTCAGAATTCGGCAGTGCACGGAATCCGTCATTGTGCCCACCGCTGTACCCGCGATTTGTTGTATTGGCGACAATCCGCACGGCGGGGAACTTTTCTCGAACGAATTCGACCGAACCGTCGGTTGAAGCGTTATCAATGTAGACGACCGGCACTGACACCGTTTGCTGGAAGCAGGACCGAAGACAGGACTCGAGGTAGTGCCGGTGGTTCCGCCCCAGAACCTGAATGTGCGCCGTCATGACCGACTTCGTGCCCCCGCAACAAGACCTGCAAATGTCCAAAAGTAGAGGTTGGCTGGGAACATATCCGTCACATCAAGAAAGAGCCAGAGGACTGCAAGACCACAGACTGCCGCGGTCGCGGCCACGCCAATCGCGCGAGTTTCCGGATCGGTTGCGTGCCGGAGCGCGAGGAGTCCAAGCCTCACGAGATGCGCGGCAATCCACCCGACGATAACGAGACCGATTGCGCCTTGCTCTACCCACGTCTTCACCACGCCGTTATCCACGAACGTGCGAGCTTTCGCAACTTGGACCTCCTGCGCGCCAGCCGACACGATGTCGTACAGCGAAATCTCTGCCGTGCGCTGCAACAGCGTGGTCGTATCGCCGAGCCCTTCTCCGATAACCGCGCCGACATTCGAAATTCCCACCAGTGAACCGGCAGCAATCTCGAGACGGGTCTTGTTGCTTTGGTACGCTGGATCCGCGACGGCACGGACAAACTGCCGAACGCGCGGGACAGCGAGCACGGCACTGCCGAAGAGAACCATCGTGAGAAACGCGGCTCCCACTGCCCGGGGCGCCAAGGCCACTCGCGGCAGCACTGCCGCACTGATGAGCGCAACGGGAACGGCGATCCACGCGCTGCGCGAATACGTGAGGGTAGTCGCAACAAGGCCAGCGGCGGTGAGGATCCCTGCGCCGAGCCGGAGTCCTCGCGGCAGTCCTCGGATTCCCGTTACGGCCGCCGCGAGTGCGAGCGTGAAGACGAGGTATCCTCCGAGGTGATTCGGGTGAGCGAGCACGCTGGAGACGCGCGGAATCCAGACCTGACGTGCGGCATCAAACCGGAGGACCATGCTGTCCGGAAACTGCAGCCGCTGAATTCCTGCGAGGAGGAGAATGAGTCCCGCGGTGCCGAGGAAAACCGTGAAAAAAGTCCGCTGCCGCTCGGTGGTGTGTATCTGCCGCGCCGCAATGACGAGAAGCGGGATATAGAGGAGGAGATCGCGGAGCCGGAGAAGTCCGAGCGCGAAGGCATCCGCGCGAACGAACGTGACGAGATCCCACGCGACAAGCGCTAGCACCGGAACCCGAAGCGCGGGGGGGAGGAGCGACCCCCCTCCGCGGAGCGACTGCAGGAAGAGTGTGAGAATCACGACATCCTTCAAGACGGTGAGGGGCCCGAGAACCACCGTTGCCTTGAGGATAAGCAGAAACGGCGCGGTGGCGATCAGCAGAAGGAACGCTGGCCATGGGTATCGCCACGTCCCAACAGCCACCCAGGCGGCGGCGAGAAATAGCAGTCCAGCTTGCGCACTAAAGAACAACCCGAGGAACAGCGCCGTGGCGCCAACCCCAAGCATCGCCAGAAGTGCCGTTCCTCCGAGCGGCTGGCGGAGTGCCACGAGGAGAGAAGCGATCATACGCGACGGACGCTCGGCGGCTTCCGTGAAAGTGAGGCGATGAGTGCCGTACCGAGGCTCACTGGCACGAGGGTGGAAAGCCCGATTGCCGCCCACCAGCCCTGATGTTTCCACGTGTACCGAAGGGCACTGCGCGAAAACTGCCACGCGCGCCAGAGCGGAGAGACTTGGGCGAACGACGTCGCGCGATCATGGACAACCTCCGCAGATGGCGTAAACCACGTTTCCCAGCCGGCCAACTTTGCGCGACGACAGTAGTCCACTTCCTCGAACCAAATCCAATACCCTTCGTCGAGAAGGCCAATGACGTCAACGACGCCGCGCCGGATGGCGAAGCACGCCCCCATCACTTGGTCAACCTTGGTGTCGCGGCCGTACGGAAAGTCCGCCATTTCGTAACGGCGTATTGCTGGAAAAGAAGTTTGCAGCCGCGCAAGACGGGTGAGAAGTAAGGCGAGCACGATCGGCGTCGGGAACCGACGAACCGATCGCTGCAGACTACCATCCGTATTCAGTAATTTCCCACCGACAATGCCGGCTTTCGGGTGAGTCGCAAAGAAGTTCATGAGTGCCGAAAAACTTCCGGGTCGCGGTTCTGTATCTGGGTTGAGAAGGAGAAGAATGTCGCCGCGTGCTTGCCGAAGGGCGATGTTATTTGCGCGGGCGAAGCCGACGTTTTTCGGAAGTGAAATATGAGTAAAAGGTTGGTAACTCTCGCGTGCGTGTGTCAGTGAATTATCCCGCGAGGCATTATCCACGACGAAGACTTCGTACTTGAAGGGTACGCACGTAGCTGCTCCATCCACAACCTTGAGAGCCGCGTACGGCAGCGCATCGAGACATTTCCGGAGCAGTGGTCCGGTATTCCAATTCACGATGATGATGGACAATTTCATGCGCCTGCTTTTTCAATCACCTCGGCAGTCTGTTCCGCCGCTCGGTCCCACGTGAAGTGAGACGCGCGTACGTGCCCCTTCGCAACCATGTCCTGCCGGAGTGAGGAATCGCGGAGAATACGGAGGATCGCGCTCGCCATCGCCGACGGATCCGAGGGATCAACAAGAACCGCCGCATTGCCGACAACCTCTGGAAGCGAGGAAGTGTTCGAAGTAATCACCGGCGTTCCGGCCGCCATTGCTTCTAACACTGGCATACCGAAGCCCTCCGAGAAACTCGGGAGCACAAAGGCAGCAGCCATGGAGTACAAAGCTGCAAGATCGTCACGTGGAACACGTCGGAGAAGATGAATCGAATTTCGAACGGACGACGTTTCAATCCGAGCGAGAATCTGTGTTTCTTTCCACTCCCCGCCACCCGCGAAGACGAGATGCACGGCAGGCTCCGAGCGCTTCAGTTCCTCGAACGCAGTGATGAGACCAACAATGTTTTTCCGGGGTTGGAGCGCCCCAACAAACAACACATATCGCTCAGGAAGCTGGTATCGCTCCCGAATCCCTTCCCTTTCCTCGGCATTCTGAAATTGCTCTTGCGCCACTCCGTGATGCACCACGGTGATGTCGGTCGGGGAGCGTCCATACGTACTCACTACATCGTCCTTCGTGTACTGCGAGACGGCGATGAGCTGGGTCGCGTTTCGCACCGCGTGCCGCGTGAAAAAAAGGAGGAGTGCGCGGTTCGCAAGAGTGTATGTCGCTGGATAATGGATGAACTCGAGATCATGGACCACCGCGACCGTCTTCATCGTTCGCGGTCGTATGAGAGGCAGCATCTGAATCGGCATGAACAAGACATCCGGCCGATCGCGACGAAGTGCTGCGGCAAAGAATCGCTGCGTCCAAAACGGACTTCCCGGGACCACACGAATTTCACCTACGATCGTCACTCCACGTGGCGACGCTGGAAGATATGTCGTGACCTCGTGTCCGCGGTCGCGCAACAGGCGAGAAAGCCGCGGGAGAAGCTCTCCGGCATACACGCTCGGCCCCTCGAAGCGGTCCGCCGCGAGGTCCGAGCCATCAAGCGCAATCCGCACGCGACGCAGCCTAGGTGAGTTTCTTCCTTTTGACAACGGCTCTATGTGTTGAATGGGTTGAACGGGCCGAGCAACCAATTGACAAAATCCTGTCCGGCAGATATACTGAAAGCACTAAACGTGGGGCGGATATTTCGCATGTCCGCCCCGTTTTTATTTCTTGGGCTCCTCGAACCTTAAGGCTTTTTCGAGCCGAACAAAGTCTCGGAAGTTCGCACCAGCAAATTTGCGGATCTCACGTGCAGTCCTAGAACCACGTGCGAGAATAATGATTTCCTCTCTTTCCTCACGAAGATACTTAAGGACCGGAAGGAAATCTCCGTCCCCCGAGAGAATAACGGCACGATCAAAATTTTCTTTCTCTTTCATAAGCCGGAAGGCCATATCGACGTCACAATTCGCTTTGCGTTTCGTGCTGCCGTCGTCCTGGTCGTACAACTTCACGGGTTTTAAGTAGAGCTCGTACCCGAAGCTCTGGAGCTTTCGGTAAAAGCGCACTCGCTGGAGATGTCGCCCAAGAAGGAGTAATTCCGCCTCGTTGAGTTCTTTGCCTTCGTTCTTAATACGCTCAGTGAGATAGTCTTCCAAGTCTTCAAGCGGTACCGACTCAAACGCAAGGTAATCAAACGGAAACGTGTGAATCTCAACCCCACCAAAATACAGCGCGCGGGTTACCCCGTACTTCTTGCGCAGGTACTGCAGAAGTTTTCGATAATCAATTTTCCAACCAAGACTCTTCTCGCCTCCATAGAAGAGGTTTGATGCATCGATAAACGCAAGTGTTCTCACGCCGAGAAGTGTAACATTGCTTTGTATTTCGCGTGTGCTATGCCCGCTTCCCTAGATTGCAACCCATCAAGCGCAATCCGCACGCGAGGTAGCCTAGGCGAGGCTTGCTCTGTTGGCAACCGACGATCTTGACGTGGGCAGTCCTGCAATATATCCTCGGCGTGGTGTTGTCCTTTCTCACGCCGCAACAAGCGCGGCATAGTTCTCACGGAGTATGTCACATGCCTGACCCAAGCACGCAGCGACCACCACACCCTCTCCTAACCCGAGAACTGCGTCTGATCCGGACCTGGAAGGAGTGGAAAAAACTCTGGGACGAGGAGGTGCATCCGGAACGCCTGCTCGGCCTTCTCCACTTCGGCTTCAATGTCACAGAGTTTGACGCAGGAGAGTGGCCTGAACGAGTTCTCCTCTACCTTTCCATCGCAGATGGACATGCGTGGGAAATCTCGAAGCCAGGAACGCAGAAATATGAAATCTCCTGGTCAACCTTCGGAAAACCCACGACATGGTCAAAGGTGCGTCAGCTGATCGCCCAAAAAGCGTTCAAGGAACTCTGTCAGCACCTCTTCAAATACACCCGGTCGCATCATGATGAAGAACCGTCCTGGCTTCAGCCACTCACCCAGAACTCCTGCCAACTCTTGGATGCGGTACTCGCGTTCTTCCTCCTGCATGACACGCTCGAACCTCAGCTACGCAATCTCCCGCGAGACGACAAGAGTCATGAGTACGGACTGACCGTCTCCTTCCTCCTCAGCCTGTGTGACTTCGGATGGAAGCTTCGCACGCTCCGCGAGTATGGAGCCGATATAGAAGTCGCGGAGAACCTCCGACAGCGCCGTCCGCAGTTCATTCGCGTACTTGCAGGTCTCAAAAGGCTCGATCTCGTGACGACGAAGAGCATGGAACTCGACGAGGCGGACTGCGACATGCTACGGAAGATCGCACTCGGCACGGAGCTCTACCTCCCCACCGAGCCGAACTGGGGAGAGAAGCACCGGCTTCCAAAAACGCTGGAAGAAGCGGTCGCCGGCGGATCTTCTGCAGCCAGACTCCTACTCCTGCATAAGATAAAACTCCAGGAGAAAGCCCGCTTTGCGCAGCTTCGAAAACTCGCAGCCACGCAGGAAGATGCTTCTCTACAGATCGAACGACTAAAAACTTCGCAGACAAAGTCCTAAATGGAGGCACAAATGCAAATGCTCCCCGCCGCAATCGCGACGGGGTTTTTTCTTCTCATCGTTGCAATCCTCTGCCCCCCAAAACACGAGTACAAAAGAAACCGCCGCGAGGAAATCCTCGCGGCGTGGGGGTTCACGATTTGGGAAGTCTGACAATACGATTCCCCGCAATCACCCATGGGCTCGGGTCGAAGCGAACAACAAACGACGGGACGGGAGGCCAGGCGCGAGCAGGATCTTCTTCGATGACTGTCCCGGCAAAGTCCTGCTCGCACTCTTTCTCAACAACATGGGCACTCACCATTCGTATTCCCTTCTCCCCGTGAGGATAGATGGCCCCAATCACCCATCCTTCCAGGAGAAGCTCGACGATAGGGGTGCCCGGGAGCACAGAGCGCTCCGCGATTCGGAAATCAATAGGCATCAGTCTCTCCTTTCAGTGTCTTTCGTTCTGGGGATCGAAGGTGAAATGAACAAGCTACACAAGACGCTCAAAAATCCGAACCATCAAGCGCAATCCGCACGGGCACACTCTACGCAGAGCAGCCGTTCCTGACAAGGCACAGGAGAAGATGAAATATTCCTTCCGGCAATTCCTCATTTCCAAGAAAAGTGCTTTCATATAAGAGAGCAGTGAGCAGAACTTACCGAAGAAAACTTGATGCACCACGCGCTCTCACACTGATTGAGCAAACGTTCCACACGGCCTCCCGTCAGAAGAATTTTCGGCGCTTTCTTACGGAGTTCTTTACCGTGAACGAGCGCGACACTTTTGCTCAACGCCTCCGTATCGCCTGGTTTCTTCATGCGGGCCACAGCTTCCGACTTATTCAAGACGAAACGGGTGCCTCGTTTCGTACCATTACGACTCTCGACCGCTGGCTGAAAAAGCAGAATCCGCGCTACCGGCGGATCATTCCGCTCCACAGACATAGACACCGAAAGCACGCCGCCCAACGTTTTCCAGGAGACCGGCCATTGCCCGGGAGCATCAAAGCATTCACACGGAGTCTCCTCGGCACGGATATTCTCTAAATTCAAAGTGCTCTCTTACAAGAGAGCACATTCAAGTTTTCTAATTCACGCTACGACCGTCGGGATCGCTATTTCCACGCCAGGATGGCCCGGACGCTTCTTTCGTCTTTGAGCTTTCCGTTTGGGCTAAGTCCGCGTAGCATCCTCGCTAGTTCCTTTTCAAATATCTTTATCCTGTCTCCGAATAACTCTCTGCGAGCAAATGATGTGGAGTAGAGATTACCAATGATCTGGTGAATGTTCCGCTCCACGCGCTGTTTATAATTGTGAGTTTCAATCTTCGAAAACGAGCATTCCATGATGATGTCCTCAAACCGACGTGTATCAGTGGGAAACGTCCCCGTGCCCGCACGGCGCTCCTCTCCGAGATACGTCTTAACGAGTTTCACGATTCCTTGCTGCCAGTCCTTATCGCTCTTCCAGATATCCTGGCGGCTCACCACCGCAAGTCCGCCACCCGGCATGAGAAGTTCATAAACCTTTGCAAGAACCTTTTTCTTCTCCATCCAATGGAGCGCGGTGCCGATCGTCACGAGTCTGAACGAGCCAGGACGGTCTACGTACTCCTCCGCCGTGCTCTTCACCCATGAGATATCCCTCGCGCCCGCTTTCGCGGCGCGCTGCTTCCCCTCCTCGATCATATCCGCATCGGGCTCAACTGCCACCACTTCCTCAAAGTCCCTGCACAGCAGCACGGCGAGTTCTCCCGTTCCCGTTCCTAAGTCGAGGAGTCGGCCAGTGCCGTCCAGGGAAAATTTCTTTCTGAGCAATTCAAAGAAGCTCTGTGGATACGGTACTCGATAACGGGCATAGTACCAGGCTGCCCCTCTGAAGAGTGTCTCGTCGTATACGCTCGTGCTCATATAGGGACTAATCGGAAAGAAGATGTTCCAACACAGTTACACGCATGTCCCACGTATGGCGCTTGGATTCTGCGATGCGGGCGTCCCTGCCTTCTGCGCCGCGCTCAAGCGCTTCTTGAATGCCGCGGGCGAACGCGTCCGCAGATGACGTGAGGGTCACAAGGTGGCGGTACGGCTCCAGCGACGGGAGACCAGACGCGACGATGGGTTTTCCGGCGGCGAGAAATTCCCAAAATTTGAGGGGAAAACTCGCGCGGTTATACGGGCTGTCGCGGTACGGAATGATCGCGACGTCAAACGCGTGCACGTAGCTTGGAACTTCCTCGCGCGGTTTTGGCCCGAGAAAGTGTACGTTCGAGAGCTGGCCAAGTTTTCGAACGCTTTCCGCGCCGCCGGTTCCGGAATAGTCTACTGGACCGATGAGGACGAAGTGCCACTCGGGGTGTTCACTGGCGATCTTCTGAAGCAATTCAACATCCACCTTATAGACATCGAGGGCTCCGACGGTCCCAATGCGCGGATGCGGAATGGCTGCAATATCGCGCGGCTCATGCGCGGGCCTTCCGGAAAACGCTTCAACGTCGGCGGCGTTGGGAACGAGCTGCACATTGCGATGAATTTTTGAGAATCGTTCAAGGAGTGGCGAAGTCGTCACGGAAATTACAGCCGCGCGCGCCGCAATCGCGCTCTCTTCTTTCTCAACGAGCGCCGAGTTTCTTTCTATCCCGGCTTGGACGCGATGATCATCCACACAGTCATAGACGACGCGAGACTTCGGAAAGTCATCGAGAAATTCTGCGGCTTCGGTGTCGTAGATCAAGAGGACCGGCTCTCGAAAACCGAGCTCCCACGCGTGCAAACGGACATGCCACGCATTCCACAGAACGTGATTCAGCCGTCCGACGAAGGGGATTCGGCGTGAACCGGGGATGAGATTTGCTTGCGCCTGCACCCAGAGATTCGGCCGCACGCGCTGCGGCGCGACCTGGCGAAGAAGCCAGTGCCAGCCTCCGCCAAGGCTACGGCCGGTCTTCGACCAGCGGCCCCCGGGATACCGAAAGAGCATCCGAAGAAGAAACAGACGCGGTTCCACGTAGAGCACGCGCCAGCCGCGTTCGGCCAAACTCGTCGCAATGTGCTGGCGATTTGTCCAGAGCGGCGCGTCATAGAGCGCGCCGGCGAAGACGATGACGTCTTTCGAGTGATTCATGCGGGGGAAACGAACAACCGCCGGGCGCGGTGGATCAGCACGGGAAACGCCACGACGACAATCCAGACCGCGATGCCCGCAAAGAGCGCGGCGCGCGCAGCGAGCGGTAGCGGAACAAACGCCGTCGCCGCCCCTGCCGCGATGACCGGAAGAAGCAAGGTGCGCGGGAAGAGCGAGAGGTGCATGCGGAAGGCAGAAATCCCAATTGCAGTCGCGAGCCCAACCAGAGCGCCAAGGAGCAGTCCAAGATTCGCAGCGCCTTCGGGCATCTGCCGAAGCGTAAGCATGACTCCAAGCGTCCCAACAGCCATCACGCCAAATCCCGCGGCACGGAAGTTCGCACGACGCGCGGGAACAAACACCGTATTCGACGCGATATCCAGAAACGCAAACGCGGCGTAGGCCCAGGTCACAGCGGGAATGAACCGGAGTGCCCCAAGATACTGCTGACCGGCGAGGATCGGCACCAGCTCGCGCGCGAACAGCACAAGGAAGAGACCACCGAGCAGCGTCACGGCACCTACGTCCTCGAGGGTACGCACCGCGAGGCGGCGGAATGCCTCACGGCTTTGGGCAAATGCTTTACTCAAGAACGCCAGGTTCACTTCACCAAGCGCCGCGGCGAGCAGCTGAAGCTTCGACCCAAAGGTTGTTGCCGCGGTGAACAGCCCGACAACCTCGGGACTCACCCACCGCCCGAGGAGGAGAATGGGCACGCGCTGCCAGACCACGGAAAGAATGCGCGCCACGTAGGTCCATGCCCCTGTATGAAGAATGTCAGCGAGTACGCCGCGGACCTCCGCCGGTGGCGGATGCGCGAGGGTCCCGCCGAGTGCCCGCCGCAGAAATAGGGCGAGGAGTGTACTAAAGATGAGCGCCGCCAGAATGACCGCCTCAAAGAATCCGTTCAGGTCTCGCCACCAGACGAGCCCCGCAAAGATCGGCACGTTTACGACGGCCGTGATGAGTTGGAGAGCGTACAGCGTCCCGAAGGCGCGCTGCCCGGTGTACGCGCCGCCGAGAATCCCTTGCATGCCATGGAGGATGAGAATGAGGCTCATGAGACGCACCAAGTGCGGAATCTCGGGGAATGGGTAGAGCCGCGTGCCGATCCATGTTGCTGCGAGAGCGAGGAGCACCGAAATCGGCACCGTGATCAGGAGCCGAAACCACAGCGAGACCCAGAAGACCGCAGCTTTCCGCTGCGGCGTGTCGGCCACGGCGATTTCGCGGATCGCCGCATCCACCGCGCCGACGTGCTGCGAGACGCCGACGAGCGCGCCGAGGGAGATGACAATCCCAACAATTCCGTACGCTTCGGGACCGAGGAGCCGGAGGACAATCGCGGTTTGCACGATGCCGAGCGCCGCCGTCGCCACTTTGGTGAGAACCCCCCAAATTTGGACCGTCCGAATGTCAGTCATCGGGTCTGCTCTGTGAGCATCGCGTGAACCATTCCTTGAAACAAGAGTGCACGGCCTTTCCAGTGAAACTCCGTATCCGCGCGAGCACGCGCGGCTGCTCCGAGCCGGGCACGCCGTGCATCGTCGGTGAGAAGTTCTCGGAGAGCTCCCGCCGTCGCGTGCGCGTCCCCGGGAGCCACGAGGATTCCAGTCTTGCCATCGAGTACCGCTTCTGGAATGCCACCGGTCCGACTGGCCACGGCCGGCTTTCCCATGGCTGCAGCCTCAATGTACACAATACCGAAACCCTCTCGGTCGTCCGGCAGGTCGAGTGGCGTGAGTGCGAACAAGTCGGCGACGGCGAGCGCGCGGCGCACGTTGTCATCTGATGCATTCCCTAACAGGGTGACTGCATCGCGCACACCGCGCTCGTTGATACGGTGTTCAAGCGCTTCTCGTTCCGGGCCCTCACCGACGAGGAAAAGGTGCACATTCGGAACGGCACGCCGGACCTCTGCGAGCGCATCCACGATAACGTGCACGCCTTTCCGCGGCACGAGACGCGTGACCGTCGCAATGACGCGCTTTCCGTCCAGCTGGTATCGAGCGCGGAAGGCTTCGAGCTCCGGCGGGACAGCAAAGTATTCTTCCCGCACCCCGGGGTAGAGTTTGACGAGACGCTCCTCGGCGACCCCAAGAGACTTTAGCAGAGCTTTCGTTTGGTCATTGATCACGACCACGCGTCCCGCCTTCCGCAGGACACTCTGGAGCTGCTGGCATGCGTGCGGGCTGCGGACCCACGTTTGAATCTCCATTGCGTACGTGCAAACCACAAACGGAATGCCGAACTCGACTTGAAGCTTTAGCGCTGCCCGTCCTTCAAAGAGCGCTTTCCCGCAGACGACCGCTTCGATACGCTCACGACGGGCCAACTCACGCACGGCCTGCCACGCTGGTCGCCACCGTGGGTACGCCCAGGCGCGCATCGGCGCGCGGACAATCCGATAGCGTCGGTGTGCATCCCACGCGCGGTCGCCGGGCTGTGGTGCAGCCACAACAGACGACTGCTGGGGAGGCAGTGCGCCCCAAATCCCAGAGAGATATGCCTGGATGCCGCCGACCGACGGCGAAAAGGTCTCGGTCAACAGCAGTAACCGGTGCGCAAACAAAGGTGAGGGGAACAACGGGCCAGAAATTCCTGCGCAGCATACCGCGATTCCCGCCCGTTGGGAAGCCTCGCGAGGATGGAACTAGTACGCTTTCTCGAGCTTCGCACCGGTGAAATAGTACGTAAGAATTTTTCGGTAATCCCAGTTGTCCTTGCGGGCGAAACCGACGGCGCCACGGCCACTTAAGCCGGTCCCGTGACCGACAAGCCGACTCCCGCCATGCGGATCATCCTTTTCTTGCAAGTACGGAAATCGCTTCGACCGCCAGACCTGTTCTCCGCTTCGCGTCCTTCCATCACTCTGCGAGAAGTAGAGCGACGCGATCGGTTTTCCGTCGTAGGTGAGAATGGCCCCTTTCGTTGAAATCGTCTGTTCCCGAAAGTCGGGAACACGTGCCTCGTAGTCCAACCCCGCGTACAGCTGATCGTTCGCGGTGTTTGTAATAACAAAGCCGTTGTGCGGCTGGCGGCCACCAGCATTGAGGTGGTAGAGCACGTACGTGCGCGCAAGGATTGCCAGCGCTTTGTGGAATTCCGGCGGGGCGGCATCGGTCGTTTCCGCAAGACCCCGGACATACTCTTCTGCTCGCACCTCATTGATCGCCCAGAGACCATCTCTCCGATCACTCACGCGCACTTCCAGGGTTCCCCGATAGCGATTGTACGGCCCGGACCCCGGAACGCCGCTTGGTTTTGACGTTTGCGATGCGAGCACCAGCGGTTCACCATCCATGCCGCCGAACTTCGGCGGACTCTCCAACTCGGTCGTGAAGCCGCCCGGGCCTTTCACGATATACGCATTCCCGCCCCACGAAACCGTGACGGTCTGCTCCGGGCCGTTGAAGATTTTCTTCTTCCCTTCCGGCAAGCGGATAAAAAACTTTCCTGCCCCGCTAACGCGCACGCCCTTGCCTTTCGCTTCCAGAAGACCGATACGAACAAGGGGCCCCGACTGGTGCCCCCCAAATCCGAGACCCTCATTGAATGCGATGCGTGTCGTGGTAGCGCTCTCACCGCGCGAGGCGCGCGCACAGAATTCTTCTTTCGTTCCCGACCCAACGGAAACTCCGCTGCTCTTGTGGAAACTCAGCGCACCGACCAGCGCTTTCTCTGTCGTGAGATCCTTACAGACGACGCGGTCCGTCCAGTAGCGTTTCTCTTTGTCGTTCGGCGCTCGGCTAAACACGCCCTGAAAGAGCTGCGGAACGCGACTCGCGAGTTGGTCGGAGGTCCCCTTTCCTGACCCGCTCGTCGCTTTTCCAGCGCTCTTTGCAAACCCCATGGCGCCGCGAAGTTCGGACTCAACCGGCTTGTCCTTCCGCCGACCTTCCCAGTATGCAAGCTCATCTTTGGTTGGCGCTCGACCAAAGACCTCGCGGAAGAGTTTTGCTACATCGGTGGCGGGTGCGGCAAATGCGAGAGACGCGGACAGCGCAAATCCCGCGACCGCCACCGCACCAACACCGAGAATGCCGAGTCTCCTCCGCACGTTCAGTCGCAGTATACGCCAGTCGAGCATCGTGGTCAAGAAAGAAAAAAAACGCGGGGGGGTACACCACGCAATAGACAGAGAGCCCCGCAGCTGCTATCGTACGCGCGCTGCGCAGATGAATCCCGTTACATGTTTACCCGCCTCCCTGTCAGGCAGGAAACGTCCAGCCGGACGTTTCCTGCCCCTGCGCACAGAAAAGGCTTCGGACACCTGAGAGTCCCCTTTACTACCAACGTAAACATGTAACGGGATGAAGCTCGTCATTCTCATCCCCGCGTTGAACGAGGCCGCGACGATCGCGCACGTCATTCAGGAGATTCCGAAGAGCTTCCTCGACATCGCGGGTCACGAAGTCGTGGTGATTGATGATGGGTCAACAGACACGACGGTGACAGAAGCGCGCGCGGCCGGCGCCACCGTCATCTCCCACGGAGCGAATCGCGGCGTCGGCGTGGCCTTCCGCACCGGGCTCACGGAAGCGCTCAAGCGCGGTGCGGACGTCATGGTCCATGTCGATGCGGATGGGCAATTCAACCCCGCAGATATTCCCGCGCTGCTCCAACCGCTCGTTGAGCACCGCGCAGACATCACGACGTGCACGCGGTTCAAGCGCCCGGAACTGCAGCCGACCATGCCGCCGATCAAGGTGTGGGGCAACCGCATGGTCACGCGCATCGTGAATGCTGCAACCGGACAGCGCTTCACCGACGTGTCGTGCGGCTATCGCGCACTGACCCGCGAGGCTGCACTTCGCCTCACGCTGTTTGGCCGCTTCACCTACACGCAGGAGATGTTTCTTGACGCGGCGCAGAAAGACTTGCGCATAGTCGAAGTGCCACTCCGCGTCCGCGGAGAGCGGGAAGTGGGAAGATCCCGCGTCTACACCAATGCGTGGAACTACGCCGTGCGCAGTGCCGCCATCCTCTTTCGCGCGGTGCGTGATACCAGTCCACTGCAGGTGTTTGGATTCGTTGCAGTGATCCTTGGCGGCCTCGGGATCCTCTCCGGCGGATTCGTCTTCACCCATTGGCTCCGGACAGGGCAGACCTTCCCCTACCGCTCGATGGTGACGCTGGCATCCGTCCTCGTCCTCTTGAGCGCCTTCTTCGCGACGATCGCGCTCCTCGCCGACATGCTCCGCCGGCAGCGGAAAATCCTTGAGGAGATGCTCTACTACGCCCGCCGCGAGTTCTTCGATCGGCACCGGACTCCGCCGCCCCCGCCCGCATCCTCCTGACGCCTCGTTGGACCAAGTCTTGGTGCTGTGGCAACCCCTTCAATCCTTTTTGTCACCCGAGCTTTCCCTCCCGTGGTCGGGGGCATGGAGAACCTAAGTGCAGAGTTCGTTGCCGCAGTCAGTCGAAAAACGCGAACCCGGCTCATCGCCAATCGGCACGGGAAGAAAGCGCTGCCGTGGTTTCTGCCGTGGGCAGCGTTCCAGATGACTCGCATGGCGCCGCAGGCAGACGTGATTCACCTCGGCGATCCGCTCCTCACCCTTCTCCTCCTCGCACGCCTTGGTCTCCAGAAACCGGTCACGGTGACCGTGCACGGACTGGACGTGCTCTACCCCTCCCCGCTCTACCAAGCGCTGCTCCGCCGCTCCTTCCCGCGCGTGAGCCTCGCGTTCTGCATTAGCCACTTCGTCGAACAGCGCGTGCGGGAGCGGTTCCCAGCAGTGAAAACCACCGTTCTCTCCCCCGGGCAGAGAGGCTCGTGTGCGGTTCCCGGCGCGACGAGAGCTGGCCTCGCCCGCGCCCTTGAGCGCTCCATCCCCACCGGTCCGCTCCTCCTCGCCATTGCTCGCCTCGTGCGACGGAAGGGACTCGCCTGGTTTGTCGAACGGGTTCTCCCGCAGGTCCCGAGCGCGATGCTCCTCATTATCGGGGATGGTCCGGAAAGACAGAGAATCGCCGAGTCGGCGCGACGGGCAGGCGTGCCCGAACGGGTTCTCCTGGCGGGTACCGTCCCGCGCGAGACGCTGAACATGGCGTACACGGTTTCTGATCTCCTCGTGATGCCGAATATTCCCGTCCCTGGTGACGCGGAAGGATTTGGCCTCGTGGCGCTCGAGGCCGCATCGGCGGGGCTTCCCGTAATCGCAGCCGACCTTGAAGGTATTCCCGACGCAGTTATTCCGAATGAGACGGGTATCCTCGTCCCGCCGCAGGACGCGACCGCCTGGGTTGCAGCGCTCACGCGCCTCCTCCGGGACTCGATGACCCGCCAGCAGTTGGCGAACCGCGCCCCGAAAGCCATCCGCGAACGCTTCTCGTGGGAACAGCGCGGAGATGTCATCCTGGAAACGTTTACGCGTCTCTCCCGCCATAGACCTTGACATGGTTCGTGACGAAGACACAGACTGTGGGTGTTTGAGAGGCACTCGTTCGCTCTTTCACAAAGTTCGTTAAAGTCCCTGGAACGTGGATAAACCGTGCTGGCGAGTTTGTGCGCAGCTGGTACACCACTGTGCGCACCACCATGCGGTCTATGGTGCTCGCTGGCACGGCCTTTTCTCTTCACTCGGTGGAACCCCACCGAGTTTTTCTACTTTCACGAAATGTTATTCAGCGGGCGGAAGGACTCGAATGCTCACCGGCCCGGACATGAAGAGAGAAGTACCGGCCCGGGGGCAGCGGGAAGTCTCCGGCCCGCAGAAGAGGTACGCCGCTCTCGGAGGAACACTCTCTCCGCTGTGAAAAAGATTCTGGACAGCCGCGAGCACCGTATCGTCCGGTGAGAGCCAGTACTCGCTCCGAACTTGGGCCCGGCCAGTAAACGCCGGGAGGGAAAGCGGCGCAACGTCTCGGTTCTTGAACACGCTCTCTGGCGCTCGGAGAAAGATACTCTCGGAAGGAGTGTGAGCTCGAATCCAGGCGAAGGCGGCGAGTTCATCCGCGGACACGACATGCGGTGGCTTCCACACAAGGATGTCGAGCGTCCCAAGCACCGACGCGGCGACAGGAAGAAGGAGAGCAAGCACCGTGAACGCTCCACCGCCCCACAGGACTACATGCTCCGCAACAGTGTGCTCCACGTGGCGCACCTGCCGCCACCACCAATCGGCAACCCGCTGCACGACAGGAATCACGGCTGGCCACCCGAGGAGCGCAAGGAGAAACAGGAACCTCGGCGAATTCTCCGCAATGATGTCGCGTCCCGAAAAGACCAAGGTGGCGATGCCAAGCACTGGCAGGAGAACTGCGGCTGTGAGAAGACTCGGCGCGCGGTGCAGCCAGGCCGTATCCCAGAGCGCCCAGAGCACCACGAGCGCGGGAAGTGCGGCCGTGAGGAACTGCGGGACGGCCGTGTAGGCGACGTTCACGGTTCCAAGCGCGCCGGCGCCGGGCGGAAACAGGAAAAAGAGCGCCGCGAGAATTGCCGACCCAACGAGTCCCGAAAGACGATCCCGCAGCGACCAGCCCCGATTAAAGAATTGAAGGAGGTTTGACCCGATGGCGAGCGCAATCGCCGCGGTCCCGAGCACCGCGTTGCTAAAGAGGAGCACAATTGCCAGTGTCCCGACCCCGAAACGGAGTACGCGGCGTTCAACCGTCCGCTCGCTCTGATCGCGGAGAACAAGGAGAAGAATACAAAGGAAGAAGAGCCCGGTAAGAAAGGTGTGCGACTGCGGGTAGATGAAGCCCTCCCAGGTGGAGCCAAACGCCGCAAGCAAGAGCAGCGCCGACCAGAACGGAATCTTCTCCCGCCGCAGGAAGAACTGCGTTGAGAGCACGCTCACGGCAACCGTGCCGGCGATCACGGGAATGATGAGCCACCAGGCGACGCGCGTGATATCACCACCCGTGGTGTCGAGGAGATCGGCGAGCGCACGATGGAGCAGTGTTGGGTACTCCAGCGGCCCGTTGCCCGCAAACGGATTCTCACGGAGGAGCATCGCTCCCTCCCGTGCGCCCGAAGCGTTCGTGAGCGCAAAGAGCGTCATGGTATCGCCGTTCACAAACCCGCGCGCGTGGAATGCTTCGCGACCGTCCGGCAGTCGAACGTAGCCGTTCCTCGCGTTGACCACGGCGATGCTGACCAGCACGGGGACGAACGCCGCGACGAAGAGGAGTTCTCCGCGCGTGATGCCGCAAAGAACGCGCGACAGCTTCGTCCGCCAGAGCACGAGTGCCGACATACCGCCAAGGAGGATGCTCAGCGCAAGAAGGCAGAGGGAAAACGGCAAGCCTCCAAACACCGGCACTGCCGCGCGGAGGAGCGCCCCAAAGAGGAGCACCCCGACGCCGAAGACCACGCTCGTTCCCATCCAGAGGAGCACGCTCATTTCGGGGATGAGGAGAAGCGCGAGAGCGGCCCCCACGCCCAGGAGAGCGGCGGTGACGGCCACGACGGGGTATCCCGTGCCGAACGCGAAACCCGCGATCGGAAGCCCGACCCCGACCACGAGCGCGAGCACCCAGGGAGAGAACCGCATCTGCGCTCATCCTACGAGTGCTCCATGGTATCTTGCAAAAAAGAAACACCCATGGTTTCTTTATCCCTCCAAGTCTCCGCGTGACGGTTTCGCTGGTCATCCCCGCCTATAACGAAGAGGGACGTCTGCCGACGTTCCTGGAAGAACTCGTCACGTTTGGCCGAAAGGCACCGGGCGTATTGAGGGAAGTCCTCGTGGTGGACGATGGCTCCACGGACCGTACCGCGGCGGTCGCGCGCATGTTTGCGGACCTTCTCCCTCTCCGTGTCATCCGCGTACCCGAAAACCGCGGCAAGGGTGCAGCAGTGCGGACGGGTGTCTTCGAAAGTCACGGAGAGGTGGTGGTCTTCGGAGATGCCGACGGGGCGACCGCGCCCGCAGAACTCCCGAAGCTCCTCGCCGCGCTCGAACGGGCGCCTATTGCGGTTGGGAACCGGTGGATGCCGGGGAGCCGCGTGGAAGGACGAGAGCCGTTTCGTGCACTCAGCGGATGGATGTACCGGACGTACGTGAGCCTCTTCGGACTCCGCGACATCGATACCATGTGCGGCTTCAAAGGGTTCCGGCGCGACGTCGCCCGGACACTCTTCGAACCGCTCCGAGAAGAACGGTGGCTCTTCGACACGGAAATCATGCTTCGTGCTCGTCGCCGCGGCTACGCCATTGCGAACGTTTCCATTCACTGGACCTCAAAGCACGGGTCGAAACTCAAGCTCCCGGCTCTGATCCGCGCCGTCTTTCAGATCCCGTTCCTCGCCGCGCGTGTTGCTTCCGAGCGGTAACGTATGCGCGTCCTGTTTGTCGCGGCTCTTCCCCCGGAACGCTCAAGTATGGTGGGGCGGATTCTGCCGCTCGCGCAGGAAGTGCACGCGGCCGGTCACGCCGTGGAAATTCTCACGTTGTCCGGCGCCCGTCGCGGGCCGTACACCGAGCGTCGCGACGTCGGCGGCATACGGCTGCGAACGGTGGGTCCGGCGCTCCGCGCGACAGACGAGATTCATCCGCATCCGGTCCGCACATTCGTACGCTTTCTGATGGGACACACCGCACTCGCACGCGCCCTCGCGACGGCGAAAGCCGATGTGGTGATTCTCGAAAAACCACAACCACAAAACACGTTCCCGGCCCTGTCGTTCGCGCAGCGCGTCTCCGTCCCCCTCGTTCTTGATCTCGATGACCTCGAGGCGGAGGCGTCGCGACTCCCCGCACTGTTCCGGTGGGCATTCGCGCGCCTGGAATCCCAAGCAGTGGAGCACGCAGCAGTGGTGACGGTCGCCTCCGCGGCCCTGGCAGAGCACGTTCGCGCGCTCCGCCCCCGCGTACGGATGGAGCTCGTGCCGACAGGCGCGCGTCTTCCGCCAACGATCCCGAACGCACACCTCCGCGAACGCCTCGGCCTCCCAGCCGACGCCAAAGTCATTCTGTACGTTGGCAGCCTCTCGATTGCTTCGGGTCATCGTGTCGATCACCTCCTGGACGCCTTTGCGAAACTCGCTCATACGATGCCTAACGTTCATCTTGTCCTTGCGGGGAACGGGCTCGACGAACAGCGCCTCCGTGCGACCGCTCGCTCCCTTCCTCCTGCCGCAAACATTCACTTCCTTGGTCGCTTCACGCCACCGTCGGACTTCGCGCTCGCGCACGATGCCGATCTTCTCGTGGATCCTGTCGACCGGAGCCTCACGAATCAGGCCAAATCTTCGCACCGCGTGCTCTTGGCGCTCGCCACGGGCACGCCGATCGTTGCCGGAGCTGTCGGCATCCGCCCGCTGATGCTTCCTCCCGCCCTGCATGTTACGTGCCTCTACGATCCTGATGATCCGGACGCGCTCCGTGCGGCGCTTGCGCGCGGGCTTCACGAAAGCGTCCGTGATCACTTCCGCCTGTACACGGCGGACCGCATCCATCCCTGGACGTGGCCGGTGCTTGGGCCACGGTTTGTCCATCTTCTTCAATCCGTTGCCCGCTCGACGTCCTGATGCGCATTGCCTTGACCCTCGTGGCACTCACGCTTTTCCCCGGCGTTCCGCTCGCCGTCGTCCTGCTCCGCAGTGTGCGCGATGGACTTTCCTGGCTGAGCGTGGCCGGCGTTTTGGGTCTTCTCTGGTCAGCTGCCGCCACGGTTGGACTCACGATGCTCCACGTTCCACTCTCACCGCCGAGCGTGCTGGCGATCAATCTCATCCCCGCGCTCGTTCTCCTCACACGGCGGAGCACTCGGCGTTCGGCGGTCGGAGCCATCCGGACGCTGTCGTTTCCGCCCACCACGGTGTTCCTCGTCCTCCTGGTCGTCGGCGTGCTCCTCCTTCCGTTTCTGACGGTGCATCGCGGGCTCCCCACCGGCGATGTGCAGAAAGCCATCTTCTGGGGAACCGAGATCTTGGAATCCGCGCGTCTGCCGGACTACGCGGAGGCAACGCGGTTCAACCGTGACCCCGCAGACTTTGCCACTCCCGCACTGCACACGCTGACGGCCGCCGCGATGCGCCTGTCGGGTGATCCGCTCCGCGGTCCGACGTGGCTGGCGTTCCTCTCCGGCCTGTTCCTCGCCGGGCTGGCAGCGGCCTTCGGGAGTCTCCTTGACTACCACCACCGCCTGTCCCTTCTCCCTCCGCTCGCCTTTCTCCTCGCCGCCGCGAATGCTCGTGCTCTTCGCTACACTGCCGCGCCGGGGTACCACTACCAGAATCTTTTCGGAGAGCTCTTTCTCCTCATCAGTTTCTTCGCGCTCCTGCACGCGATCGGTGGGCGTGGGAATCAGCGCGTGGTCCTCCTCACCGCCGCCGCCGCAGGCCTTCTCCCCTTCGTCCACCAGTTCAGCGCGTTCTTCGCCATGCTCCTCTTGCCCACCATCTTCCTCATACTTCTCCTGAAGTATCGGGGGGAAGTCGCCTCACTGCTCGTCAATCGCTTCGCGAAACGCCGCTCCCTGCTCGCGGCGGGAGCGCTGCTGGCAGCCGCTCTGGTGGCCACCCTCCTCACCAACATGGCACCGAGCGTGTTCTCTCGCCTGGTCACGCCTGCGCCGCATCTCCGTGCATCTCTCATTCTTCCCTCATCGATCCCGGAACTCCTGGGACTTCCGTTCGTCCTCCTCGGGATCGCCGGGATCATCATTGCCATCGTTCGCCTCCGTCGTCAGGATCTCGAGTGGCGGTGGTCGCTCCTCCTCATCTGGATCTTCCTCCTTGCGGCTCTGTCCCAGGGACCTCGCTGGTTCCTCGATATCCCTTCAGCACGCACGTTGTTCTACATCGTCACGCCCCTCGCGGTGCTCGCCGCGCTCGCCGTTGCGCGTGCCGTGGAGCAGATTCGGACTCTCTGGCCACGCGCGGCTTCCCTCCTGATTCCGGTTGCGCTCGCACTGGCACTCGCGCCGACGGTCGGCGTCCCCCTCAACGCGGGCCTCCAGGGTTTGGACCAGCCGACATCCGGTACCTCGGTTCTCACCGATCAGACACACCCCCACAATGCCACCTTGACGCCGGCGATGCGTGAGCTTCTCTCCTTTCTCACTGAACATCCACCAGCGTGCGAAGCATCACGCGCCTCCTGTCGTGACGCCATTCTCGTGGATGACTGGGGACAGCGGCGGAGCACCTGGGCGTTGCTCTCTCCCTACCGCATGGTCATGCGAGTCGGGGCGGACATCGCCGTCAGCGCGGGAGAAGCGCATCAGAGTGCGCAGCGACGCCAGCAGTACGAAACACTCTTGGATTTTGAGAAGGTCTTCTCGCTGGGAACCTCGCCGCTGATCCGTCCTCTGTTGGAACGGCACGGGATCTCTCTTCTTCTCGGCAAGAACGGATCCTCC
Source organism: Parcubacteria group bacterium Gr01-1014_38 (assembly GCA_007376145.1). Taxonomy (GTDB): domain Bacteria; phylum Patescibacteriota; class Andersenbacteria; order UBA10190; family CAIZMI01; genus VMFP01. The sequence goes on from VMFP01000004.1 coordinate 57,582, forward strand.
GCTGATGTTTTTCGGCGCAACCCATTGCTGGAACCCATCTTCCAGACGTCGGAGGCGACGCTGTTCCGGGCAAAAATGGATGTCGCTGTGCAGCGCATGCCGGTCGACGCGCCAGACGCCGACTTTCTGCTCGCGCCCACAACGCTCGTGAACGACATCGGGGACGCGGAAGATGCCGCCCCCCACCTCCCGCTCCCGCTCTTCGCCCCCAACAGCTCTCATCCGTTGAACATCTCGGAGCAGACCATTCGTGAAATCCGGAGTCAAGAAAGCCGTATCGGAATCAATGTCGGCCGTTTCGTGCCGGAATTCTGGGATGCCGACCGCAATCGCGTGGTGGACCGTCCGCTCCACCTTCTCCTCCGCGCGCTCTCGAACGGCGCGCGCGGACGTCTCCTCGTCGAGAACACGGTTATCGCGACGTTCGCTCTCCCCACAACGGGAGAGCTCCGGAGTATCCGTGTCACCGTTCCGGAACGACTGCTCCGCTTCAATACCAGCGGCGAAGCCTTCCTCACCCTCGCGCTTGACCGTGGTCCACTCCGCCTTGACCTCCTGGCGGTGGGCCCTCCTCACTGAACCTCATCCTGCCCTCACCCATGACCTCACTCTTTACTCTCCGCCGCACGAAGCGCGTGTCCGGTGCTGCCTACCTGGCGGTATCTCAAACGATCCTGGTTGCCCTCGGGTACGTCACGCATGTGCTCGTCGGAAAGATTGGCGGACCGCCGCTGTACGGTGTCTACGGCCTCGTCCTCTCCTTGATGAGCATCATCAACATGCTTCTCTCGCTCGGAATTCCCGTCGCGGCATCGAAAGAGGTTGCAGAAGATGAAGCGAACAGCGGGGGCGTGTTTGTTTCTGCCCTGCGACTCCAACTGCTGTTTGCAGTGATACTCGGGGTGGCAACGTTTCTTCTCGCCACCCCCTTCGCAGCACTCCTCGGTGACTCGCGCCTGCATCCTCTCATTCGATTCGCGGCACTCATCTTTCCCGCGACGGCCGTGTATGCGTTGTTCTCGAACTACTTCAACGGCCTGCACGCCTTTGCCGCGCAAGCGCGCCTCACGGTCCTCTACGCCGTCGTGAAACTCGCCGGATCCGTGGGGTTTCTCTTTCTTTTCCGCTCGGTGACCGCCGCGCTTTCGGGATTTATCGCCGGAGGACTCGCGGCAACCGCAGTGGGATTCCTGCAGGCTTGGCCGACCATTCGCGGACGTATCCAGAGAACGATCCCGCCACGCCGACTGTTTGTCTTTGCCGGGTCGTTCGTGGGGATCTCCATTGCACTCCAGATTCTCATGAGTTTGGATCTCTTCCTGGTCAAGCGCTTCCTGCAGGACAACACTCTCGTCGGCTACTACAATGCGGCGACGACCGTTGCGCGCATTCCGTACTTCATCCTCCAGGGTCTGGGCTTCGTCTTCCTGCCGAGCGTCGCCCGGCTGTTCAAGGAAGACCTCACCCGCGCCCGCACCTTCATCCGGGACGTCTTCCGCTACCTGTTCCTGTTCCTCGCGCCGATTACGGCGCTCGCGGCCACGACGAGCACAGCGCTCCTGAACCTGTTTTTCTCCGCGGAGTACAACCCGGCCGCTCGCCCACTCACGCTCTTGAGTATTGCGTTCGGATTCCTCTCCGCGTTCTATCTGCTGTCCACGATCGCCGCCGGTGCGGGGAGACCGAAGATTCCTCTGCGCATCGCCTGGACGCTCATCGTGTCGGCCGGTGCGCTCGGAACGCTCCTTATTCCTCGAGCGGGTCTCGAAGGAGCGGCGATCGCCACGCTGGCGGCGGCGGGAGCGGGCGCAGCGCTTCTGGCGATCTACATGTACCGGCAGTTCCTCCTTGCCTTCCCGCTCCAGACCTTCGTTCGTGGGACCATCGCCGTGGTCATTGCCGTCCTCCCGACCTATTTTGTGACGCCGCCAGCGATGTTCCTTCCTGTCTGGTATGCGCTTCTCTTTGCGGTGTACGCACTCACCTTGATTGCTCTCGGCGAAGTGCGCCGGGAAGATTGGATGCACCTGAAGAGTCTCCTCCCGCACGGCGGGCGACGCGGCACGACTCCGACAGAGATTGCTCACTAAGCCCCCACATGCGCCGAACGGTCGCGGCAACTCTTCTGACGGTGGGAGGTGGACTGCTGGCATTTTTCTCAAGTGACCAGTTTCCGTCCAGGGAGTACGTGCTGAACTTTTCCGACGAGCGTGACCTCGCCGTTCTTACCTCAATCCAAGGTATCCCCTTCTCTGTCTCGGACGGGCACGTCACCGTCACCGAACCGCTCGCACAGCTCCGCCTCCCCTTCGGAAAAACCGTTCTCGGGAAGCGACTGGTGTTCCGCGCCCGATTCCGGGCGGATGCAGCCGCCGAGGTTGCCATCGGCGTGAAGAAAGGCACGTTTTGGCTCGACTACGAGCGGCAATCGTTGTTTGCCGCCGGTTCGGAGGAGCGCGGAGCGAATGCCGACTGGATCGAAGGAGAACGACAGTTTGACTTGAGCCCCGCATATCTTGCGCCTGACGGATCGCTTGAGCTGATGTTCTTCGTGAAGTATGCGGAGGAACAGCCGCGCCTTGTGCTGGACGAACTGCGGCTCCGTGTAGAATCTAGCGCACCGAATCTCCGAACGCTCGTCCACCGAGTCCGCAGCCAGGCCGCGCGCCTCATCCGGCGACCGCCGGTGACATCGCTCATCCCAGTGCCGTGACCCTCGACCGCCACTCAACGCTCCGCGGCATCACGCTCGGCCTGTGGGTCCTGACGGGACTCGCGTTCCTCGCCGAAGCGCTACTTCCGGGGATCGGGAGATTTCCTCTGCTCGCACCGTGGCTCCTCGCCACATCCATCGGCTGGGTTGCCCTTATCCCGAACCGCGAAAACCTTACCCGTCTCCCCGCATCACGCGTGCTTCTCCTCGCCGGCTTCGTGCTCGCCCTCGCCACAAGCTTCGTTCTCATCCGCGATGGCGACCGCCGCTCGCTCCTCTTCGCTGGCTTCGCTAGCCTTGCGACCCTCCTCCTACACAAAAAGTAAACGTGCCTGAGCATTTAACTAAACCAATACTGCCCGCATGAGAAAGACCTTCGACCAGGCGTCGAAGGTCTTTGGGAGTCACTTGCGCAGCGACTCCCGGCGTGTGTCCTTTGACGGGAACACCCATCCGCTTCCGCCACACCCAGGGCAGATCGTGGTGCCCTTACAACGAGGGCATGCCCCGCAAAGCAATTCGCGGAAGCGTTCGTGCATGGCTCCCACGGTGCCATACGGGTACTTGCTGCATTCGCAGCGGCCAGTGCCAGAACAACCACCGCACTGAACAGGCGCGCACATAGAGCACCTCCAGAAAATGGGAAAAGGGTATTCGACAGCAGAGAGGAACGATAACGTTCCGCTTCTGCGCCGAGCAGCGCCTTATTCCCGTAAAGGTGCTCTTGGAAAGGAGCAGGATGCGATGCTAGCACGTACTTCCCGTTCTGTCAACCTCCAGGAGACAACAAGAAAAAACCCCGCACTGGATTCACTTCGGTGAATCCGCTGCGGGGCAAAAAGGAAGATGCTGCTCGCTACCCGACAATCGTGCAGATTCTGACGATCCGCACGCCTCGCAGGTTGCCATCGTCTGGAAAGAAACCATATTCATGGGTGCGGTCGGTCACCAAGTGGAGGTTGCCACTCTGGATCGCGTCGAGAAGAAGTTGGCGAGCCTCGTCCTCACTAACGAAGTCACCACGCTGGCGACTGTAGTAGAGGTACAAGACGGAGGCGGGTGTATCCGTCATCGGGTTCCCGACCTTGACCTTGATCTTCATGATCTCGGGCGTGTCGTCGTTCGGCGGAAAGCCATATTCGACGAAGCGATCCGTCATGATGTCGAGGTTCTCCTCTTCTACAGCCTGGCGGACGATACGTCGCGCCTCTTCATGAGGCACGAACTTACGTTGCTTGAGGTCGAAGTACAGGGTGTGGCGCGCTGCCATACGTCCTCCTGAGAGAGTGTTGAGGTTTAGTTGTCCAAAGAGATAAAAATCCTAGCAGTAAACAGCCTTCCTGTCAAGGTTCGCTGAAGATACGCGTCAGACGTGATACACTAGCAAGACCTCTCTCCAATGATCGAATCGAAGTTCAGTGAATTCTTTCGGAGTCCGCTCGGCGTGCTCTCGGTGATCGGCGTGATTTTTGTCGCTGGCGTTCTCGTCTTTCTTTTTGTCGCGCGCGTCTTCCGCGGCCTGATTGAACAAGCCCCGCCGGTGCTGTACTAATTCGCAAGCCAGCCCCACTTCGCCAAAAGCTCCGCGGGGCACAACCTCTCCCCGGAGAGGCTGTGGAAAAGTGGGGGTTGACGGCGGTTCGCAGTGCGATACGCTCAGTTCAGAACAGCTTTTTCCAACTTTTGGCGTTCAGTCGGAGTGAAGTGGGTGAAATTCCCACGCTGTGCCGCAACGGTAATTACCCTTAAGCAGCGTCGAAGGGTAAAAGTCCGATCTTCCTCTGAACGATTCTCGTTCTCCCGAGCAGGAGTGTCGTAAAGACAACGATTGTTGGTGCGTTGCGCCCTGTTCGAGAGAACAGGATTTTTTCTTAATTGTGCGCGCACACATGCCGAGCACATTCTTCGCAAAATTCCGTCGCTTCGGGCCTGAAGCGCTCTCACTCGCCCTGCTTCTTCCGCTTGTCCTCGTCCTGGGGTTCGTCCTAACGCGGTTTCCGAAGGATAGTGTCGTCACGCCGCCTGCGCCGTCCCCAACCGGTAGCATTGTCTCTCCAGCAGCCACCCCGACCAGTTCTCCGGAAGCTTCTCCGGTATTCAAAGCTCAAACACAGATCATCACCCTCGAAATTCGTGGTCCGGAGGGGTCCGCAACCTACCGGCTACCGGCGCAGGCAGAAGCATCCGTCGCGGACCTTCTCGTTCGCGCTTCACTAGAACAGGGGCTTCGCCTGGAAACCAAAGACTACGGAGGGTCACTCGGGATCTTTGTGAAAGCACTCAACGGCTCCCGTAATGACCCGAAGCGCAAACTGTACTGGTCCTTGTACGTCAATGGGGTGTTCTCGCAACTCGGCGCTTCCAGCGCACGGGTACGCCCCGGCGACAGCGTGACCTGGGCGTACGAGCCGATGCACGAAGAGCAATGATCCGGCGACGGTGGCACTGGTGGGGACTCGGCTGGGGCTTCGTACTTATCGCCGCAGCGGGCGCACTCGGGCAAGGAGCCGACGGCGTTTCTGTTTCTCTCCGCATTGAAGGAAGCACGACGACCGTGTTCGAGGGCACGGTGACCGCGACGCCCTGCACCATTACCGATACCGCGGGGAAAGAGCACGCCCTGCCCGCAGTAGCAGCCTGTGCGCTCCAGAAAGCAGCGCAAGAGCGGAAATTCGCCACAAGCTTCCAGGATTTCGGATTCGGCTTGTTCCTGAAAAAGATTGCCGGAGACGATACGCCGCCTGATTTTTCCCGATCCTGGAACTTCTGGGTGAACGACGATCCCGCCAGCGTTGGATTGGATACCTACGCGGTGACACCGAATGACCGGATTCTCCTCGCCTTTGCTCCGTATCCCGGCGTTCCGCTGCGCGTCACGGCGCCGGAGAAAGCAATACTCGGGACTTCTCTTCCTGTCCGGGTCGAAAAGCGCGTGGGGGACTTCGACGCGCAGTTCGTCTGGCACGGACGCTGGGAGCCCGCCGCCGGCGCAACGCTTCACGTGGGTGACGCTGCGCATCTGGTCCCGAGCGACGGCACGGTCACCCTGACGTTTCCAGAGTCAGGATCGTTCCCACTCTCCGCCGATGGATCCGGATTCGTCCGGAGCGCTCGGAGGACACTCGCCGTGGCCGCGCCCTCGCCGAGTCCCACCCCGTCTCCTTCCCCCTCCCCGACGCCAACACCAGCACCGACGCCAACGCCGACAGCCGCGCCAAGCCCGACGCCGAGTCCGCAACCGACACCGGTGCCCGATGTCTCTCCGGAGCAGCGGCGCGAGCGCGCTCGTTCCGCGCTCCGGTATCTGCGCAGTCAGCAGCGCGACGGAGGCGACATTGACGGCGACATCGTGACCGCGTGGAGCGCGATCGCGTTCGGGGCGAATGAAGAGCGCGGCAAGACAATTCGCAGCGATCAGTCTTCCCTTCTGGACGCGCTGACACGTGGCCGACTCATCTCCGCGACAGATATCGAGCGTCACATCCTCGCGGTCCGAGCAACCGGAGCAAATCCACGCTCGTTCAACGGCAGTGATCTCCTCCAGCTCCTGCGCCAGCGCGTTCGGAACGGACAGATCGGCGAAGAAACACTGGTGAATGACGATATCTTCGGCATTCTTGCGTTCGTTGCGGCGGGGGAACCGGCAAACGATGCAGACGTTCAGAGCGCCGTGCGCACTGTCCTTCAGTACCAGGTAGGAGATGGATCGTTCGGCGGCCTTGATTTGACCGCAGCGGCGATGCAATCCCTCCACGCGTATACCGTTCGCGGCGGAAGCCAGCAGGTAAGCACCGCCCTCGACCGGGCACGCGCGCACCTCCGCTCCCGCCAGGACCGCTTCGGCGGCTTCGGAGAAAATTCTGCGACGACTGCCTGGGCACTGCAAGCACTCGTCGCAGTTGGCGAGGATCCAGCGACCTGGCGTACCACGGATGGCGCCACGCCGTGGACAGCGCTTCTCCGATACCAAAACGCGGGCGGGGGCTTCGGGTGGAAAACACGCGAGGACGTTTCGCCGTTCATGACGGCCTATGCAGTGCCGGCACTGCTTGGTGTGCCGTGGCCTGTCACACTTCTCGGCATCGAGTCCGCTTTCGCAGCTCCGGTCTCTTCCCCGACCCCAACGCCCACGGCAGCGCCGCGGCCGCGCGTCGCGGGAACCGCTGCCGGAGCGCCATCAGCAGTCACCGCGACGGTTGCATCGCCCGCCCCGTCTCGCGCGCTGTCGTCCATGACTAACCAGTCATCCGAGACGGCAACAGCACCGACGTCCGTGCCTACCGCTGACAGCGAAATGCTCCGCACACCTCCCGGATTTGTTCCCCTCGCCTCGGTTGACCGGCAGTTCGCGCTCACGCTGTTTGGCGCTGCGAATATCGGTGTCGGGCTTTCGGTGGCACGCATCATCAGCAAACTGCGAGGCAGCCTTTAGCCTTCTGCGCATGAAGCGTATCGCCGGGGGAACAATCGTGGTGTTGAGTCTCATTCTTCTCTCGGCCGCGGCTCGGCTGTTTCCACATCCGGCAAACGTTTCACCAATCGCGGCGATTGCGCTCCTCGGGGGAGCGTCACTGCATCTTCCCTGGGCGCTTGCTGCACCTGGCGCGGCGATGCTCTTGTCAGACCTCGTGATCGGGTTCGACCGCCTTCCGATTACGCTCTCCGTGTACGGATCATTCTTCGCAAGCGTTTTCCTCGGGCGGTGGCTCCGCGGTCGGTCCAGCCCGTGGCGCACGCTCGGCACCGCGCTTGCAAGTTCCATCCTGTTTTACCTCGTCACGAATGCGGCGGTGTGGTGGTTCTCGGGACTGTACGCGCAGACCTTCGATGGCTTGATGCTTTCCTACTTCTACGCCATCCCTTTCTTCCGCCACACGCTGCTGGGCGACCTTGGGTACACCGTGGCGCTCTTCTGGGCGTACGAGTACGCTCCGCGCCTTGCCATCTTCTCATTCCGCCACCAACAGAGTCCGTCGCGTCAGCACGTGTCTGTGAGGTGAAACGCTCCATCCAGGCAGACGGAATGGCTGGCCTGTTCCGTTTTTTTCGCCCTGTGGTACAGTCTCCTGTCATGCATCGAACAGGGGTCGCAGACCAACCGCTCCCATCTTCGCTTGAGCGGGTGCACCAGGGCGTTCTGCGGGTACTGCACGACGTCCGTCTGCCCTCCCGGCCGACATTTTCTGAACTCCTACGAAAAGAATGGAGTCCCGTCCCGCCCGTTGAACTCTCCGCATCCGCGCTCCACGAGGAGGAGATGAATCGCTTGTATGAACTTCGCGCCCAGCTCCTGGACTGGACAGTGGAAACCGGTTTCCTGGGGTTCTTCGATGAGAACGCCGGCCGACGATATATTTACACGCGCCGACTCGAGGTTTTTGAGGAAGTACTTCCCGATCTCCGTGGAAAGCGTGTTCTCGAGATTGGGTGCGCGGCAGGGATCGTTGCCGCCCTTCTCGCTCCATCCTGCCAAGAGTTTATCGGCATTGACGTCACGGAAACGGCGGTGCAGTTTGCTCGTCAGCTCCACCGGGAGCTTGGCATCTTCAACAGCCGGTTTTTCGTTGCCGATGCCCACGCGCTCCCATTTCCAGACCGACGGTTTGATGTTCTCGCGAGTACGGAGACATTTGAACATCTCCTCCACCCCGCGAAGGCGCTGGAAGAATTCCACCGCGTGCTCGTGCCGGGAGGAAGTATTACCCTCACAACCACGACAGCGCTCACACCCTCCGATCTTGCCGTGAAGCTCATTCGGCTCTTTAAGCGAGATTTTTACGTTGATACCGAGGAGCAATTCGACAAAAAGGCGTACCTGGCTGCCCAGGAGAAAGGCCTCGCGGTCCCTCCAGAGGTCTTCCGACGCGTGCATCGCCGATTTGGATACGCGAATCTCGTTCGTCTCTTCCAGCGTCAGGGATTTTCTGTTGAGCGTGCGAAAGGCGCGGTCCTCGCCTTCCCGCCCGTCTACCTTGCCGTCTATCAGTTTTTTCCGCAGTCGCTGCTCCCTGTGGTACGGTGGGGAGAAGAACTCTTAAATGAGCTGGGCATTTTCAAGCGCTTTGGCTCGGTTACGACAGGGTTTCACCTCCGGCGTCTCTAACCGCATCAAGAAGAGTCGCGAGCGACGCGGACCGCTCCGCCGCGCGCTCTTCATGGTGGTGTTCCCCCACCTTGGTCTCATCGGTGTTTTGGCGGTCGCCCTCGCTGCTCGCCTGATCTACCTCCGTTGGTTCAAGACCTTCCCACCGGGCGACGTTTTCAATTTCATCACGATCGCGCAAGGAATCCCTCAAGGAATCTATTCGGCAGACGAACGACGGCTTCCGTTTTATCCCTTGCTGATCCTCATGGCGCACACGGTACTCGAATGGGAATATGCCGGACTTGTTGTCGCCGTTGCCGCATCACTCGCCGGGCTTCTGGCCCTCTATACGCTGGGGCGGACACTGGGGTTTTCGAAAACCGCGCTCGTCGCCCTTCTGCTGGTCCTTCAGACGCATCCGCAGTTGATGACCGCGACTCGGGGGTATGCGGACACGACCTTGTTCGCGCTTCTTCCCGCCACATTGCTCGCACTGTTCCGTGCACGAACCTGGAAAGGTGTGGTACTCGTTGGCGTGCTTTGCGGCGCGATGGCGCTGACTCGCTACGAGGGTCTGGCCGCTGCCGCGGTGCTTCTTCCGCTGTGGTTTCTGTTCCCGGTGGGACGCCCACGACGGTACGCCGCAATTGCCGTCCTGGTATGGATTCTTTCGCTTACCCCATACCTGCTCATTTCCGCCGCGAATAACCGACCTCCGTTCGGCGTAGGCTACGTCGCGGACATCGAAGGACCGGAGGGCTACGGGTCCGCGAATTTCCGAGAATTCTGGGACAGCGGACGCACGATCTGGCAGCGGAACGGGCTGTTCGGCGCGTGGAAAATTCCATACGCGATCGCACGTGAGATTGCGGAAGACCCGTTTGCAACGCCGCGCATCCTTGCGGCGCGGCTCACCGCGCCGGGGGAGCCGTTGGCGCTTTTCGCGCTCCTCGGAGCACTGGTTCTTCTCCGCCGACGATGGCCGGTTCTCCTCTTTCTCCTTGCGGCTACGGCCGCAGCGAGCGCTCCGCCCGCGTGGTTCAACCCACTAAGACGGTATGATATCGTCGTCCTTCCGCTTCTCTTCCTTCTCGCGGCGAGCGGAGTAAGCGCCATCCAGAGCCTTCTGGAACGCGGTACGGCGTTCGGCGGCAGCGCCGGAAGAGCGATACGCTGGCTTGCCGGATTCGCCTTCGCTACGGTGGCGGCAGGATTCTGGACCGCGACCTACGCAGAGGAAGTCCGAAACCGCCAACTGAAGCACAACGGACGAGAGTATGCCTACTACCAGGCGATCCACGCCGCTCGTGCGCTCCAAGGCAAGATCCTCTTTGAGCGCGCGGGGATAACCGCCGAGTTTTATTTTGGTGCACGAGGAGTGTACCTCCTCGATCAGTTTATCCGCGCTGGCGTACCGCCCCAGGAAATTCTGCCCCGACTCCGGGTCGAAGGGGTACGGTACGCGGTTGTCTCTGAATCTCACGCGAAAGCATTTCCATTCCTTGATGGTCCCTCCGTGCGGGAAGTGTCTCTCTTCGAATGGCCGCGCCCAGGAGGCGATATCAGCCGCGCAACAATTTATGAGATTCTCATTGCCGAGAACCGCTAGCGAACGCTTCTCGCCACAATCGTACCCCGAACACAACCGCAAATGCGAGTGGGAGCACTCCGGCGAGGAGTAGATGGAGAGGCGCGTACTGCACGCGCAGCGAAAACGGACCCTTCGATACTGGGATCGCGGAAAACATGAGATCGGCGCGGAGAACAGGAGCAGAGTTGTTGTTTATCCACGCACGGAAACCAGGATAGAAGAGTTGAGAGAGCACAATCACGCCGTCACGAGGAGCCGTGCCCGCGATGTTCCATGCGCCCGGATGCGTGGACTGGGCAACTATTTTGCTACGCTCCACCGGCCCTTCTCGCCGAGGATACGCAGTGAAGAACGCGTTGCGCGCCGATACGCCCTCGGGCCCCGCGGGAATCGGCGGAAACGCGAAATTGGCGATACGGGATGTTTTTGCCGACGGGTACACAAGCGCGATTTTTCGCGGATGAAAGGCAGGAATGCTACCGCCAAGCAATTCGGTAACGACGCGCTCCGCATCCGCCTCGCTCCCATCAAGCAGGACGGGGTCTGCAAAAAACGCGTATGGCGCGGCGGACGGAAGCGTGTGGATGCGCACGATACGATCCCACTCCTCCTTCCATGCGCCGCCATTGACGGCATGCGCAAGGAAATTTCCGGAAATTTCGGAGTTGCCCGGCATTGGCTCCCACAGAATCTCTTTTTCCAGCGGAAGATCCAGGCGCCGCGTCGTGACGACGTGCGTTGCGTGCGCAAGTTCGAGCAGCGTGCGCGCGAACACGGAAAATGTTCCACTCCACTCGCTCCACACACGAGCGAACGGCACCGCAACACTTCCCGGCATACCCCAAGCGAGTTCCGGCACGCCCACAACCTCCAATCCGGCGTGCGCGATGGCATCGTCAAAGCAGGGAGAAGGCCACCGTCCATGATCGCCGATGCAGAACACGCGTCCGACATCCCCGTAGTCGCGCATGCGCGATGCAAGATACGCAATGTGCGGAAGACGACGCATATTTTCAAACGTTTGGGTAGGTATAGAAAACCGGAGCGTCGGCTGGACGTTCGGATCATCGCTGCGGATGCCGCGAATAATGCCGGTGACACCCCAGAGCATCTCTGCGCCAAGCAGCATGCAGATGGTTGCCGTTGTCAGCAAAGCGGGCATGCGAGAAACCGTGGTAGGCGGCGACGGAAGTCGCGATGCGACGAACCTCCGCGCCTGATGCGCCATGCGGATCACCCATGCGGTGCCGATTGCGGAAAACAGCGCGCACGAGAAGAGCATCAGCACACCAAGCACGGGCCAATTCCCGGAAGGCGCCCAAAGCGGATGCAGCCGATGCAACGGACCGTAGGCAATGCCATGCGTGGCGACGTTGGCGAGAAATACGACAAGAACAAGATGCGCGCCGGGCCGGACGGCATGTCGGAGCGTGCGTCGTTTGAGCGCAATCACGGCTCCAAGAAGCGCGAGAACAACGACGGCATCGCCGGGACTGAATGGAACACCGAAATGCGCCACGGGTCCCTGCCTGGAAACAAACATGCGGCCCAGATCGTTCGGAAGCAGCGTGCGGAGAAACTCGCGCGCCGTAAGATCACGATCCCGCCATCCGTAAATGCGGCCAAGACCGAATCGTGATCCCCCGGATTGCTGCGCAAAAAACTCCGACGCGGCAAGGTGCTCGGGCGCGGCGGTAAGAAATACCGACGCGACAATAAGCGCGCCACCCGCGCAGATGCGACCGACCATGTTCCACTGCCGACGCAGTAACGCGCCGGCACAGGCCGCAACAAGAAACCAGACGACCACAAGCGTCATCTGCGCAAACACCGTCGGCATGCTGATCGCCATAAACGCAAGAGGAATGCCGGCTGCCAGCGCGTCGGTGAACCGCATCGTGCGCAAAAAGCGGAGAAGCAATCCCCACGCAAGCGGAATCCACGCAAACCCGAAAACATAAATCGCGTGCACTTCGGGACTCAAGCGCCGGAACACCCACGGATTCCACACGAGCGCCACGCATCCGATCAGCACAGCAACGCGAGCAATACCCAACTCGCGCAACACCAGCGCGAGCGTCGCGGCCGCAAACGAGAGATGTACGAGCAGAAGAATGTTCACGCCGATATCCATGTCGCGAAACAACAGCAGCACGGATGTGAGTGGACTGAAGTATGCCGTGTAGGGATGCGCGAGCGCGGGGAGCCCGAGACTCAAATTCGAAAGCCACAACGGCGCGTGATGGGCGCGAAGAATGCTCACCCGGTAGAGCTCGAACCACGGTTTCGTCGTGATGTGGATGACCGCCTGCTGGAATGTCTCCGTCAACGGAGAAAACAGTATGAGCATCAAGCCCCATGTCAGCGCGCCAATCAGAAGAAAAAAGGGCCACTCACGACGAATGCGCTCGCGAAATGGTGCAAGCGCACATGCAAGCAGTACCCACGGCACCACCACCATGATGCCGAGGAACAGCCGATCAAGAACACTCGCGATCATCATGCGCGCTACTGTTTCTGCCGATCCCAGTCGAGCCGTAGGACAACGGTACGTTCTTCTGTTTCCCCGTTCAGTCCGTGCCGGGCGGCGTAGACACGTTCTTCCGTAACAACACCGCGCAGACGCAGCACGTCCGCAAGCTGCTTCATCAATTCTGAGTCGTCCACAATCACCCAGACAGGCCGGCGATCGGCAAGAGAGACGGCAATCTGCTGCGGGTCAGTGTTCGGATAACCAAATTCAAGAAAAATGGCGCGGAAATTCGTGAGCGACGGGAGACGAAAGACGGCGAGCGCCATGGGATAATCTTTCCGCAAGACGACGTCGCCGGATTCTCGCGCAAGCGCCCACGTGGCCTGGTACAGAGCGTAGCCGTTCCCTTGATACGAGAACACCCGGCCAACTGCGCCCGCGTACAATCCCGAGAATTCTTCTCGTACTAAGAGCACGAGAAGCGCGAGCGTTAGAGCCGTCGATTTTCGCATAGCGCAGTAGAGTATAGCAAAGCGCACTCCTTCATCTTGCGTTCCTCCAGATCGGAAGAGAAGAGCGGTTCGCGTACGTCGGAGGAGAAGCCGCAGCACGCCGAAAACTGCGAAGAGGCTCACCCACCACGATGATGCTTTTACAAGTCGTGGGAGAACGGCCTGCTGCGGGTCCTCCCGCACATCCTTCTGAAGAGCGGCGGGATGTTTCCAGAGCGTGGTCCACCCGGTAATGTCGAGCAGGCTGTACACGCGTGACGGCATATCCCGCAGGCGTGTTCCGTACCCGCAGTCTTCGAGGCAGCGAAAATATGTGGGATTCCACAGCTTGCCGAATGTCTTCGTAGCGAGCACAAGCCAGGGCGACATACAGAGAATCGTCACCCCGCCGATCGCGAGAACCGTCCGCCAGGGAACACGAAGACGAAGAAGTGGGAGAAGAACGACCAGCGCGAGCATGCTCTCATAGCGTGTAAGCGCAAGCGCAGCGAAAATGACGCCTGTGATCACGACCCAGGCACGCGTCTTCCGCACGGACACCGCACAGAAGTTTGCCAGACTAAGAAGAAAGAGAAACGTGGTATCGGCAAGCTCGCGGATCCCGTTGCCGAGAAGCACCGGATGCACAAGACCGACAAACAGCAGAAGCGCAAACGGAAGCGACGCAAGTTTCAAACGTCTTCCGATGGCATACAGAACGACCGGCGTCAGCATATACGCGAGCACACTGATGGTGCGGGCAACGGCAACCGGATCGTCAGAAAACGTGCGGCCGAGAAGGATGAGGACGGAATACAGCGGGAGCCGTTTCTCATCGCTGGGAAAGGTTCCCTGCGCGAGAAAATCCGCCATGACAATAAAATTGAAGGTGTCGCCCGCCGGCATGACGCGCGATCGCGCCGCAAATGTTCCGGCAGCTGCAGCAGCCACCAGAAAGAGCGCAATCCCGATGCAGATATCGCGCACCCATGCCGGTTGCCAGCGACGCGGATCCGCTACGCGGATGAGCACATCCGATGGTGTCATGCTTCCGTGAGGTGAAACGCGCGTCTGGCGCGCCACATCCACAAAGAGAGTCCAAGCGTACTTCCAAGACTTACCAGACCGGAAAGAAGCACGGCGGGCGGTGCATAGCGGAGATGAACGGTGACCTGTCCGGCTGGTACCGGCACGGCGGTGAGAAACATATACGCGCGCTGCGGTGCTACTGCTTTTCCGTTGACCGTCGCACGAAAACCCGGATAGGAGAGTTGAGAGAACAGCAATGCACCATCCGCGGGGACCGTTCCCGAAACTCTCCATACTCCCGGAGCCGGAGAAACACTGTCGAGGCGAACATCGGACTGCAGCGCGCGCACATGGGCAACACGCTCCGGAAGTTCTTCCGGTGAAGGATCAGCAATCACTGTATCGGTAAACGAAACGCGCGGCAACGGGTTTGGCACCGCATGAATGAACACATGCGTCACGTAGTCCGGTCGCCACTCCAGGTGACGAGCTTTCTGCAGCAATCCCGAGAAAAACCCGTAGACCTCGAAGGAGCCGGGAAATGGATCCCACGGAATGTCCGTGAGGAGAGGAAGAGATGGAACGGGCTTTGCGGCCAACAGATACTCCACACCGGTCAGTTGAAGGAAGCGAAGAAAGAACGGTGAAAATGTTCCTGTTTCCCACGGCTGAACGGCGGCGATCGTCGGCTGGCTCTGAATCCCCGGCAGAAACCACCCCAGTTCTGCAGGGCCAACAACTGCGAGGTTGTATGCCGGCGCAAGAAAGTCCAAGCATGGTCCCGGCCACATCGCAACATCGGGAAGACAGAACACACGCGTGGGGCGATCGCGTTCCCCGAACTGTTCGCGTACGAACTGAAATTGCGGCATGCGCGTGCGCTCAATTTTCCCCGCCTTGGGAATCGTGAATTCAGACCAGGAAAGCCCGCGAGCAGGATCGCTTCGAGCCTCTTGAATACGCTCCGGCTTCCAGATGGCAGTCAGGCCGAACGCTGCGAATAACACGACGCCTCCCGCTCCCCACGCAATGCCGCGCGTCCGCCGATGCAGTACAAGTGATTGCAGCCGCGGAAACGAGAGACGGCGTATACCCCACCGAAGCACACGTCCAGAGCACCGCAGAATGGCATCAATACCCACACCGGAAAATATCGTGAGCGGCATCAGCAAGATCGCACCAACGACCGGAAAGACCCCGGCATGATCAAACAACGGAAAGCAACACCACGCGATGTTGAAGAACAGCCCGCGAACAAAGAGATTTGCCAGCAGCAGAAACAAGACGCTGTGATGAACGGCAAGAGTGGAGCGGCGCCATGAGGAAACAACAAGCGCAGCACTCATGCCAACAAAAGCGAGGAGAACAAATGATTCCTTTGGCGCGTACGGAACGCCAAAGTACGCTGGCGACGATTGTTCCGGAAGAAGACGCTTCCCGAGCGGCCCGGTGAGCGTCACGCGGAAAAATTCTTGCGCGGTGAGATCACGAATGCGCCATCCGCCGACCGGATTCCATCGCCCTTCCCCCACACGACCGGTGAGGCGTGACTTCTCTCCCTGCGCGCGCGCGAGTTCGACTGACGCGACATGTTCCGGAGCGACCACCAGAAAGGCAACGAGCAGGCAGACCGTACCCCCGAAAAGAAGACGCACAATTGGCCGCCACGTGCGTTGTGCCGCATGACGAATAACCTCCACCATCGCGAGAATCGTCGCGCCGAGAAGGGCAACCACGGCGACCGTCGGCACATTGATCATCAGAAAGGCTACGGGAATACCCGCGAGCGCTGCGTCTCGCACTGCGCGCGTCTTCAAAAACTGCATGAGCATTGCCCAGAACCACGGAAGCCACGCGTAGGCAATCGCATAGGTCACATGAATCTCGAAGCCGAAGCGGCGAAAGACCCAGGGATTGAAGATGAATGGAACAGCCGCAAGCAGCGCGCCCGGGACGGATACGCCGGCGCGCCGCACAAGAAGATACGCCCCGACGGCACCAACCACCATGTGCGCAATAACAAGAACCGTGACGCCTGTTGCGGCGTCACGAACGAAAAGCGTCAGGGTGGTCAGCGGAGAAAAATATGCAACATAGGGATTGGCGAGCGTGGGCAATCCAACGCCCAGCGTATTCATCCAGAGCGGTGCTTGGCCTGCCCGAATGCTGTCTTGGTAAGCGCCAACGTACGGCTCGAGGATGGCGTTCGCCGTCGCCTGCGTGAGCGTTTCCGTACGCGGATTCACCACATGAAGAAAAAATCCGGCGATGAGTGCGGCGAGTGCCAACAGAACAATCCATTCACGTCGCATATATTGCCAAAACGGAACCAGAAGGAGCGTAAACAGCACCCACGGAACAAGCAGTACCGTTCCTAGGAGAAGGTGATCAAGCAGCTGCATCCACCACATCGCCGCGCGCCGCTTCTAGTGGCGTACCGTTTCCCTTCCCCGCACAGCATCTCGAACGGGCATGCGGAGCGGTAGAGCTGCCTCACGCTGCGCGCGCCCGAGCGTTTCGAGACGAAGGCGAACAAGGTATGCCAAATTCTCCCATCCGTGACGGAAGGGCCGGAGTGTGCTTTCTCCACGTCGAAGAGCGTACGGAATATGCGTTTCCCCAAATGCGCCGCCGGCAAGTACCACCTTCAGTTTGAATTCTTCCGAAAACGGCATGCTGGGCTGTGTGGGACGAATGACATCCAACAATTCCCGACGAAACACCCACATACCGGATTGCGTGTCTTGCACGCGCGCCCCAAAAAGAACGCGCGCAGCGCCGGTCAGAAGATGATTCCCGAGTCTGCGGATCCGTGGCATTGCCTTTCCCTGCAAGGGAAACCTGGAACCGGAAAGACAATCAAGATTTCGATCGAGAAACTCGTTCACAAGGCGCGGCGTGTGTTCTATAGGATATTGTCCATCACCATCCATGGTGACAAGAATGTTCGCTCTCGCAGCACGGAATCCTGCTTGATACGCGCGCCCATACCCCGGCTCTTTCTCAAACACGACATGCGCTCCATGCGCTCGCGCAATTTCCGCGGTTTGATCTGTCGAATTGTTGTCGACAACAATCACTTCATCCACCGAAGACGGCACCCGCGAAAAGAGACTTTCCAACCCCCGCTCTTCGTTGTGGCAGGGGATGACAATGCCGATCGTGTTCCCGCGGATCACGGTGGCACTCTATCGTATTTCCCAAATTCTCAAAAGCAGAAGTTTACGTCGCGGCGTGCACGCGGTCAAGGCAAGCGCGTTCCGCGTGCGCAAGAAGACGAGTAAACCCTGATCCCTGATCCGAGTTGACTGCCGAAAAGAGACACCGTAGGGTACAGGATACGTTCTTATGCCGTCGCCGAGTGTACTCCAGCGACCGAACCTTCTGGCATGCCGAGGTTGAGAGAGGCGGCTGTTCCGGCGGACGCAGATACTCGAAAGTTGTAACCATTTTGGAAGAAATCAAGGAGACGATGGGTGCGACATCTGCGATGACCCGGAAGCAGACCGCCGTACTGTACGACGACCTTTTTGATCGCTTTGATGAAGGGGCATTCGCCTTCGCGGTAAAGGAATCAGAACGGTATTACGCCCTTCCGGACGTTCGAGGAAAGCGCTGCCTGGATGTGGAGGGTGGTGCAGGAGCCTTCATCTCTCGTCTCTTCCAGGCGGGCGCTCTCGAAGTGCACGGGGTGGATATCGGCGAAAAAAACTGTGTAAGCGTCCTTCACTGGAATAAACCATGGAAGGATCGGCTCGTCGTGAAGCAGGGCTCGGTAGAGTCCTTGGAGTATCCCGACGGGTTTTTCGACTTCGTGCACAGTGGCGGTGTCGTCCATCACCTTGTGCAGCCGGAGCAAGGATTCGAAGAACTCGCGCGTGTCACGAAACCGGGCGGGCTCACGGTCATCGGCGTGTATGGTCGTGGCGGGCTCATGCCATTCACCATTTCGGTTCTCCGACGCATCGCCTCTCTTCTTCCCTACTCGCTGGTGTCACGTGTCGTCTCCTGGTTTTTCTCGAATCCGTACAGTCAATATCTTGTGTTGGACTTTCTCTACGTGCCTATTGTGCACCGGTACCGCGAAGAAGACATCCGACGATGGTATGAAGATGCGGGATACACAGACATCACGCGTTCGAGACTTCACGCGCGATACACGTATGGATCCCTCTCCGCCCACCTCTTCCATGGAGAGGGATACATCACCCTCCAAGGAAGAAAGCGTTAGCGGCGTTCCCGCGCACGAAACCTTACGCGCACCTTACTCGAACGGCGTGATCTCTGATAAGAGCGGCTGATGCGTATCTTTTTCCGAAACAATGAACGGCTCGTTTCCCCACTGAATCCCTAGACTTGGGTCGTTAAAACGCAGGCCGCCTTCACACTCTGGCTTGTAGGGAGCGGTCAGTTTGTACTGCACGAGCGTGTCGTCTTCTAATGACAGAAACCCGTGAGCGAATCCTTCGGGCATCCATACTATTTTCTTGTTGCTGCCCAGAAGGAATGCGTCCCACTGACCATACGTCGGCGAGGATTTTCTTATATCCACCACTACGTCTTTTATGCTTCCTTGTATGACGCGCACGAGTTTTCCCTGGGCGTACGGTGGTTTTTGGAAGTGAAGCCCCCGGATGACATTCTTGTGCGATACTGACTCATCATCCTGAACAAACTGCGACGGTATTCCTATGCGTTCAAAATACTCTTTGTTGTAGCTTTCCAGGAAGTATCCCCGTTCATCCGCATAACTCCGTATGTCAATCTGAAACACTCCCTTCAGCCGTGATTCTTTCACCGAAAACTTTTCTTTCATACACAAATGTCCCTGAATGTTACTCTACTTCCTTGAGCAGCACGCGTCTTCCCTCTCTGGCTGACACCCGTAAACATTCCATGACCCGTGCCTGCGATACGAGTCCGTTGTACTCCAAGGGCTTGCCGATCTTCTCAATAAAGTTTCTGAATGCTAGGTCAAACTGGTTTGCGCTTTCCGCATCAATCACTGCTTCGTTCCCTTGGGTGCTCACGGTGATGTGAGGCCGTACCTCTGGAGGTATGCCGTACGCTCTCCCGACATGAATTTTTCCCTTTGTTCCGATGACCGAATACGTACTCTGGTAGACATGGTTGAACCCGAAGAATCCCGTTGCCGTTCTTCCCCTGTCAAATTCCATCAGGAAACTCCCTTCGGTATCGACGTGCGCGTCCCCGCTGAACAGCGTGCAGGTCGCGGCTCTTGGCTCTCCTGAAAGCATTTTTCTTGCCATGAATACGAGGTACCCTCCCGCGTCATTGAGTGCCCCTCCCCCCAGCTCACTCTTGTACCGTATGTTATCACCCGCGAATGGGGAGTAGCAGTAGAAAGAACTGAAATGTCTTGTTTCTCCGATGTCTCCGTTTCTCGTCACGGACACAACCTTTTCGTGCTGGGGGTGGTGGTCGACCACGTAATTTTCGACCAGCAACACGCCGTGTTCCCTGCATGTCTTCACCATGCTTTTCACTTCTTCGTATGATCCCGCCAACGCTTTCTCGCACAGCACATGCTTCCCTGCCCTTGCCGCTTTCTCGACCCATTCTTTGTGCAGTCCAACGGGGAGGGGAATATACACTGCGTCAATATCATTCCTTTGGAGAAGCGAATCATAACTCTCATGATCGCACCCATATTCTTGAGCCCACTCCTTCCCTTTTTGGCCTCGGCTCGCCAGGGCGACAAGACTTGCGGTTCTTTGTATTGAACCAATCGCATACTTCCTTGCTATACTTGCGCACCCGAGGACGCCGAATCGTACACGCATTTTTACACTGGAACCCTCTCGATGACTCTGGGTTTTGGAATAGCGATGAGGTATTTGCCCCCCGCCTCGCTGAAATGTTTTGTCTTCCGCATGATTTCGTCAGCAAAATTCCAGGCCAGGATGAGTAGGTAATTCGGCGGCTCTTCTGCCAGACGATCGCTGGAGACGATCGGAATGTTTGTTCCCGCATAGATGAGGCCGTGCTTGTCCTTCGTGTCATCGACAATGTACGGCAGGTCTTGTTCCGTCAGGCGGCAATAGTTCACGAATGTGTTTCCTTTCACCGGCGCTCCGTAGCCTGCAATTGTTTCTCCGCGAGCGTGTACACGGTCAATGCATTCTCGTGTTTCCTTGCGTATCACTGCGGCATTTCGTTCCAGTTGTAGATAGCTTTCGGGATTGAGCAGCCCGTTTTCTCTCTCCTGCCGCAGATATCCTTCTACGACATCTTCCTGTACGGGCATGCGTTTGTTGCTGCTCTTCACTGCCGTTACTCGGATGCTTCCGCCATGGATGTTTGCGAATTCTTCCACGTTGCTGATGTTCATATCATGCATCGAGAACAGCCGTTCAAGCGGACTGACCAGGTAGTACGAGTGGTGTTCATGGAGGATGGTGTCGAATTCTTTGTGTTGGAGAAGATTCTTTGCGTAGCTTGCTTCCATCACGAAGACTCCATCATCGGACATGGCTTTTTTCGCTCCTTCAATGAACCCGTGAACGCCATCGATGTGAGCGAACACATTTGTTGCGGTCACCACATCCATTGTTCCTTTTCTGCGCACGACTTCTTCCGCACTCTGGCTGTCCCAGAATGCGCAGATGGTCTCTATTCCTTCAGCTCTCGCTTTCTCAACGAGTTTTTCCGCAGGATCAACTCCGATGCACTCATAGCCCTGCTTCCTGAATTCTTTAAGCAGGCATCCGTCATTACTTGCGATGTCCAGGACTTTCAGTCCTTCCTGTCCGCCGAATAATTCTTTGAGGCTTCCCGCCATCCGGTAACAATGTTCCTGGAACGTTTTCGATACGGATGAATTATAGGGATAGCTTGATGAGAACAAGTATGCTGGCTTAACGATGACTCCCAGCTGTGACAGCCCGCAGTCTCTACACAGGTTCACTGATAAAGGGATTTTTTTGTCGTGCTCCTCTCCCGGCTTCTTAAAAGCCGTTGCGACAGGCATCTCACCAAAGTCGATGTACTTCAGAAGATTCCGGGAATCACAAATTCTGCAGCTCGTCCGCTCCCAATACATGTTCGCATTCATAGAGAACTTCTGTATGCTAGGATCCTAGCATACATGAGAGCCGACCTTTCTGCATCACCACACCTGGCAGCGACGGAACCGAGGGGAAAAACGAGGGACGGATTCCTTGGTTCCGAACTCACCCTCGATAATAGATTCCAGACGCTTGCTGATTTTCTTCGGTGGTTCGAATCGCGGAAGAAGGCTCACCCGTTCGTGGTACGGCGGGTTCCTCTTAACACGCTTGACCAGTGGCGTTTTGATTCGCGGATGACATGTTTCGGCCATGCATCTGGGAAATTCTTCGCGATTAAGGGCTTGAGAGTTTCCCTGAACGGTGAGGAGTGGGACCAGCCAATTATTGATCAGCCGGAAATCGGCATTCTGGGAATCATCACCAAGAAATTTGATGGCGTACGATATTTCCTGATGCAGGCGAAGATGGAGCCGGGCAACATCAACTTGATGCAGCTTTCCCCCACTGTTCAGGCCACGCGGAGCAATTACACTCGGGTTCATCAGGGCTCACTCCCAAAATATCTTGAGTACTTCCTTGACGGGTCAACATCGCGGGTTCTTGTCGATCACTTGCAGACGGAGCACGGACGCCGGTTTTTGAGAAAGAGGAATAGAAACATGATTGTGGAGGTAGAGAAGGATATTCCGGTGTATGAGGACTTCCGGTGGCTGACGCTTGGGGAACTGAAGCAGCTTGTCCGCATGGATAACTTCGTCAACATTGACTCACGGTCTGTTCTTTCCTGCATCAACTTCCTTGATGAGAAGCGTGATACGGAAGCAATTGATGACATCTCCGATGGGTTCAAACGGGATATATTCGTTTCCATGATGCAGAGCAACGGTTCGCTCCACAATATGAATGACATCATCCACTGGTTTACGGACATGAAAGCAAGGACGGAACTCACTACGACAGAAATTCCGCTGAACGCACTGCGTGACTGGACCGTTACGGACACGGATATCCGCCATCACGCCGATCGGTTCTTCACAGTGATCGGCGTTTCCGTGGTGGCCGGTAACCGGGAAGTTGGCAGTTGGATGCAACCGCTCATCCAGTGCCATTCGCACGGACTCATCGGATTCCTTGTGAAAAAAATCAACGGCACTGCGCATGTTCTTGTCCAAGCCAAGGCGGAACCTGGAAGCTTCACGGTTGTTGAATTGGTTCCCACCGTTGAATGTGATGATACCGAGGAGAGAATAAAGCGCAGGTCCGCTCCGCCATTTGCAGAATTTCTTCTGAACGCTCCCTCGGACCGTCGGAGATTTGATGCATTCCAGAGTGAAGAGGGCGGCCGGTTCTATCACTGTCAAAACCGCTGCATGATCGTTGAGACTGATGAAGGATTCCCTATTCCCCCGAATTACACATGGATGACGTTAAACCAAATCATGTCCCTCATCCCGCACAATTACTTCAACATTGATGCGCGGAACCTTCTCACCTACCTCCGCCTGCAATAGAAACCGAAACTACGGTGCGTGATCTGGTTTCCGAAAGACTTTGCTCGGAAATCCCAGTTTTGCAAGCAAGAACGCTGCCAGCACCCCGAGGGTCTGGACGGTGTACAGAATACTGTTTTTCAAACTCGCACCTCGCTTTTTGCCCGTGTACTGCACTTCGACGGGCACCTGACTCACCGCACAGCGATGAAACGCTGCCTGCGCTAATAATTGCGCACTGAAGCTAAAGTCATCCGCGTTTGCGTGGTAGTTCACCTTTTCCAGCAGTGATCTGGCATACACACGAAATCCCTGATGATAATCACGAATCGGGAGACGAAGAACAATTGTGCAGAGAGCATCCAGCAGCATGACGACGGGGACTTTCCAGATGAACATGCCGCTCTTGATCGGATCGTGACCATCAGAAAATCTGTTCCCCAAGACGAATTCTGCTCCCCGCTCGATTTCTTGAAGGGCCGGCGCAATTGCAGAGGTTTTATATTCGCCGTCCGGATGAATATCCACGATGATGTCCGCTCCCTGCTCCAACGCGATATTCAATGCGCGCTTCAGATTCCCGCCGTATCCGCGGTTCACCTCATTCCGATACGATTCAATGCCGAGCTCTTGAGCAAGGGCAAACGTCCGATCTTTCGATGCGTCGTCCACCAAGATGACGCGGTGGAAGAGTTCTTTTGGGAACACTCTCCAGAATTCCGCGAGCGCCTTTTCTGCATTGTAGGCAATGAAGATCGCGAAGAGCTTCGGCTGACCGCGTACAGACGCCCGTGCAGAAGCTCGCATAGTCTGGAGAGACGCGCGCGATGTTCCCGCGTGTTCCGCAACAGACATTGTTCCTCAATGAAATGACGAAGATGACGTAAGCGATCAGCGGGCCGCCTGAACGCTTTCTGCCACACCGTGTGTAGCGCGTGAGGATTCACGAACGGGCGCACGCGCGGCAAACCCTCCGATGATGAGCGTATCCACGCCGCCGCGAAGGAATTCTTTCACTGCGTCTTCTGGCGTACACACGATAGGCTCCTCGTGCTTGTTGAAACTCGTGTTGACACAGAGCGGCAAGCCAGTGAGCTCGTTGTACCGACGCAGAGCGTCGGCGATGAGCGGCTGACGTCTCTCACTGACTGATTGCGGACGTGCCGTTCCGTCTTTGTGCACGATACCCGGAGCTTTCTGCTTCGCCTCCTCCGTACATTCGCAACAAATGGTCATGAACTTCGTGGCGTACGCAAACTTTGAAAAGTTCTTGAAGTACCGTGGAGCCGCATCTTCCAGAATCATGGGCGCAAACGGCATAAACTCGGTACGCGCGAGTCTCTTGTTCAACCAATCCATCATTGTGGGGTCCGCCGGCTCTGCAAGAATCGAACGGTTGCCGAGTGCACGCGGACCGTATTCCATGCGGCCTTGATACACGCCGATCACACGTTTTGCCGCAAGTTCGCACGCGATGCGTTCCGCCGGATTGTCGAGCGTTTCAAGTGCAAGCCCGTGCTTCTGCGCGGCGGCGCGAATCGCAGACTCATCATACTGCGGACCGTAATACATGTGCTCCAGCAAGAACGGATGGAGCGGCGTGCGTTCGGCGGTGGCGAAGAACGCTGCTCCCGTACACAATCCTCCGTCTCCCATATGAGGAAAGATATGGATACTGTTGACTTCCGGAAGTTCGACAAGAAGCTGGTTGAGACGCACGTTCGCAAACGTTCCGCCCGCGAGGGCAATATCGCGAATCCCTGTGCGCTGAATCGCTGCGCGGAGAACATCAATATATGCCTCCTCAAGAACCTTCTGCGCCGCATACGCGAGTTCTTCGCGCGTGGCACCGGGAAGCACGTCCCGAATACGTTTCGCTTCTCCCAGCCAGACACGCCGTTCCTTGTTTTCAAATCGCAACGCGGAAGCATTTCCTCCGTAGAGCATTCGCAGGCGCGCGTACGCCTCCGGCGAGGGTTTGTATGCGGCAAGACCGGTAATTTTGCCGGCATGACGCGTCGGCTTGAACCCGCAGAGATGCGTGATAACGTCCCAAAACCGCCCGGAGGAATGCACGACGGACGCGTGCGCGATGCGCGTCAAGCGGCCGTCGCGACCGACGGAAACGGTGCCCGACACGCCGTCTCCCGAATAATCCGCTGTGAGCACAAGAACGGGATCGGTACCGGCGGTGAAATACGCGCTCGCCGCATGGCAGGCGTGATGATCGTAAAACCGCACTGGCGCCGTGATGCCATATGATCGCAGCGTCGCGCGGACGGCCGCTCGCGGACGCTGCAGCATCCCGACGCCTTTCACGGCACGCGCGAACAGCGGCGAATCCGTCAGCGGTCCAAGTGTACGGGCAATCGTCTCGCCATGACGCTTCCACATATTAATTTTCTGCGCATCGAACGACAGCGCCATGGTTTCACCTACCTCAAATTTCGATTGACCGGAGATCGCCACGGCGTCAATACTGGCCGGCTCGACACCGGTCGTCTCAAAAAGATTACGAAGACTTTCGTTAGGAAATCCCCAATGAAACTTCTTTCGCGAGAAGCGCTCTTCGCTTGCCGCATAGACAAAGCGCCCGTCCTCAAGCAACGTCACTCCGCTGTCGTGCGCGTCGTGAAGACCAAGGACACGGAGCGGCTGCGTGCGCATGTACGCCACTCACGGACAGTAAGCAGAAGGGCTACTTCGTGCAACTGCATGGTTCGTAACCGCTCACTGATGGGAAAGTGCCCAAAGAGAGATGCACCGAGCGGGTTTCGAGCGCGCAGTTCGCGCGAGACCCCGATCCCTGCAGGGCGAGGAAAGCGAGAGGCGCCCTTCTTGGGCGCTCGTATGCTTTCTGTCAGTGGTCGTGTTCGCGCAGGGTAAGATCGGCAAGATGCATGACAGCAGACGACGGAGCGGAAGGGAGAACAGCGATACCGACACGAACGGTTTTGAAACTCTTGGTTCCGATAGAACGCGCAATGCGATCCGTACCCGGACCGCTATACACATCAATAGCGCCATCAGGACGGAAATCAAAGGCAAAGGTCAACGCACCTGTACCGCGAACTTCCCGCGGATGCAGCGCAACGGCAATGCCCCACCATGCATCCTTTGTCAGAAACGTTACTTCGGAAAGATTTGAGGGAAGATCAGGACGTATCGTCGCATCATCAAACAGAAGAACAAGCGCGACGGTACCTCCGATCTCTTCGCCGTTTTTCCACCGTCGTTCGATGCCTGACAGATCGAGGCGAGCCTCAAGGAGACGATCTGCAAGCTCGGCGTTTGCCCATGTCCGTCGCGTGCGGAACAATCGGGAGCGGGTGAGGTCGAATGGCGCGTGCGGATCTGCGAATAGTTCTCCTTCTGTGCTCCACGAAGCAGGAAGCGTGTTCTCTCCTTTCCGCGCTTCCGGGGTCACGCGCTCATACAGCACATACACCGGATTCCAGATTTTGCGCGGGAGCGGACGACCGAACAGGACCGGCTCCCGACCAAACACCCGGTGGACGCGATACTGTTCGAGCAGCCGCGTAAACTCCGCGCGCACGTTCGGGTCATAGACCAGCTGGCGAAGATCGGGGTCGTAGTTGTCTGGCTCTTGTTGGGCAACGAGATACCGGACAGATGTTGCTCGATAGACAGTGGTTGCATTCCCCTGCCATTTCCGCAGCAGCGGAGCTATCTGAAGACGGGAACGATCGAGGGGAAGGCCGTGTCGCGTGCCCGGCTCAAAATCTCCCACCGCCTCTCCTTCGCTCATCGTGTCACGGAGATACGTCGCCACCTGTTCCCGAACGTCGGCACCGACGGCAAATGAGGGAAACTGCGCGAGCGTGATGCTTGCGGTCGCGGCAACCATCACCCCGCCGAACACCGTGGCCGCCCAACGTACTGCCTGGGGAATGCGCATACCTGGCACCGCGGCAGCCGCGATCAGAGACGGAAACAGCACGACAAAAGGAATAAAGGGAATAAGATAGCGATCGGAATAGGCGGGAAAGAAACTTAAGCTCCAGAACATAAGGAACGCTGATGCAAGCACGAGCAGGTGGCGAGCGCCTAGACCCGCCCGAAGCGCGAGAAGCGTACTCCCGATGAACGCGGCGGCCATGACCGGGAATACCCACCGAAGCGCTGGCCCGGCAACAACAGTGAGAAACATCTTATTCGGTCGCGTGAAGGCATTCCACGTCGCGCGGAGCGTTGCCACGGTCGGCGGCGGAAACTGCGGTGTGTTATTCGGCAGCGTCGTCTGGATCCCCCACCACCGCGCGAAACCCATGTAGGGGTAGGGGAAAAGGAGAAGAAAGACCACGACGGAAGTTGCGAGAGAGATGGCCAGATTTCGGAGAGCGCTCTTCCATCGCGGCTTCCGCCAGATCCAGGCACAGAGATGCGCAAGAAGGAGAATCGCGGTGAACGGAAGCGCGGAACTTTTGAAAGCGAAGGCTGCACCGGTCAGGAGACCTCCCGCTGCTGCGGCTTTCCACCCTCCGCGCTCGATGATGCGGAATCCAGCAAGAAGCAAGAGCGTCAGAAATGTCGCAAGGGGAACTTCGCTTTTGATGAGTTGGGAATATCCCCAGTGCCCGGGGAGAAATACCAAGAGCGCCAATGTAAAGAGACCGGCGCGCGTCCCTCCCAGCGCGCGACCAAGAAGATAGATGGCAACGAGACCGAGGATGCCGAAGACGCTCACCAATAATCGAGGGATGACATACTCGACGATCTGATTCTGTCCCGCGTTGATTCCGAGTACCTGCGTGAGCGCAACCAGCGGACGACTGAACAAGCGATAGATAAAGATTCCCTGAATAATCTCGTAATCACTGTAGGTGGTCCAGTATTCTTGCCATGGAATCTGCAGCGCATAGAGCGCATGCACTTCGTCGTGGACGGGGGAAGAATGCGAGACCGTGTGAGAAACTCCCCAATCAAGACCGCCCATACGCAGAACAATGCCAACACCAAGGAGCGCCCAAAATATTGCGCGCGGAAACCGCTGTTCCGGAAGCGGAAATGCCGCCAGAACGCGCGTGATCCAGCTACTGAAGCGAACGCGTTGAGACATACACCTTACTCTGTCTGGTCCTGATTCTCGTACACCCAGGCATACGGCAAACCGTTAATGGTGACGACAGAGAGCGGAGTTACCCGTCCCAGATATCGTTGAAGGAACGCCGTCTCGTAGCTATCGTTCGACCGTTCGAACATGCTTCGGTACAGCACCACATATCTGAACCCTGGCTCGTGAGAACGCACCAGGCGCTCAACTTGGCCATGGTAAAATTTCGCGAGAACCCGGGGATAATACGAGACCACTGGAACGCCAGCGTCAGGCTGTGCGTTCAAAAACTCGGCGGCGTGCTCCAACCCTTCACCCCATCCCAGCTTTCGGTTTTCTCTGATAGGAAACAAGCGATTGTAGTGAGCGAGAGGGTAGGGATGGAGACGCTGAACTTCCCAAGCGTTGAGAACAAGAAAGAGACCGGCGACGACGGCACGCGCTGCCCATGGGCGAGCGGAAGGCGCCATGCGCCCCAGAAATCCCCCCAGAGCCGACGCCCCAGACATTGCAAGGAGATCAGCGGCGAGAAAGAGGATGAGAATCCAACGGTCACTCTTGGTGGAAAAAACACTGATGACCCCGGCATACCCCGCGGCGAGGAGAAAAACGGTGAGTGCGACAGCGTGCAGGTCCGAGAGGGAGTCAGATACCGCTGTTGATTGCGGTGCGCGACGCGCCCTCCGCTTCATGTGTGCGAGCGCCGTGAGCATACCAATGGGCGCGAGCACGGTCACGACGGGAGTTGTGCGGAAGAGAAACTCTCGCGGGTAATACCACCAGCGTTCTTCGCCACCGCGACCGCGCGCCTCCCCCAGAGAAATACCTGCTTGCTTATAAAACGCGTCGATGTTGGTTTTGGTGGGAACCCACAGCGCCGGCCAAAGAGCAATAATGGTGATGATGCTCGCGAGCGCCCAGACTGCCGCGAGGCGAATCCACGACCGCAAGGATGAAGAAGAAAACCGAAGAAGCAATAGGCAGCCGACGAGGAAGATCGCGCCATGGAGTTTCGTGAGGAGTACAAAGCCGGCAGTCACGCCACTCATGACCAAATACCGACGCGCCCGCGTTCGTTGGTAGAGCATAAGAAGCAGCGTGGTGAGGAGAAGAAAAAGCGCCAGTAGCGCATCGGTATGAACCACCCGGCTATGGGCTACCAGGAACGGATCGAGGGCGAGCGCCGCGGCCATGGCAAGCCCGACCCAGAAAGAGGTGAGTTTCACCAGGAGATACGCGCTGACGAACAGCGCACAAGAAACAGCGAAAGCGATCGCTCCCTGCGAAGCGGCAAGAGACTGAAACTGATCAGCAACTCCCGCGAGCCAGGCGGTCGTGACGCCCGGATGAATATTCGTAAACGTCTTCCCAACATCGAGTGTCGCGAGTCCCTCGATAAACTTTGCGCCGCGGGCAATCCAGAGCGGTTCGTCAATTGTGAGGGAGGTTCCGAGGCCGGCAAGACGCGGCACAAGAACCATGATCGCAAAGATCCCAATCGCACACGCGCGGCGAAGGTCTACGGGAAAGTGGACGCGCACGCCAGGAATGCTACACTACCGACTCATGCGTTTCCAGGATCTCGTAAAGCACTTGCCAGTTGATTTGGGACAAGGAACGTACCGGCACACGACCAAAGCAAAACTCATTGCATACAGACTAGCGGGAACGGGAAACGGAAAACGCGCTCTTGATTTGGGCTGCGGGGACGGGTTTTGGTCGGCGAAACTTCGAGAACGCGGCTGGGACGTGACTGCGGCAAACTATCAAGACACACGCTGCCCGGGTGTAATGGAAGTGAATGTGGAGTTGCCGCTGCCATTTCCCTCCAATTCGTTTGACCTTGTATGGATGGTAGAAGTTCTCGAACACGTCCAAAATATTCCTAACTGCACCCGGGAAGTCCGAAGAGTTCTTCGGCCCAACGGACGCATTATTCTTACCACGCCGAATTCCGCATTTTGGCTGTATCGCGTTCTACAGCTGTTTGGTATTACTCCGGCGCAAATTCAAAACCCCGATCACAAGCAGTTTTTCTCACTCCGGGACATCCGGGCGCTTTTCCCGGAGGCAGACATCTACGGCTTCTTCCCCTACGCCGTGCTCAAGTTCACCATCCGCCGCGGGATTGGCCGCCTGTCTCCCACGTTCGTGGTTATTGACCGCGCACCCCGTGCAGCTGCGTCACAGCGTCCCTCTCTCGACGAGACGGATCAGGAAGCGCACGCGTCGATGCGCGCGCCCGCCTAGTGCCGCGGTGCCTGCGCCAAGGACCCGCGTCGGACTCCCTCGGACGACCGCCGCGACGAGAGTCCACCATCATTCCACCGGCGGTTTAAAGCATGAAATTTCCAGGACGGAACCCATACCAGTGATATCGAACACACCGTACAGCGCATGACGCAGAGCGCGAATGCCGGCCCCCACCAGCGATCGGCGGTAGACGTGCTGGACATAGTCGTTACGAACTCGCTCTCCCGCGCGCCGAAAAATGAGTTCGAGGAGCGTTTCGGGAATCCCGTAGCTCCGAATGGAAATGTCAGCAAACCCAAGCCGTTCAAGCATGGTGCGGGCGGATCGTCGAGAAAAAAAGAGCAGATGGAGCGGCGGGTGACCGCCGATCCAACGATCAATTCCGAGGAGAATGGTCAGAGACTGGACATTGGGAAGCCCGGAAATAAACAAGAGTCCTCCGTTTTTGAGGAGCCGCTGGAGGTACACGACATAGCGCTCTGGCTCCGCGATATGCTCCAAGACACTCGCCATAAAAACGGCATCGAACGACCCCGCCTCCAACCGAGCCTCGAACAGGGAACAGCGCTGAATACCCAGACGCTCATCCTTTTCGGATGAACGGACCCAATCTCCTGGGTCAACGCCCGCTGTTTCCCAACCCTCCGCTGCAGCGATCTCGAGAAACTGCCCTCCGCCGCACCCCAGTTCAAAAATTTTTCCCTTCCTCTGAAGGATCCGGTGCAGCCGACCAAGCTGTTCCCGCGCTTTTTCCGCGATCCATACTCTCTCGCCGCCCAGGAAGCAGTCGGTGTCCAGGTACTCCGTGTGAAAAAAATTGTCGTATTCGTCCCTGGGAAGCGCATACGCGGCGAGCAGCGACGCCTCCGACGGACGCGGGGAGACGTAAATCATCCCGCAGACGGTGCATTTCTCCAGCCGCCAGCCGTTCAACGTCTTCCACTGCCGACTGTTGTTCCGTCCGCAGGCCGGGCATCGAAGGACGGATACCGTTTCCGTCGGGAATGTCATCCGACCCCCGCTCTGCTCGCCACACATCCTCGTCCAACCAGTGCAAAAGGTCTTGGCCCAGAGACGCTCATGGCTTTCGCGCGACGGCTGCGTAGTGAAGGGCGAAGAGCTTCCGGCGATCCGTGTGCCCATCAAACCACAGTGCGAGAGCGTTGGAAGCCCGGAGGAGACCAGACGTCAGAGGCCAGATCACGGGAACTCCGTACGCGAGCCCAACCAGGAACGTCGCGGGGATCAACTGCAGAAAACAGAATATTCCCCCGGATGGCTCCAGAGAAAGTACTGCGAACCCCCCGTCTTCGAGAAGGCGACGAAGCCCATACGTAGTATACCGATAAAAATCGTTCGGCTCGTTGTGAAGATATCCAAGATGCGGCACGGTGATAATCAGCTTTCCGCCGGGGCGAAGGACACGGCGGATTTCCGCAAGCGCCCTTCTCGGGTCAGGGATATGTTCGAGAACCTCCGCACACAGAACCGTGTCGAAACTCCCATCCGGAAGCGGCATGGCCTGGACGTCCCCAAGGTAGTCGAGCGCTGGGTGAGTGCGGGTGACGTCGAGACTGCGATACTCCTGCACATGAGGGAGAAGCACCGATCGGTAGGTGAGCGTTCCAGCACCGGCATCAAGTGCACGCCCGCGGGCATGGGCGGCGGCTGCGCGGCGCACATCCCGGAGAAGCGCCAGACCCGCGGCGCTTCGCGCCCAAAATGCCTCCGTCCCCGCAAGGTCCGTGGAGGACTGCGCCCACTGTCGCTTGATGCGCTCGTGTAACGAACTCATGAAATCCTCCGGTCCACGGCGTGCTGGAACCAGAGCTCGAGCATCAACAACAGCCAGAGGAACTTCCCACGGTTCACGCCGCCGGAGACATGCTGATCAACGAGCGCCTTGACTGCGGCTTGGTGGAGGAACCCGCGGCGCCGGGCGCGCTCCGAGAGAAGCGTCTCGCGAAGCAGAGGCTGCAACGCACCACGAAACCACCAATCCAGCGGAAGGGAAAACCCCTGCTTGGGCCGCGAGAGAATTTCGTCGGGAACGAGTCCGCGCGCGACGTTTTTAAGAAGAGCCTTGCGTCCGGTAATTCCGCGGATCTTCAGCGCGCTCGGCATCGTGGCGGTCAGCTCCAACAGATGATGATCGAGCAACGGGGAGCGTACTTCAAGTGAGACGGCCATGCTCGCAAGGTCCATCTTTACCAGAAGATCATCCGGCAGGTACGTGTGAAGATCCGCCTCCAGCGCTTGGTCAACGGGATCGTCGGTGCCTGATGCGCGGATGCGCTCTGCGACCGCCGCGAACGGATCGCCCGTGCCGACTGCCCGCGCCCCGTCGGGCGTGAGCAGGTGTCGCTGCTCATCGCGGAGGAAGTACCCGATATACGCGGCGTACCGTTCCGGCGACGGCGCGGAAAGACTCTGCAAGAAACGTCGGAGGCGAAATCCGGCAGTCTGTGGAACGCGGCGCGCGAGTGCGTGCACTCCTGCGGACGTGAGGAGCGTTCGGAGCAGCTGGACACGATCAATGGCGGAAGCGAGCTTCTGCACGGAATACCGTGGATACCCGCCAAAGTTCTCATCGCCTCCGTCGCCCGTGAGCGCGACGGTCACGTGCGATCGCGCGCTGCGGCAGACGAGCAGTGTCGGCAACGCGCTGCTATCGCCGAAGGGCTCCTCAAACTGGCGAACGAGCGTGGTGAGTTCCCGCACCGCCCCAGGCTCGACGACGCATTCCGTATGCACGGTTCCGTAGCGTTCTGCGACGAGGCGCGCGTACGGAAGCTCGTCGTGGGAAAACTCCGGAAAGCCGACGGAGAATGTCCGAATCGGATTCGTGCTCGCGCGTGCCATGAGTGCCGTCACCAGACTTGAATCAATGCCGCCCGAGAGCAATGTGCCGACGGGAACGTCGGCAACGAGGCGGACACCGACCGCCTCATCAAGAGCGCTGCGCACGCGATCGCGCCACTCCTGTGCCCCGAAGGACTGTTTCGGCGCAAGTCGGAGCGACCAGTATCGCCGCTTCTGTACGCGCCCGGAAGGGACATCGAGGGTGAGCAGATGCCCCGGCTCGAGCTTCTGGATGTTGCGAAACCCGGTCCGTGGGGATGGCACGTACTGGAGCGCGAGGTATTCGCCGAGAGCGGGGAAATCCGGCTCGCGCGGGCATTCGGCCTGTGTAAAGAGCGCCTTGAGCTCGGACGCGAAGAGGAACACCCGGCCATCATGATAATACTTGAACGGCTTCTTTCCTATCCGATCACGAGCGCAGAACAACACGCGCTCCTGTTCGTCGTAGAGGGCGAACGCGAACATCCCGCGCACGCGCTCCAGGCATCCGGGCCCGTCCCGGTGATAGAGCGCGAGAAGAACTTCCGTGTCGGTCTGCGACCGGAACCGTTCTCCTGTCGCTTCTAGTTCGGCGCGAAGCGCACGGAAGTTGTAGAGTTCGCCATTGAAAACGATGCTGTATCGTTCCCGAAAACGCATGGGTTGATGGCCCGCGGGCGTGAGATCAACGATGGCAAGTCGCTGCGCACCGAGACCGACGCGGCCGTCGCGACTGACATATGTGCCGGTATCATCGGGACCGCGATGGACAATCGCCGCGTTCATCCGCGCGATGTCCGCGGCGGTCACGGGCTGCCCGTCAAACCGAATCTTCCCGGTGATCCCGCACATGGGAGCGGAAGAGATACCAATTGTTCTCGAGACCAGGCGCCTCTCGAAGCTTCACGAGAGAGAACTCGGAAAAATGGTGCTGCACATGCGAAAGTACGTCGTTGGCCGTGGCGTACTCGTAGGGGAACCCACCGAGCCAGTCATGAACGTCCGTCTTGAGCGCCATGCCGCGCTTCTCCGCGGCGTACACGTCTCCGTGCTGCACCGACGGTTTGCCGCGGAGAACGTTGCGCACTCCGTAGAGTAGCCGAAACACTTGGCGGGCTCGCGTCTGCTGCCAGTGCGGCGCCGTGACGTACCATCGTTTGACATGCCACCAGAACTTCGAGCCGAAAGGACCTCCCACGCGATTATACAGCGCGAGGTAGAGAACGCCGCCGGGAGCGACAAGGCGCGCAGTCCGGTCGAGTGCTTCCCACATGCTGCCCGTGTGATGCAAAACGCCCCAAGCGTACACAATATCCGCCGTTCCGAGAGATGCAACGAATGCCGGATCGAGGATCGAGCCGTGCCGGATTGTCCAGTTCCTCGGCTCCCCCGCACGGCGCCAGAGTTCGCGCGCGCACGCAACTGCCTTCGCATCCGCATCCAGACTCAATACCTCGGACGTACCCAGGACGACCGCCGCGGCGTACGAGAAGAGGCCACTCCCGCACCCCACGTCGAGGAAACGTTTCCCGCGGAGGCACTCCTCCCCGAGAAAGCTCCGCAACGAGGCCGCGGCCGCATCGATCTGCTCCGGCGTCAGTTGAGAGAGGAAACGCCGCCAGTTTTCACCAAACGGGAACACCGCATCGCTGCTGGTCGCCGGAGATCGCGCTTCCGGTAGCGGCACAGTGCTCATGCGGACGCGCGGTGTCGGATTTTTTCGTACAGAGTCTCCGTCCGCCGCGCAATATCTGCCCAAGAGAACTGCTGCGCACGCTCGCGGCTCTTCCGCCCGAAGGCGGCGCGCTGGGCCGGGTCTTCAAGAAGCATCTGCAAATGTTCGGCAAGGGCATCGGGGCTTTCCTTCTGAACGACAAACCCGTTTACCCCAGGAAGGATAAGTTCAGCCGAGCCACCAGTATTTGTCGCGATGAGCGGCAGGCCGCTCGCGAGGGCTTCCAAGAGCACGTTCGGCATGCCCTCCGCGAGGGACGTGAGGACGAAGATGTCCGCTTCCTGGTACACGGAAGGAAGACGATCATGTTCAACATCCCCTTGGAAACGGACGATATCGGTTACTCCTACTGTGGCGGCAAAGGTGGCGAGGTACGGACGATCAACGCCGTCGCCGACAATCTCCACCCGGAACGGCATGGACATTTTTTCCTTCAGACGTGCGGCAGCAACGAGAAGAACGTCAATGCGTTTCCGGCTGATGAGCCGGCTCACCGTGAGGATCGTGAGCGGGCCGCGTGCCGTCGGAGATGCTCCCGGCCGGAACTCATCGAGATCAACCCCATTCGGGATGACGGCCGCGGTGACGCTCGCATCAATGCGGCGGACACGCTCCTCAAGATCTGCGCTCACGACAATGAGACCGTCGGCATCCCGCCAGAGCCGTTTCACGAGCGGAGTGGCCCACTGATAGTGCCGCTCATATCCATAGGGCTTGAACCCCGGAATGTCTCCACCCCCCATGCGGATGAGATACGGGAGCCCGTGCGTCCGCTTGAGCAGCCACCCGATCGGTCCGCAGGGAACGCCGAAGAAGACGTGGACAAGATCGTACCGATGAAGCGACGCGAGCTGGAGCGCCTTTGGAGGAGCAGAAAGGAGGAACGTCGACATCTCGCGGACGGAGCAAAAGTCCATGCGCCGGCGCCGCACAGGCACGCGGTAGACCGTCACGCCGTCCACGACCTCGCGCGCCGCAAGGCCGAAGCACCGCGACGTGAGCACGTCGACGACGTGGCCGCGGCGCTTAAGCTCGCGCGTGAGGTACCGGGTCGCCGTTGACCCCCCGCCGCCGATCGGGGGAAACTCGTAGTTAACCACGAGGATACGCATGCTGCCCACACACTACGGGAATCCCTCCCCAATGCACAAATGAACCGTGGGTACGACTCTCCAGTGAACGGCGCACACGCATCGCCGCCGACGGCGCTTCCCCGCTTGCTCCGTTTCGACGTGTCGGAACGGTCACTCACCACGCGGACGGTCCACGCCCTCACGCAGTACGGGGCGCTCGGCACCCTCGGCCTGCTGACCCTTCCGCTGTTTTCTCGACTTCTCGGGTCGGCCGGCGTCGGGCGGATGTTCCTCTACCTGACCATGCGGAGTTTCGTGCGTCACCTCTGCCTCGTAAACGTCCGGGAAGGAACACTCCCTCTCCTTCCGCACCTCACGGACCGAGCGGCGATTCGCGCACAGTACCTCGCCAGTCTCACGACGGGTCTCCTGTCCGCGGCGGTCTGGAGCCTGGTCGTCGCGACCCTCGGACCGTGGATCCTCCCTGCCGTCCTCCGGGATGCGAGCCCGGCGCTTAGCCTGCTGCTCTTCTCGACGGCGGTCGCCGACCTCGGGATCATGCTCCCCCAAGCCTTCCAGCGCACCCGTATCCTCGCCCTGGCGAATACCGCCGTGGAAGTTGGCGGAGTGACACTGGCTCTGGCGCTCGTTTTCGCAGGCCGGGGCCCCGAGGCGATCATCTGGGGATTGAGCGCCTCTGCTCTGCTGACGGGCATCGTCCTGCACGCGCTCGCGCTCCGAGCCGTCGGCGGATTCGCGCGCCCGCAACCGGCGCTCGCCCGGCACGCAATCCATTTCGGCGTACGTCTCTTGCCGATAACCTTCCTCCCGAAATTCCTCGACGGCATCGGGAGGATCACCGCCGCGGTCCTTCTCGACGAACGCGCCGTGGGCATTCTCGCCACGGCGTACCTCGTCGCGAGCCCTCTCCTCGCCACTCTCACGGTGCTCGGGTTCGTCTGGCTTCCCACCGCGAAATACCTCCTCGTCCACGACCGCGACCGGTTTGCGCGGCTCCTCGCGACGGCGCCGCGAGTCTTGGGAAGCGTTCTTGGTATCGGGATCATTCTCATCACGGCCATCGCTCCCGCCGTGATCCCGGCTGTGTCCACGCCGGATTTCGCCGCCGCGGCGACCGCGGTGCCGCTCATTGCCGCCGGACTCGCGTCCTTCGTCTTCGCGGCACTCCTCCAAGGACTCTTCCTCGCCATGGGAACGGTCCGCCCCGTCCTCCAGTCAGCACTTCTCTCACTCCTCGCCAGCGCGACACTCGCCTTTCCGCTGACGCGGTCCGCGGGGATGCTCGGCGCGGCGGCCGCCGGCACCATCGGCTACGCGGTTCATGTCGGTGTTCTCCTCTTCCGCTGGCAGCAACTCGGTGCCGTGCCGCTCCCGTGGGCGCAGCTGCGGCTGATTGCCGGTCTTTCGACGCTCTTCGTTCTCGTCGCCGTTGGCGCCGGGCGACATCTGAGCGCGGCCGCCAGCGCGGCAGGCGGAGTCCTCCTCGCCGGCGGGCTGGTCTTCCTCCTCGGCCTGTTCGGCGTTTTCTCCTGGAGAGAACTCCGGCGCTTTACTCTTCTGCTGATGAAAGCGGGCGCACGCGCGTGGGCCCCGCGCGATCCTCTGTAGGCGTGTCCGCTTTTAAGAAACGGCCGCAAACGTGAGGCTTGGAGAGCATTCACCGACTCAAAGAGCCGCTCGACCCGCGGCGGCAGGGAGAGCATCCACTGGCACACCGCAGGCCGCGTACGCCGTGCGAACGACGTCGGCGACGTCTTCTTCGGTCATCCCCGCCCAGAGCGGCAAACGGACGAGCGTTTCTCCCACCGTCGTGGTCACCGGGAGCGCCCCGTGCGACCGGCTGAACCTCTGGCCCGCCGGTGACGCGTGGAGCGGAACGTAATGGAAGACCGCGTAGATGCCACGCGCATTTAGGTGGGCGAGGAACGCATCCCGAGCCTCGTGCGTGGGGAGCAGCAGAGAGTACAGGTGAGCGTTGTGGACGCAGTGGGGCGGGACCACGGGCCGCCGGACCCTTCCCGCCGCCTCGAGGGGCGCCAGTGCAGCATGGTACCGCTCCCAGATGGCACGGCGGCGCGCGGTCACGGACTCGGCGCCTTCGAGCTGCGCGGCGAGGAACGCCGCCGTGACTTCGCTCGGCTGGAAGGAGGAACCGAGATCGACCCACGTGTACTTCTCCGTCTCCCCTCGCGCAAACGCACTCCGGTTGGTCCCCTTCTGCCAGAGGGTGTCGGCTCGCTCCCGGTAGCGGTCGTCATTGATGAGGAGCGCCCCGCCTTCACCCGAGGTGATGTTCTTCGTCTCGTGGAAGCTTAGCGCGGCGAGATGCCCGATGCTCCCGAGTTCGCGCCCCCGATACGTGGCCAACATCCCGTGCGCCGCATCCTCGATGACGACCAGTCGGTGTCGCCGTGCGATGTCTACGATCGCGTCCATCTCACATCCGATTCCCCCATAGTGGACGACGACGATCGCCCGGGTGCGCGCGCTGATCGCGGCCTCGATTCTTGTTTCGTCAAGATTGAGGGTGTCCGGACGAATATCCACGAACACCGGGGTTGCACCCCGCACGGCGAAGGCGTTCGCCGTCGAGACGAACGTGAACGAGGGCATGATGACTTCGTCGCCTGGCTGCAGATCCAGGAGGAGAGCGCAGAACTCGAGCGCCGCGGTACAGGAGTGGGTGAGCAGAACTTTCCCGCAGCCAAGATGCTCCTTAAGCCACGCGTGACACCGCTGCGTGAACATCCCGTTGCCTGACAGTTGACCGCGATCGAAGGCCTCCCTGATGTAGTCGAACTCTTTTCCGGAGAGCGACGGGCGGTTGAAGGGAATCCGGTACGGAGACATAGAATCACCCGAGCCGAACCGTGATGCTCTTGATGAGGTCGGCAGCGCAGGCGTCGGGTCCACCCTCGAGCTGAACACGCCGGAGAAGGATCACGCCGTCACCGGTCAGCACCCAGATCCCCTCGCCGGGCCGGACCTCTACCACGCGACCAGGGATTCGGCCCGCGTACCGCCGCGGCGTAGGGAGCGGCTGCGCCGACCACACCGTGAGCCGCTTTCCCTCAAACCACGTGTATGCGCCGGTGTACGGTCTCGTGACGGCACGAATACAATTCCAGATGACGCTGGTCGGCTCGCTCCACACGATCCGGTTGTCCTCCGGTGTCCGTTTGCAGGTATACGTCGCGCGGGAGTGGTCCTGCGATCGCCGCGGCGCCCGACCCTCCCACAGAAGCGCGAGGTTTCGCTCAAGAAGCTGTACGTACCCCTCCGTAATGCGGGGCAACACATCGGCAATCGTCTCCTCGAGCCGGAGAGGAGTTTCCCACTGGTCGATGATGTCCCCGGCGTCAACCTCCTCCGCGACATAAATCAGCGACACGCCGCCACGCGTCTCACCGTTGACCAGAGCCCAGACCGTGGGCGAGAAGCCACGATAGGCGGGAAGAAGGGAATCATGAAAGACGACGGACGCGCGGCGGACGGCGCGGAGCAGCGGAAAAGAA
Organism: Parcubacteria group bacterium Gr01-1014_38; assembly: GCA_007376145.1. Lineage (GTDB taxonomy): Bacteria > Patescibacteriota > Andersenbacteria > UBA10190 > CAIZMI01 > VMFP01. The sequence continues at coordinate 96,997 of VMFP01000004.1, forward strand.
ACCAGATACCGCCAATGGACCATCAAAACGAGGTCAATCGGGTTCTGCCAGATTTCCGCCGCCTTGGGAGAGGAAACATTCTTGGTCTCGAAGAACCGCGCGCCGTGCGCCTCCGAGAACCGACGGATCTCCTCGAGGTAGGGCGGCTCCCACGGTTCCTCGCGGAAACTACAGACCGTGAGATCGTCGGCCGGACAGAGTTCACGCAACCGCCGGAGAACGACGAGACCGCGCGGCGTCGCGCAGAGGAGAACGATGGACACGGTTACCGTGGGGAAGTTCGTGAGGGCGCGGAGGACGCCGACCCGACAACCAGTTGGGGGAAACGCTGCATCGTCTCCGACATGTCGCGGACGCTCTCGAGGTCCAGCCGCTGCTTCGCTGCAGTATAGAGCCGTTCATGAAAAGAGACCACGGCGTCAAGATCAAAGTAGCGGCGGATACCATCTCGCCCAGCGCGGCCGATTCGCTCCATCTGGGCGCGGTCTGCGCACAGCCGCCGGATGGCAGAACCCAGTGCGCGAACGTCTCTTGGGGGGACGAGGAGACCGTTCACGCCGTCGCGAAGAACTTCCTTCCGCATGTCGACGCGGAATCCGACGAGCGGCAAGCCTGCCGCGAGCGCATGGATGACCGTCATGTTGATTCCTTCGTTGACGGACGTACGGAGCACCAGGTCGGCACGACGGAAGAGCCGGTCGAGATCCCGGCGGTAGCCGGCGAAGAGGACGGCGTGGCCCACACGGCACGCCCGGACGAGCGAGCGAAGCCGGCGTTCCTCCGGACCCTCGCCGACGAGAAGGAGACGAGCGTGCGGCCATTCCGCAAGGACATGCTGCCAGGCTTGGATGGCATACTGGTGGCCCTTGTCGACATGGAGCCGCCCGATGGAGAGCGCGACGGGGTACGCGCCCGCGAGATCAAACGGTGGAAGCGTGAACTCTGGGTCCCTCCGGAGCGCGAACATCGGCGCCAGATCCCCCACGATCTCGACCGCTTTCACTTTCCTCGACGCAATCCCCGTCCCCTCCAGCTCCCACGGAGAAAAGGTGAGATAGAGCGTGACCCAGCGTTGGAGGAGGACGAGGGCACGGAGGTACCACGACGCCGACTGCGCTCGCGTCGCCACGATCGTGTGTACGAACGGAACGCGGGCGAGACGCGCCCCGAGCGTTCCCAGAAGGAAGGAGACGGGGAGGAAGGCGTGAACGATATCTGGCTGCTCACGCCGAAGAAGCAGACAGAGCCGAAGGAGAACGGGAAAGACTCGGAGAAGGCTTCTCCGGGGACTCAACGTCACGACCCGCAGTCCGCACTCCGGCAACATGGTCTCATACGCCCCGCCCGCGTGAAGCGCCACCACCGCGATCCGTACACCGCGGGAAACGAGACACCTGCCGAGCTGCGCGATGTACTCCTGGGCACCACCAGCAACGAGCGTATCAATGAGGATCACGACTCGTGGATTCTGGCGCATGTTGTTTAGGACCCTCACGCGAGGTCAGTCTCGCGGTGCACGCAGTGTGATCGGCGGTGTGTTCGTGCTCGACGTCTCGCGCACGGGACGGTTGGCCCCCGGCACGAGAGGAGAAGACGGAGCTCCTGCTTCGGCCTGTTCCGCTGCCTGCACGACGTTTTCCAGGAGCAGACAGACGGTCATGGGACCGACGCCGCCCGGGACAGGCGTCAGCGCACCGGCGATCGGCCGAACCGACACTTCGTCGACGTCACCGTGCCACCCCTCGGCGGTGTGGTGCGCTCCGGCATCAACCACGATTGCTCCCGGACGGACATGCGCGGCCGTGATGCCGCGGGGCATTCCTGTAGCAGCGACGAGCACGTCAGCGGACCGCGTGAGCGAGGCCAAGTCGCGCGTGCCCCGGTGGCAGACGGTCACCGTTGCGTTCGCGTCGGGACGTTTCTGCAGCAGAAGAAGCGCCAGCGGCCTGCCGACGAGCCGCCCCCGTCCCACGACGACGACGTGCCGACCGGCGATGGTGATGCCGCTCCGGAGCAGGAGCTGATGGATTCCCGCCGGCGTCGGGGGGGGGAAGCGCGGTACGCCAAGCGCGAGGAGACCGAGGTTCTCCGGATGGAGACAGTCGACGTCCTTCAACGGCGCGATGTGCGCGAGGAGATCCGCCTCCGCATGTCCAGCCGGGAGGGGAAGCTGAAGGACGATCCCGTGGATGTCTGGTGCGGTGCTCCACGCCGTCAGGAGATCGCGGAGCTCATCGTCGGAGGTCGCGGCTCCTCGCTGCTCGACAATCGTTCGAATGGCGAGGCGGCGGGCGGCATATTCCTTGTTCTTCACAAAGACGTGGATGACGGGATCCGTTCCCACCACGAGAAGCGCCAGCGTCGGTATCACGCCGCGCCGGACGAGCCCGTCGACGCGCGGAGCCAACTCCGCGTGGAGCGCGCGCGCAACCTGCCGGCCATCGAGGAGACGGGCGGACATGCTCAAGGTGGCGGGAACGCGCGGGCAAACGCGCGGACCTCCTCCCGAAGGCGCGTGAGACGATCGGTGTCCGAGCGATGCAGGAGCGTCTCTGCAATCCAATCTGCGATTCTCCGCATCGCGTCCTCTCGCATGCCGCGGGTCGTGAGCGGCGGCGTACCCAGGCGCAGTCCGGAAGGATCCTTGGGCGGCCGCGGGTCATCGGGAATCGTGTTTTTATTCGCGGTGATGCCGACCAAGTCGAGGGCGGCTTCTGCCTCGGTCCCCGTCAGACCGTGCGGACGCAGGTCAAGAAGGAGAAGGTGCGTGTCTGTTCCGCCGGTGACGAGCCGGAAGCCGTGCTCCGCGAGACGCTCGGCAAGGGACCGGGCGTTGGCAACAACCTGCCGCGCATAGACGGAGAACTCCGGCTGCAGCGCTTCCTGAAAGCACACGGCTTTCGCCGCCGTGACGTGGTCGTGCGGCCCCCCCTGGATTCCGGGGAACACGGCGCGGGCGATCGCCGCGCTGTGCTCCCGCCGGCTGACAATGACGCCGCCGCGCGGCCCGCGAAGCGTCTTGTGCGTCGTGAACGTCACGACCGGCGTGAAGGGAAATGGCGAGGGGTGAGCACCACCGACGATGAGGCCAGCGACGTGGGCGATATCCGCGACGTGGAGAGCACCGACCTCGTCGGCAATGGACTGCAGGGCGCGGAAGTCGATCGCACGCGGATAGGCACTTGCCCCGGAGAACAGGATGGCGGGACGGACGCGCCGCGCCAGCGCGCGGATCGCGTCGAAGTCGAGGTGCTCGGTCGTCGGATCGAGTGCGTACTGATGCGCCTCATAGGCGATGCCGGAAAACGCCACCCGATGCCCGTGGGAGAGGTGACCACCGTGTGTCAGCTGAAGCCCAAGGAGGCGACTCCCAAGCGGCGCGAGGCCCAAAAGAACCGCAATGTTTGCGGACGTGCCGGAATACGGCTGGACATTCGCATCCCATTCCAAGCACTCCTTTCCACGGAGGAACAAACGAAGCGCGCGGGCGCAGGCAAGATCTTCGACCGCGTCGATCACTTCCTGCCCCCCGTAGTAGCGCTGGCCAGAGTACCCCTCCGAATACTTATTCGTGAGAACCGACGACAGCGCCGCCCGTACCGCCGGCGATGCGTAGTTTTCTGAAGGGATGAGTTCAAGCCCATCACGCTGGCGCTCTTCCTCCGCGATCAGAAGTCTCTCGACCTCCGGATCGGTCCGGACGAGAGGGTCTGCCGACACCTCGTGCAGGGCCGCGCGGGCATCACGCGGGCCTACCGGCTCTCCGAACGTGGCTGCGGAAATCATGAGCCTAAAAGAGCATAGGATTGGAAAATCCTAAACGCAAGTGCGCGGACTGCGTTTGGGATACCGAGCGTCGCGCAAACCCCCACGGGAACGTCAGCGCCGGCTCCGACGTGGGAACCACGCAGACGACGCGGGCAACGAGCGCACGGCAAACGTCTATCGCGCCCGACGGAGGTAGACCCGGATGGGAGTCCCGTTCCCACTGCCGATTTCTCGCTCGAGCCGGTACTTGGCCTCGAGCGCCGACGGGATGCGCGGGTACCGCCCATACGTGTCGTCGAAAAGCTTCTCGGTCACGACTGCCGCGATGTCGCCACGCTCGAGCATGTCGGCAAGGGGACCAAAATGTCCGTGGTACCCCGGATTCGGCCGGCCGCGCCACGTAGGCTGATCGGCGGACGGGTGCGCCAGCCTCCCGGGAACAGACCGGTCGGCAAACAGCGGAATCAACACCGCCGCTGCGAGCACCTGGTCATCCGGCGCCGTGAGCGAGCGAACGGCCGTGATGGATTCCCGGACGGCGTGCATCGCGAGCGTGCCAGCGTAGGGACGAGCGTGAAGCACCGGGTACCACGCCGCGGTGAGTATCAGGATAAGCCCAGCAACAACGGCCGCTCGCGCCGCCAGCCGTTCCGTGGAGCCCCATGGGCTGACGCTTGGGGACTCCGGGCGAAGCTTGGTGAAAAGCGCCTCCAGCACGCGCCCGAACCCTACGCCCGCAAGCAGGACAAGCCCCGGAAGGAACTCCGCGGCATACTTCTCGTTCGTCTTATAGAAAACGGCGTACGCGAGCGCAGGAGGAATGAGGAACGAAACGACTTCGAGCGTTTGCGTGCCGCGAAGCCCTCCGGGGAATCCCCGCCCAAGAATCCAGATGGCGAGTGGAACGGAACCGACCACGGCGGGGACCCACGCATACGCCGACCGCCACTCCCCAGAAAGATAGGGGAAAAAGAATGCTGCCGCAATTCCTCCCGCGACGATGGTGCCCGTCACGCGCCCGCGGGATGTTCGCCCAGGATACGCCAGTCCCGCAAGCGTCAGCAGTGGAACGAAGTCGCCGAAGATGCGACGCCAGCGACTGATCTTTTGGAGCACGCTTCCCCTGGACCGTTCGATAAACTCCTGGAGAAGCTCGACGAGAATGCGGGCCCCGTAAACGGCCTCTGGAACGAGTGCCGATGCGGCGAGCCCGAGGAAAACGGGAACGGATACCAGGGTAGCCGCACGCCGGAAAAACTCTCGAGGGGAGCGCGTCCGAAGCAGGAGCGCGCCTTGGAGAAACCAGAAGATCGCGCTCCAACGCGTGAGTACACCGAGTCCAAGGAGACCGCTCGCAATCACCAACAGGGAGAACGGAGCAGGTGTCTGCTGGCGCGCGCGAAGAATGCAGATGATCCCGAGGAGGATGGGAACGGCCATCAGTTGTTCGGTCAGCACCAGGACGCTGTGTGCCGCGGGTGCCGGCGCCAGAAAACCGATCAGAAGCACACCGAGCGCTGCAGACGGTCCTACCAGCTGGCGCGCCACGCGCGCCAGGAGTACGGTGCTGAACAGTCCTGCCGCGATGATCAGCAGGCGTGGCTGCAGCGGGTCGGTAAAGGGCCGGAGTTGATGCGCAAGACCGACGAGCCCGATCAGCACCGGCGATTTCCAGAAATACGGCTGGTGAATATTCCACGTGACACCGTTGTACACGTACGACTGCTCGTCGTTCACGAGCGGGTGCTGCACCGCAAACCACCACCGCGCGGCTGCACCGGCAATGAGAAGACCGCACACGATGGCAATCCGCCCCCACCGGGAATTGAAACGCGTGAAGAGGTGCGCAGTTCTGCGGAGCAGAAATACGGCCACGGAAAGAAGCGCGCCGACACCAACGATGCTTGCGCCGGTCGCAACGGTCCTCCCAATGTTCGGCGAGAGTGCTTCCCATCGCGGACGCGGTGTGAGGAGTTGAGAAGAAAGCGCGAATGGACGGCGCCCGTCACGCAACGAGCGCCCCTTTCCCACGCGAAGCAGATGCGCATTCGTGTCTCCTTTCTCATCGCGTTCGTCCACCCACAGACGTACTGGTTGGTCCGGCGATACTCCCCGCGTCGCCACCTCGATTGCGACTGTCCGCCCGGCCAGGTTCTGTGGCAAGGCAATACTGAGTTCGACAACATCTCCAGCACCCCGTACCCTCGGCGCCTTGGACGCAACAAGTGAATCGCCAGCGACGCCGCTGCGGACCGCGATCCATACCCGTCCCTTCCGAGGCCGATGGTCAGTAAAAAGAGCGAGCCGACCAGTAAATTCCTTTGGGACTTTCAGGGGCTGCACCAATCGTTCATCGTCAGAGACGAACGCAAACATGCCACTTCGTCCCACCTCTTCCATAACCACTCCAAGAGGACGCGTCAGCCACCACACTCCGTACCCGACTGCAACAGCGACGAGAAGTGCGATGCCACCGTGCAGGCGTCGAGTCATCGTTGCTTTAAGACCTACGGCAGGCGCGGCACAATGCTGGACACGTCAGCGTTCACGACTCTTTAGGAACAGTCCGAACAACGACGGCCTCTGTTGCTTTCAGGGTCGCCGACATCCCGCGTCTGTCACGCAGCGCGGCATGGTGGCGCCACACGTGTCGCGCGAACGCGCGCAAGAACTTCGGTATCTCTCGTGTCAGACGCAGTTTCGAGCCCCCAAAGCGCCGGTCGTGAAATGCCACCGGAACTTCACTCACCGCATACCCGCGCACATAGGCGAGGAGGATCATTTCAAACAGCAGCGCATTCGTTTTTTCCGTCGTCGCAATCGCGTGCCAGGTCTCGCGCCGCATGAATCGAAAATTCGCGGAAAAGTCTCCGATGGGGATACCCGTGATCGTGCGCACGATACGATTGCCCAACCTGCTGACGAATCGCTTGATCCAGATCTGACGATTCGACGCCTCGTAGACGCTGCCGGCAATATGCCGACTGCCGACAACGAGGTGGTATCCTTCACGTATCCGGGCGTACAGACGAAGGAGGTCCCAAGGATCAAACGAGAGATCCGCGTCCATCGAGGCAATCACCTTCCCGCGGCTTTCGTCATAGCCAACGCGGAGAGCGGCGCCGATGCCTTCTTTCCGTTCCTTTGTCACGAGACGGACCGGATATCCAGCGTCGCACAATGCCTGCGCCAGTGCTCCCGTACCGTCCGGCGATCGGTCATCAACAATCACGATCTCGTAGGAAAGCCCATGAAGAGCGTCTGCAACCGCCGGCACAAGACGCGCGATGTTTTCTCTTTCGTTGTACGTGGGGATAACGAGCGACAGTTCGAGAGCATTCATGACGTGCCTTGGAGAGACTTGGTAACACGAAGATTCTGCGCACCCACGCCAGCCATTTCAGGAGCAGTAAAGACATCGACGATTTCCTTCATTTCTTCCTCGGTCAATTCAGGATTATTGCCGACATACAACCCTTGCGCGTGAATGAGCGCGGCATTTGATCGAGACAAGCTCCCCGCAAGTTGGCCCATGTATTTTCGAAAAAATGGTTGCTGCGTCATGTCGCCCCCCACGATCGGACGAGTTTCAATGCGCCCCTCGCAAGCGGTGACCAGCGAACGATGGAGACTCTCCGACTGACAGATAACAGGCAACGCGAAATTAGAAAATGTCTCAAGATGATCATGGCGAAGCGGATAATAGCGATCTGTCAGTCCGTAGATTGCCGACGCCATGCGATGAAAATTCTTCTCGCGCGTGTGTACAATCTCGGAAAGGTACGGAAGCCCCGCGTTGCCGAGAAATCCCGCAATCTCCGTGGGACGGAGATTGTACCCAAGGTCGTAAAACGTGTAGCGGGAGTAAAACGTTGAGGCAACCCGATGCTTTTCTCGCAGCGCTGTTTGCGTGGTTCGATCGAGATTCCGATCCCACCCGTGGGCGCGTACAATGCGCACCATGTTTGCGAGCTCTTGGTCATCCGTGCAGACCGCTCCTCCCTCAATCGTCGAGAACTGATGCCCGACATAGAATGAGAATGTACTCGCAAGTCCAAAATTCCCAAGGCGCGTTCCCTGGTAGACGGTGCCGAGCGATTCACACGCGTCTTCCAGAAGAACAATGCCCCGCTCCGCGCACACATCGCGAATGCGATCAATGTCATCGCACCATCCGAGTACATCGGTAAGAAACAACAGACGCAGCGGATAGGCTTCAAGCTGATCGAGGAGAGTGCGGCTCGAAACATTCAAGGTATCGAGTTCGCAGTCGATCGGCACGGCGGTGAGTCCCAGTTGCAGTAACGGCATGACATTGGTGGACCACGTGAGTGCGGAAAAGCCGACGCGATCGCCCGCGCGAATCCGTTCAAGATTGAACAGCGCCTGCATGAGCGCAAGATTTGCTGAACTTCCGCTGTTGACCATCACGCAGTGCTTTCGTTCTTGGAAGATCGCAAAGTTCTTCTCGAACGTCTCGCACGCCGGACCCATGCTGAGCTTTTCGGTGTGGAGGAGAAAATCGGCGAGTGCTTCCCGCACCTCCTGCTCGCGATAGAAGCTTGACTTGACGAGGGGAATCATACGATGTGTACGCTCACCGATATGCGGCTAGTGTCCGCGGAGAGAGAGGATACGTCAATGTTCGTCTCGTGGGTGGGCCCTGACGGCACGTTGCCACGTTCGGCGTTTGTTCCCATGCTGCGTACCACGTGCGCATGACACCCGAACCTTCCTTCCCATGGCCGCGCATATCCGTGGCGGTCATCGTCGCCGTGGCGGTGCTCCTCGGCGTCGTCGCGCTTCGTCTTTCCCTCGTGCAGACGGTCCTCAAAACGACGGCGCCGCACACGGACACGGATATCGAGCGCTTCGGTGGCTTGAAGACAGTCGGCCAGTCGTTTGTAAGCCCTTCAGACGGACTCGCGGAAATTTCGTTCCGGCTCCGGTCGCCGCTTCCCGTACGATGGTTCCCGCTCTTCTTCCACCTTCGACACGGCCGCTTTGCCACGCGTGACCTCCGGACCGTCGTGCTCTTGCGGACGGACGTTGAACCGGACGGGGTCGTCACGACGCGTTTCGCCCCGCTCACGAAAAGCAGAGGGAAACCATACGCGTTCGTGCTTGACGCGCCGTACGCCCCGAGCGGGACATTCGCCGCCTCCCGGCAAATCGACGGATCACTTTACGGGGACGGAACACTGTTCCGGGGAACCGCCGTCCGCCAGGGAGATTTGGAATTTTCCCTGGGCACGCAATCCGCACTTGGGCGTGTGCTCTGGACCCGTTTCCTTGCGTGGGCAGCGGAGGTGCGCCGCGTCCCTGGGTTGATGGTGGCACTGTTGCTTGGCAGTACCGTGACGTTGCTTCTGACGATGGCGACAGTGTTTGGCGGCATCGTGACGCTCCTTGCGCTCTGGGCTCCTTGGTGGACGCAACGCCTCCACCGCACACGCGCGTGGCTTCTTCCGGTCGCACTGGGCACGCTCGCTGTTCTCCACATCGCGCTTCATCTCCCCTTCGCCCTCTCCTATCCGATTTCGAACGATGAGGGGGCATACCTCATGGACATCCAAAACCTCCGCGTTGGCGCATGGCCGTTTCTCCACACACTCGCGAAGGGACCGCTGTTTCTTACGCTGTTCGCGCCGGTTGCATTCAGCTTTCCCGAAGCACTCCTCCCGGCGCGCTTGTTCATTGCCGTGACTTCGGCGTTGATCATTGTGCCGCTCTACCTCCTCGGCGTCCGCCACAGCGACAGAACTGCCGGGCTTTTCGCCGCTGCGCTGTGGGCGTTTTCTCCCGCCGTCATCGGGCAGACGACACACGTCCTTCTCCAACCGCTCGCAGTGCTCCTGGTCGCACTGGCGCTTCTTACCATTTCTCGACAGCGCGATGACACTCCTTGGAGAACGAGATGGGCGTATGGCGGGGGCGCGCTGCTCGCCGCCGCCTACCTGACCCGTGTCTCTTCCGTCGCGTTCCTCCCCAGTGCGCTTCTCCTCCCGTTCGTGATGCATCCCCGGCGCGCGGCTTGGCGCACGGCTGCCCGCACTGGTCTCGGTTTCGCACTGACCCTTCTCGTCGCCGCCCTGCTTTTTCTCCCCATCCTCGGTGCGGTCCGAACGGCCATCACATTCAACGTGGAGGCGGTGCTCATCGGCCAGGCCCGAAACGCGGGTGGGCCCGACGTCGCCGCATTCTGGCCACCACGTGAACTCCTCGAGCGAATCAGTGCCTATGGAAGCACCCTGTTCCGGACGGGACTCCCGGTCGTGATACTCTGGTGGGCATTTCTCTTAAGTCAGGTCCGCACCGTACTCCGCCTGCCCGGATGGACCGCGGCGCTGGCATTTCTTGGTGGAGCGCTTCCCCTCCTTTTGGAACTCCAGCGCAACACATACTTCTTCACGGACGACAGCAACGCGCCATTCGCGGCACTCGCTCGCATCGCCGCACCGGCGTTCGTCCTTCTGGTGGCCGCACGCCTCCTGACCCTACGCCGCGAGTCGGGAGACCCCGCCACACTGCGCCGCGCGTGGCGGGGTCTCCTCCTTGGGGGTGGAAGCTGGCTGGCGCTGACCGTCGTCTATGCATATTTCGGGCGTTTCCGGCAGCACTACCACATGGAATTTCTTCTTCCGTATATCCTCGGTGCAGCACTCTTCCTTCGGGAGATTCTTGTGGCCGAGAGCGGGCAGGCGCGGGCGCGCTGGCGCACGTTCGCCCGCCGGGTGCTTGGGCCGCTCGTCGCCGGGGCGCTCGCCGCCGCGACCTTTCTCCTCTACACGCCGACGAAAACGCAATCACACACGGGATCGATCGCTGTCGCGACCGCCCACCGCGTCGCGGACATCATCGCATCCGTTTCGGGACCGAGGGAAGAAATCCTCACCGCCCAGGGAATCTTTCCCTTCCTCGCTGGCCGTTTTCTCCCGTTCGGCGCCTCGCACCCCGGCTGGTACCTCGAAGAACGCGTTGGAACAGTGACGCCCGCCATGCGCCGTCTGTTCCTGCCTGACAAATCTGTCTTGAGGACGTATGTTCGCGACAAGCCGATCCGCCTCGTCGCGATCGACCGCCGGACGTGGGAAGTCTACTTCCAATTCGACGCAGACATGCGTGCGCTCGTCGCGGAGTACTTCAAGCTCCTCGCGGAAGTTCCGAATCCGTCCGAGGAACAACCGGTGGAAATTTGGATCCGAAAATGAAGCTCCACGGGCAAGCCCGTGGTATCCCCCGCATACGGTCGCGCCCGAAGGCTTAAGCCCGTGGAGCGGAATCCCGCTCCAGAAGACCATTCATCCACGGGTAAACCCGTGGTCTTCTGGGGCGTGGATAAACCGCGCTAGCCCCGGCTGCGCACGATGAGATCGGCGATCAGACCCATGAGTCCAATTTGAATTCCGACGACGACAAGCACGATGCTGGCATCGGAGATGTTTCGCTCGAGCGTGAGGGTGCGAGCCATGTTGGCGATGCCGAGTCCCAAAAACAGGAGGCTGGGGACCGCGAAGAATCTTAAGGGGCGAAAATACGTCACGATGCGAACGATGAGCGTCAAGAAGTTCGGAAACTCCTGGAACAGACCGCGTCGAAGGGTGATGGTGGATTTCCCGACGCGCGGCGCGTAGACGACGGGCACCCACCGAACGCCGAGTTTGTTTGTCAGCGCGGCGAGCGTCGCCGTCGTCGTGAACGAGAAGCCGTCGGGAAACAGATGGAAGAATCGCTCAACGAATTCTCGTCGCATCACGCGCATGCCGGAGTTGAGATCCGGAATGCGCCGACCGACGAGAAACGCCGCCAGTGCGGAAACGATCACCTTTCCGGGACGCCGCAGCAGCGGAAACGCCGCGACGTTCCCAACGCGAACGCCGACGACCATCTCGACACCGTCGGTCAACGTCTCCAGGAGGCGTGGGAAGTCATCCACCGGATACGTACCGTCCGAGTCAATGATGCCAAGGAGGTCGCCGCGCGCAGCGCGGATACCGGTTTTCAGCGCCGCCCCATACCCGCGGTTCTCCGGGTGGCGGACGACCATCACCGCCGAATGCCGACGAAGAATTTCTGGAGTGTTGTCGGTAGAACCGTCGTCCACGACAAGAATCTCCGACGGCATGGAAAGCCTCTCGCGCATACGGAGAAGCCCCGCCAGACTTTTCTCGAGTCCTTGGGCCTCGTTGTAGGTCGGCACGATAATGCTGAGCACGAACGCAGTCTATGCGAGGGGCCGCAGTTCGTCGAGACGTCTCTTGGAACCCGCTCGGCCTTCCAAGCAACTCTCCCGCGCGGTTGCGCTCGAAGATGATCGCCGGGATGATACGAGAGTCGTGAGCATCCGAGGATGGAACGGAGTGGCCTGGTGGCGTGGGCGCGTGCGGATCCTGACGCGACGAGAATCCATCAAAGCGGCGGCGTGTTTTTCCCTCCTCGTCAGTCTCTTCTTCGGTGCCACCTGGCTCCAAGGCCGGCTTCTCCTCTTCTTCGACCTTCTGTTCATCACCGCGCCCTTTGAAGACATCTTTGCGCGGTACCAACGGGCCGGCCAGCTCCCGATCTGGGTTCCCGAGATGCAGAGCGGGTACCCCCTTCTCGGAGCACCGCACATGAACTTCTTTTACCCCGTGCACCTGTTGCTTCGGCAGTTCCTTCCCGGCGTGGTCACTCTCAACCTCTCGCTCGCGTTTCACCTCTTCATCGCCGGGTACGGGATGTGGCTCTTCCTTCGCGCACACCGACTTTCGTGGGCAAGTGCGCTGACCGGTGGCATCCTCTACGCCCTCGGCGCGCATCTCACGGGGCGCTTCGGCCTCCTCAACATTGTCTTGCCTGTCTCCTGGCTGCCGTTGCTCCTCTGGACATTCCAGCGTCTCTGGGACCGGCCGACGCTCCCGCGCGCGATCGCCTTGGCCGCCATCGCCTCGCTCCACGTCCTCTCCGGCTCACCGCAGATGTCGGTGATCGCTGCGAGCGTGGTGGGCCTGTACGCCCTCGGTCTCCTTGCCACGTCGCGCCGAGAGCCGCGGCGTCACGCACGCCGCGGCGCCCTGCTCTTGGTGAGCGTGGCGGCAACCCTCGGACTCGTGGCGGTGCAGCTGGTCCCTGGGCTTTCAAACCTGCGATTCACCGATCGGAATGAACCGCTCTCGCGGCGCGAACTCCTCGAATTCGGGTACCCGCCGTGGCAGACGTTGACCTGGGCATTCCCAGACGCCTTTGGCCATGATCGGCAGTACTTCGGCGCGAAAAACGAAACGGAACTCGCGTTCTCGTTCGGCGCCGTCGGCTGGCTCCTCGTATTTGGCGGAACGTTGTTCATCCGCCGCCTGGACAGGCCACTGCGCGTGTTCCTCGTGCTGCTCGCGATCGTCGGCGTGTCGCTCGCTCCCGGAGAACATTCGCCGGTGTACCGCTGGCTCGTCGAACATCGTCTCATCCAGCACTTCGCGCAACCGGCGCGCGTCCTGATCATGCTCCACTTCGCGGGGAGTGTGGCCGGCGCCGCGTTCGTCGCTGCGCTGCCGACACTCCGCTCACGCCACCGTGCGCTTCTCACCATTATTGCGGCCGCCGTCCTTTTCAGCACCCTCGCCGGCGCGGTCACGCTCCTTCCTTCGTCCATCGCGGAACGAACTACTGCAGCACTTCGTCACTCTCCCTGGCGGGTCGTCACGCCGCTCGCCGCGTTCCTCGGCGTGGCCCTGCTCCTGCTGCCCGGGTCTTGGCGGTCGTGGCGGACAGCCCTGCTCCTCGGCGTGAGCAGCGCAGAACTCCTCGGTGTCGCCTGGTGGTTCAACACGAGCGAAGACGCGGCGGTGGCACTCCAACGCCCCTGGGTTCTCCAATACCTCGGTGGTCCTCCACCACAACCCCGACTCTACGAACGCAGTAACCTCATCGTCACTCGCCCGGCAGACTATACGCCCACCCTCTGGCACCGTCCCACGAACCTGCGCTCCGCACGTCAATCCTTCATTGCGCAGCAAGACGGACTGAAGGGAGTGACCGTTCAGTTCTCCTGGGACCGGCAGGTGGTCCACCGCGGCACGCTCCGGCTGACCCTGGAAGATGCCGAGGGCGTTCCGTTGGCGACTGCGGAGCGCGCGTATGCCGACGCCCAAGACGCTCAACCGCTCGAATTCCCTTTCGCGCGCCAGCCGCACTCCTTGGATCGTGCGTACCGCCTGGTGCTCGCGTGGCAAGACGCGACCGGTCCCGGACCAAGTCTCTACCTCTACGGAAACCTGTCAGGAGACTACGACCCGACGGGAGCGTTCGAGACCTGTTCTCCGCACTGTGCTCCCCTGGCCTCCCCCGAACACGTATACGGCTTCGACCTGAATTTTGTTCCGCGGTATGCCCCACCCACGGCGAACCGGCACCTCCAGCGGCAGCTTCTCCTCCCGCACATGGGAGCCGCCCTCGGCATCGAAACGACGCGGTGGGCGGGAGCCCTCGCGCTCGCGCATCAGAAACAGTACCTCCGCGAAATCGGTGAAGACCACGAAGGCTACCCAACGCGCTTCAATCCGCTGCCCCAGATCAACCGTCCGCTCTTGGATCGCTACAGCATCGGGTACCTTCTCGTCTCCCACCCGTTCCACGAAGGTCCTCTTACTTTGGAAGGCATCGAACGCATCAGCGAAACGCGGATTGATGATCGGCGGGTCGCCCTGTACCGGAACCGGCACGCCTTTCCGCGGTTTCACTTTGCGGCACAGACCGTCGTCGCCGGCGATAACCCGGAAGCACTCCGTCGTCTTACCGGAAAGCACGCACTGCCCAAAGAGGCGGTGACCGTCCAAGGACCGGGTATTACTGCCTGGCCGCCGGTGGAAACGTTCGATACGTCGGGGAGGGTGACGCTGCAGTCATACCGTCCAACCGAGGTGGTCTTCACCGTCGACACCGCCGCGCGTGCCTTCCTTGTTCAGAGAGACGCCTACCACCCGGGGTGGCACGTGTTCGTGGATACTGACGAGGCACCATTGATTCCTGTCGACGTTATCTTCCGTGGCGTGGTGGTTCCCCCCGGCATGCATACGATCCGGTTTGCCTTCGACACACGCTCGGTCTACGCCGGACTCGGCATCACCCTCGCCACGATCGCCTTCCTCGCGCTTTTGGGAATTCCGCGTCTCTGGCACCGATTGACGTTCTTCCGCTGATGGGCACACTCCCGGCCCGGTGGATGCCACTCGTGCTCGCGATGGTCTTCGGAAGTGCCATCGCGATCAATGCACACACGCTCCAAGTCGGGCGCGCCGACCATCACGTTGTCCCGCGCACGCGGGCAGACGACCGCGTCATCGTCCCGCCGGGAGGACGCGTTCGTCAAACCGCCCGTCCGAGCGGGGAATTACTGAACGCCTTCACCGTCCTCCTCATTCCTGACGATCTTCCCCCGCACCGACCACGAGCACGGCTCACGGTCGAGGACCGCCGCGGCACCATCCTCGCGGAATCCTCCTCGGCCAGACAGCAAACCGATCAACAGGGCGCGACGCTGGAATTCCAGCTCGTTCCGCCGGTCGCCCTTCCGAAGACCTTCGTGACATTCATCATCGAAAACCGCGGGCCGAAGGCCTTCCACCTCGCGACGGCACCGGACGATGCGTACGAAAATGGCACGCTGGAGCAGGCGGACGGCGAGCCCCAGCACCGGGATCTCGTCTGGGGCTTTGCCACACCGACACGGGCTTCCCTCCCCACACGCATTGGTGCTTCTCTGGCGGCGGCCCTGACGTTGGCCTGGGGCGTGCTCGAGAGTACCCGCTGGAAAACGCCCGGCATCTGGCGGGCCGCCGGCGTCCTGGCAGTGCTCGCGGTTCCTGCGGGCATGCTCGGTGTCCTCGCTGACCCTGCGGCGTGGGGAATTTCGGACTGGGACCTGTACTTCACCACGCATGACCTGTACCGCGCGGCTCTCCTCCGCTTCCACCAAATTCCTTTCTGGAATCCCGCGGTATGCGGTGGAACCGCCGGCCTCGCCGATCCCGAATTTCCGGTCTTCGGGCCTGGGTTTCTGCTTGAGCTCCTCGCGGGCGTTCCGTGGGGACTCCGGCTGTCGCTCCTCGGCCACCTGGCGACCGGAGGACTCGGGATGCTGCTGCTCGGACGCGCCGTGGGACTGTCCGCACGAGGGTCCTTCCTGGCGGCGCTCGTGGCGTTCACGAGCTCATCCATCCCTCTGCGATTCGTGGAGGGACACGTTTCGTGGTTCGCGGTGACCTGGATCCCGTGGGTGGTGTGGGCGTGGATCAGAGCCTATCGTCGCCAGTCGGGGACGGTTCTCCCGGCAGTGTTCCTCGTGCTGATGTTGTTCGAAGGAGGCATCTATCCGCTCTTCTATCTGCTCGGCGGCTTCGCCCTCTGGCCGTGGCTCTTGAAAGACCGCCGGGCGGCGCTCCTCACGTCCGTACGCGCGGTGCTGTGGACGACGGGCCTCGCAGGAATCAAGCTCCTTCCCACGCTGCAATGGGTACAGACCTACCAAGACCAGGTGTTTGCGACCTCCGCCTTCACCTTCCCCCACCTGTGGCAGATCTTTCTCGGTCGGCACCTCCATGGGGCCGACGTTTTCCCGCACCAGGGCGGCGGCTGGCACGAGTATGGGTCGTACCTGGGCCCGATGGTGCTCATCCTGCTCGCGCTCGGGAGTACGCGCGCGAAGACCTCACGGATCGTCCGGGCACTCTTCGTGGTGGCGCTCTTCGGTCTGATCGTTTCCTCGCTTGGGCCCTGGCTGGCACCAGTCCTCGATACGCTTTCGATCCTTCCCCGGTCGAATCTTTCCCGACTCGTCCTGGTGGTGACCTTGACAGGAGCCCTGCTTGCCGGATTCGGGTTCGACCGACTCCTGCGCTTCTTCCCGCACCGACAGGCGAGACTCGTCAGCGTCGTCGTCGTCAGTCTCATTGCCCTTGACCTCTTCACGCTTGCCGTCCCCATCTCTTTCCAAGCATTCCGTGTCCCACCGCTCGGACTCTCCGTGCGCGCGCCGTCGCCGCTTCTGCATACCAAGGATCGCCACGAGATCCGGATTGACGGCACGGATTACCCGCGGATGTACGCCAACGCCCGCGCGGGCTTCGGCTCTCTCGCTGCGTGTACACCGATCGGACCACGGCCGGCAGTCGCGGATTGGCGAGAGCTCGCGACACCGACCGGCGTGACGGTCGCCGACGCGGACGCTCGGGCGACCCTCGATGCCTGGACACCCAACCGCATGGTCGTTCGCGTGACGACACCACGACCCACGACGGTGACGCTCCAGACCAACGCTGCCCAAGGTTGGCAGGTCAATGGGAAACCACTCCCGGAAACGCGCGGCCTTCTCCGGACCACCGTCCCCGCTGGCGAACAGGCACTCGTGTTCACCTACCGACCACCGGGGCTTCCGACAGGCATCGCGGTAAGTGTCATCACGCTTCTTCTGGCGCTCAAGTCTCACCACCCTAACACCAAAAATTCGGGAGCCACTGCGCTACACTCTCGCGTATGACCGCCTCGCACCCTGTCGCGGAGACGCGCGCGGGGTCAACCGACCGCTTTGGGATGGAATGGTCCCGCTATGCTGAACTCCGGTCCGCATATCGTGCGCAGCTCCTCGACTGGATCACGCCGCTCACGCTTGCGGACTTCCGAGACACGACCGTCCTTGACGCCGGCTGAGGTATTCTCACAACAGCTCGGCGTTGCGATTCCGATTAGAATCTAGGACGTATGACGAGCCCCGTACTCCCTGCTCCCTTCTTGGCATTGAGTCGTGTCCCATGGACCCGAGCTCGAAAAGCTTCGTTCCGACTGTTCTCTACGGTACTCCCGTGGATGACGATCGCGGCCTTCGCGTACGCGTATGGGCGCCTTGCTCTGCTGAACGAGGCACACCTCAACAATGGGCTCGATCTCGGGATCCTCCACCAACTTGTCTGGCGCATCAGCCGGGGATCGCTGCCCGAGAGCAGTCTGAAGGGATTTATCCTCTGGGGCGACCATGCCAACTTCCTTCTGTACGTCCTCGTCCCCTTCTACCGACTCTTTCCGGACGTTCGGACCTTGCTCGTGTCGCAAGCGGTCGCCGGCACCATCGCCGCCTGGCCGCTCTTCCGCGTTGCGTGGGCGGCCACGCGGAACGCATTCTTCGCTTACGTGATCCTGTTCGCATCGCTGCTGTTCTGGGGCCTGCAAAATGCGTTGGACTTCGACGTTCACGCGCCCATCTTTGTCATCGCCCCCTTGGCATGGTTTCTCTACGGACTCTACTTTCGCCGCCCGGTACTCACCGGAGGCGCACTGGCGGCGGGCCTGTTGGCACAGGAGGACGCGGCAGCCATGTTTGCCGCCACTGGTATCTTTCTCCTCTTCACGCGACGCCGTCGCTGGGGCGTCTGGATCGCGCTGACGTCAGTCGTCTACCTCCTCGTCATTGGCTACCTCGTCATGCCCCGCTACACCCCAGGCGGAACGCCCTTGGTGCATTTCGACATCGGCGAATACCCGGGCGGGCCGGTCCGGAGGACGTTCGGTGCACTCACTCACCCCGCGCGAACGTTCCGGATGGCAACTGACCATCCCGAAAAAGTAGACACGCTGAAGAGTCTCTTTCGGGCGTGGGGCTACCTCCCGCTTTTTTCGCCGTTCACCCTCGTCTCGTTTCTTCCATCCTTCATCTCGCGCTTTCTCTCCCTCGAAGACCTGCGCTGGGTCCGCGCCTATCACTACAATGCGCCCACCTTTCCCTTGTTCGCGTTCGGCGCCATCTTGGTGACCGCGCGGATTTCCCGTTGGGTCACGAAAGGTATTGCCCAGCGCCTGACCCCGTTGGTCGCAAGCACCGCGTGCGCACTCCTCGTCGCCGCCGGAACCTACGCCTCCTCAATCCGGAATCGAGATCTGCCGTTGTGGAAGCTCGCCAACGCGCGTTTCACCGATCGCCCCTACTTCCCGGAACATGCGGCGCACTTGGTCCGCGGAATACGAGGAGTGATTCCACCGAACGCTGCCGTCTCTGTCGCCAGCGGCTTTGTCGGCATGTTTAGCAACAGAAAGCGCGTCCATG
The DNA here is from genome assembly GCA_007376145.1 of Parcubacteria group bacterium Gr01-1014_38. Classification (GTDB taxonomy): domain Bacteria; phylum Patescibacteriota; class Andersenbacteria; order UBA10190; family CAIZMI01; genus VMFP01. The sequence continues at coordinate 115,832 of VMFP01000004.1, forward strand.
TTTTCCCGAACCTCCCGTCTACCGGCGTACCCACGTGGATCGTGACGAGTGACCAATTTAATACGTGGCCCTTGGCGAAGGGAGAAATGGCCGAGGCCATTGATCGTCTCCGGTCCGATCCCGCGTATGAAGTTATTTGGGACGAGTACGCCATCGTCGTCGCTAAGCCGCGCCCGCGGGACAGAGGGGCGCAACGTCCGCCGTCGGCACCCTCGCTTCGCGCGGCCCCGAATGCCGACCGCCCGCCAAGCGCTGAAGAGTGAGAGAAAGCCTTGGGTACTCGACGGCTCACGTGGCAAAGAAAATAGTATGGACCACGGGATGTGCTATTTTTTACTCCTCGCGCCCGGCGGCGGAGGCACTCCTCGCTACTGCGCACGCTCCGTGCTAGCGTGAGACGTCAGTCGTTTTGCTCATGCCCGACGCGCGCGCCATCTACGCGGTATCCGCCTTCCGGAGCCTGCCGCGGCTCTTGAGCCTCCTGGACCGGAACCCGCTCTCCCCCACCTACGGCTGCTTCCACCGCGACTACTGGCTGTACCGGACGTCGGACTTTCCGGACGCCGTTCGGCAATTCGGCGTGCATGCACTCGCACTCGCGTACGCAGCGGATCTTCCGCCGAATCCGTACCGAGGCAATGCGCAAATCCGCAGATGGGCGATTGCCGCGCTCGACTTCTGGGCAACGATCCAGCATGCGGACGGCTCGTGTGATGAGTTTTATCCCTTTGAGCGCGGATGGGTCGGACCAACGGCGTTCACCACGTATACCAGCAGCGAGTCCCTCCGCCTGTTGGGCGCGGAAGTTCCGACCGCTGTTGGGAAGCGCGTGAAGACTGCGATCCGCCGCGCGGCGCAGTTCATCGCGGCGGGTGAAGCGGAGCACGACCATCTCGCGAACCATCATGCGATGGCATTTCTCGCGGTCTCCACGGCCGCCGATGTGCTCAACGACGACGAGATTCGCGCCGGGCTTCCGAAACTCTTCGACGGATTTCTCCGGTACTGCACCGCGGAGGGATGGTGCCTGGAGTACGACGGTGCTGATCCGGGGTATCTCTCTGCCACGGTTTCGTTTCTCGGAAAAGTCTATGCGCGGCATCCTTCTCCCGAACTCCGAGAGGTTCTGGAGAAGGCCGTTGAGTTCTGCAGCTATTTTGTCTACCCGGACGGCTCGTACGCCGGCATGCTTGGGAGCCGAAACACCCTGCATTTCTACCCCCATGGCTTCGAGCTCCTCGCGCCGGAGATACCGCTTGCGGCGAGCGTGGCGAACCGGATGGCTTCCGCACTCGCCGAGGGGAAACTCGTGCCTCCAGAGATCATGTCCGATCGGTACGTACACTACCGTGTTCCGGAATTCCTTTTGGCGGCGCTGGAGACCCGCCCGCGGCCAGCAACGCTCACGCCACTCCCCTACCAACGCGCGCCATTCGTCCGGGTGTTTCCCCACGCCGGCATGACCGCTGCTGCTCACGGACCGGCGTACACCGTTGCGAACCTTGCAAAGGGTGGCGTCGTCAAGAGCTTCGAACGAGAACAGGGACGCCTACTCATCAACGACAGCGGCTGGGTGGGAACGCTGGAAGACGGGCGCACGGTGACGTCGCAGTGGATCGATCCGCACTACACGCAGAACATCCAGGAAAACTCCTGGACGGTGCGCGGACAGTTGCGGGTGGTCCCATCGGCAAAGCCCTTCACACTCTGGACGCACCTCGCCTTTCGCCTGGCCCTCGCGCTGGTCGGCTGGTCGCCGCGCGCCGCGCACTGGCTCAAAACTTGGATCCGCAAAAGTCTTATTCTCGACAGCCGTCCCGTTGCCTGTATGTTCGAGCGGCGCATTGAACTCTCAAAAACGCAGCTGAAGATCACCGACGAACTACAGAGTGACGTGCAATTCCGGCAACTCCTCCTCGGCGGAGAACTTCCGGTGCGCTACGTCCCCCAGAGTCGCTTCTTCCAACCGCACGAACTGGAAAGCCGCAGTCGCATTCTCTCCGACGAAGAACTTGCGCGGGTGAATGCGGGAGAACTCTTCCAGAGTGTGCGTACGATTGATGTCGAGACACCGCAGGAGCGCACGGCTGCCGAAGAGGAGCCTGCGAATCTTCACGTTCCCTCTTTCTAGCGTCCGTGGCCGACGTTCGACTTGCCACAATCAGCGGGTGGTCCGAGCGCCGCGGACAACTGCGCGGGGTTGTTCTTCTTGTCATCACTGCGCTCATTTTTTATCTCCTGTTCCGTCGCATTGACCTCATGTCAGTGCTCCAAACACTCGCAACAATTCCGTTCCGAACCTGGCGTGCGGCGTTTCTTCTCACGATTTCCTTTCCCATGCTCTCCGCGCTTCGGTGGCACTACACACTGAAGGCAATCGGCCATCGCGTCTCGATACTCCGCTGCTTGAAAATCATCTTGGGGACCTCACCGATCAGCGCGATTGCGCCCTCGAAAGCCGGCGATCTCTTGAAAGCGTTGAGCCTGCGCGGAGAAATCAGTCTCCTCGAGGTGGGCGGAACAGTGTTGGCAGAGCGTGTACTGGACGTGATTGTTCTCGCGGCCCTCGCACTGGCTGGCGGCATCGTCGTTGGAAACTCGCTCATCACGCGGCTCGCAGTCGCGATCGTCGGAGCTGGCATCGCGGGACTGCTTCTCCTCCCCATGCTTGTCGCCTCAATCAAAAAGCCGAAGCTCCGCGAAAAACTTGAGCGGTTGATTCGCGTCCTTCACGCGCTCCGCGCACAACCATCTAAAGCGTTCGCTATCGCGCTTTTTACCGTTCTCAATTGGCTGGCGTCCATCGTCCAGACACACTTGCTTCTTCTCGCCGTCGGCGCGCATCCGCCCTTTTGGCTCACGGCAGCGGCACTTCCCATCGCCATCTTCATCGGGCTCATCCCCATCACCATCGGCGGCATGGGGACGCGCGATGCCGCGCTCGTCACGCTTCTTGCGTCAGCCGCAACTGCACCACAAGCACTGTCTGTCGGATTGCTCTACTCCTTCTTCGGCTATTGGCTTCTTGCGATTCTCGGCCTGCCGTTCATGAAGAGCGCGCTATTCAGAAACCGGAACCAGCGTTCTTGAACACACTCGTTATGTACTCCCGCGCGTAGACTGGCATACGGAGTATACTCTGTACATGTCCGACTATTGACGAAACGCGGGCCTCGCTGTATTGTACCGGGTCGTTCCTTAACAACCATTCCGTCACCGCACTTTGCGACGAGCGAGGAGGTCAGACATGCCGGTACCAGAAACCAGATATCTCTTCAGCCGCAGCGAGCGAGGTATCTTCGCGGAAATTTACTTTCCCAAGCGAGCGGCCTATTACGGCGCGATCTTCAATGCCCTGCGGCATGGGTATGATGAGCATGAGGTCAAAACGTATTTGCGGCGCCACGTAGTCGCATTGCTGAACGAGTTTCAGACCTTTCCCGACCTGTTCAATCCCCACCGATACACTGCGGCTAGGCCTCGGCGCACGCCACCCTCGACTGCCGAAGCGCTGGAGCGTATCGACATGTACCAGTCCCCCTTCAAGGGCTGGTCGGTGTACTCGGTTGATGGCGTCTTTTTCGACGCCCAAGGGGAACCTACCGAGGAAGCTACCCAGGTAGTGCGGGTCATGTTCCGGTTCGATAGCTCGTTTACGGAACAGGCAGCTGCCGCTGGTTGCCCGGATGTGCTGCGGTCGATTCTGTTTTGGGTCATCAGCCAGCAAGGCCGCCTGGACGAGCATAAAGTATGGAGCAAAGCCGAACAGGCGCAGTTCATAGCCCGGCACAGACCGTGGCCGAAAAGGAAACGGCTGTTTGCCCAGCAGCACTTCCAAGCCATTGCCTCCGAAGCCGCCAAGTGGGTGGATGACCGCGCCCTATTCGTTTTTGCCTACCTCGTCCGCAAGTTCTGGGGGCAGGTGGTGGAAGAACGCCTCTATGAAGAGGAGATCTGGGTGATCAACCTCTTTGATCTGGTGGTAAATGTTGTGAAGCGGACTGAACAGTAACCATGTACTTTGAAAGGAGAATAGCCATGCTTGCCAAGGCAACCGCGCAATTGGTGGAGGAGGTATTTGCCCACTTTGGAGCAGATGCCAAGCAGAAGGCAAAGGAGAACCCCGAGGCCTGTCTGATCTCGATGCTTACGTTGATCAAGAAAGAGCTTCCACATGTTTACGCTACGCTGCGCATGAGCATTGAGTTGGCTCCGTACGACGGCTATCTTCAGGAAGCGCGGGAGAAACTGGAGCAGACTTCTTGACCTGGTACACGCCTCCGTCTACTCTTTCGGCGGCATCATCAACGATGGTGCCGCCTTTTTATAAGGGGAAAGTCATCGTCAGCCGCGAAGGGACCGATAGTTTGACTCCCAAACTCCATGTACCCGCATCGTGGGTAAATGTCGCACCCTGCCGCTGCACCCAGACAGCGGAAGCTTCGCTGCCTGTTCCGTTTATTCACACGGTGCTGGTGCCTTTGACGAATCACTTTTCGAACCGCGCGAACTTGACGCCGCGGAAGCGGACGCGGCGGAATCCGGTGCGCGCGGCGATGAAACGCATGGCCGTCTCGCTGTAAATGCTCACGTGGGTCTCCGGTTCCTGGAGATAGAACCAATGGTCCTGCTCGCGCTGATAGTCGGGATCCTCCAAGCGGCGCGTTTGCACCAACAGAACGCCGCCGGGACGGAGAACTCGATGAAGCTCGCGGAACGTTTCCAAAACGTTCGGAATGTGCTCCAGCGTCTCAATGGAAAAAATCCCATCAAGGTCTTCTGCCGGGAGATTGGCTTCGGAAATAGGAACTCGAAGAATATACTGGCTTTCTACCGGACTAAACGGGTCGAGGCCGATGCAATCGAAGCCTTCCTTCCGAAGCTCCGACACGATGGTCCCATGCCCGCAGCCGAAATCGAGGAGCTTGGGAAAACGTTTTCGGGCGCTGTGCTGGTACCAGCGTTCATACAGAGGCACGTGCTTCAGCGCGGTGTGGACGTGACGAGAGGCCCATGCCACCGGTGAGGACATGAGCCCGAGCATTTCCCACCCCTTTGCGCGCATCTCCTGCGGATCGCCCGACGGCCAGAGGCGCTCCCGCGCGTCCGCATTCGCTGCGTCCTGCGCTACCAATACGTGGGGATGATCTTCCCAGTGAAAGTTCTGCAAGAAATCGCAGGAGCCACAGTGATAATAGGAAACGCTGTCCACCGTGTGGCGGAGAGACACGGGCGCTCCGCAGAGTTTACAGCCGCGCTCGGTGCGTGTCGGTGCTTCGGCTACACGGGAAGAAACGGCGAGTTGGTGTTGCATGTCGGAAGCATACCAGAACCACGCGCCACCAAAGAGACAGGCACGAGATACGTTTTCCTTGTCGCCCGAGGCAATTTCGCGTACCATGCGCGCGTGTCAACCCCGTTACCACGGAGTCACGTACTGTGGCCGAACGTACGTATCCCTTCCGTCTGCAGTGGGACCGTTCCGCTAATCCCCACACTCTGATGCGAAACGTGGTAACGGGGTCAACCGGTTCGGGTACGGACGACCGCACGCCGTCTGGGGAACCTTCGTTCCTGCTTCGAGGGATCTTTCACGTTCATACGAGCGCGTCGAAAGACTGCCGAATGTCGGCCGAAGCGGTCGTTTCCAAATGCATTGATGAGGGCGTGGACGTCCTGGCAGTGACGGACCACCACGAGATTTCCGGCGCACAAGCCCTCCAACGGCGTGCGCCCTTCCAAGTGATTGTCGGAGAGGAAATCCGCGCGGCCGAAGGAGGAGAAATCATCGGTCTCTTTTTGAAGGAGAAAATCTCTCAAGGACAACACGCGCGAGACGTGGTGCGGGAAATCCGCGCCCAAGGCGGCCTCGTCTATCTCCCGCACCCTTTTGATCGAATCCGAACAAAACAGTGGCCTGACGCTCTCCGCGCAGCGCTTCTTGAGACTGCGGACATTATGGAAGTCTTCAATGCGCGGAGCATGACGCGCACGTCGGAACGAAAAGCGCGGGAAGCCGCCGAGCGACTCGGGAAGGTCGCGTGCGTCGGCGCGGATGCACACTTCCCCAGAGAAATCGGCCCAACGGCGGTGCTGCTTCCTCCCTTCTCCACGCCGGAGTCACTCCTCGTCAGTCTCCGAACGGCGCGCTTCCGGTGCCAGCGAAGTCCGCGCTGGGTGTTTCCGGCCACCAAACTTGTTGAGCTCCTGCGATGAGAAACACCCTGCAGTGGTTCGGTGGAGCGGCGGTACTCCTTATCGCTGGCATTGTTCTGCACGCGCTCATCCTCGTTGATGATCTTCCGGATTTGACGCACGATGTTGCTGACGACCCGGAAAATTTCGTCGAGGTGTGGGGGACACGCACGCTTGGTCAGACGATTCGGCCTCCGCTGCCAAGCATGAGCGGCATTGCGCTGTCTCTCCACCGCCGACCGGGAGTGCATCTCTCCGGGTACATTATCCTCCACATTCGGGAATCCCCAGACGCCACAAACGATCTCCGCATTGTCCGGCTCCCGGTCGTGTTTGTCCGAGGAGATCGCTTCACCGAGTTCCCCTTTCCTCCTCTGAACACGCGATCTCGAGAAGCCCTCTATCTCTTCATTGAATACCCCGACGGGACCAACGATCGTCCGCTGCTTCTCCGCGCGGAGCAGCGGGAGGTGGATCGGTCCAAGATCGAAAGAATCGTCGATTATGCGGGCGGAACACTCATCCGCGACCACCGGGCTGCCGCCGGCGATCTCGCCTTTCAACTCTTGAAGCGCGCACGTCGGCCCTTCGGTCTTCAAGTCATCGGCGCAGCACTCCTCGGAGGGATCAGCCTGCTGATCGGGGGCATGCTGTCCATTGCTGCACGTCGGCAGTGGGTAAAAACATCATGGATCGTCCCCGCGGTTCTTCTCGTCCTCGGCGCCGGACTGCCGCTCATCTTTTACCTCCCCCTCCTTCTGCAACCCTCCTTTCTCGGCGTGGGAGACTGGGATATGAACACCACGCTCCACGCGGCGGCGGAACGCGCACTCCTCCGCGAGCAGACGTTCCCGGGGTGGAACCCGTATCTCTGCGGAGGGACGCCCCTCGCCGCGTTCCCGGAGGCACCGGTCTTCTCTCCCTTCTTCACCACTGTGCTGCTCGGAGGACCGGTAATCGGTTTTAAGATGAATGTTCTTCTGCACGGTGCGCTCGGGTTCTTGGGCATGCTCTTGTGGCTGCGAAAGGGGTGGAACCTGTCGTGGCTCGCGGCCTTCGTGGGTGCGGCCGTCGTCGTTTTTTCTTCTTTTATGGGACTGCATCTCGCCGCCGGCCACTCGCGGAAAGTCGCGGCCGCATGGATCCCATGGATTCTCTTGTTCTTCCAACGCGCCTGCGCGTCGGAGAACCCGCCGACGGGAGCTCGCGAGCAACACCGCGCGCATCGCTGGCGGTCCCTCCGCTTCGCCGCGCCCGCCGGAGGATTTCTCGCTCTCATGCTTCTGGACGGAAGCGTGTACCTGTCCATCTACTCCGCGACCTTCGTCGTCTTGGTGGGCATCTTGGCGAGTCTCAATGAGCGACGTGTACTTCCGATCGCCGCCAGTCTCGTCACCGTCCTCCTCGGTGGACTCCTCGCGGGAGTACACCTCGTGCCGACCGCATATTCCCAAGCCACGCTCCAGACGGTCTTAACCAACGAAACGGCGCCGGTGCCTCTCCAGGCGTTGTGGCACGTGTTCCTCGATCCCAATCAGCGTGACGACGCGCAGAAATTTGCCGGTCAGACGCAGCCCTGGCTTGAGTATGGCGCGTACGTCGGTGTCGTCCCCGCGCTCTTGAGCGTGCTCGGGATCTTCACCGCGTGGCGCGCGGTGCGCCCGTGGGCCGGCGCCAGCCTCTTCTTCCTTCTGGTCCTGGTTTCGTCATCGGTGCAGCGCGGGATCGAGGCAGTGCCAATACTCGGCGATCTCCGCAATCCGCAGCGCATGGCGGGAATGGTGACGATCGCCATCGGTCTCACCGCCGCACTGGGAACCGAGCGCGTGATGCGGTGGCTTCTCGGGACCGACCGCGCGGGTTCCCTCTCGTCCTCACCGCCGTCGCTCCATCGCGCCGTTGGCGCCGCTCTCGGCGTCCTCACCACCATCACCATTGGGCATCTCATCTTCGTGAACACGGAAACGTTGGCGGGAACCTTCGTCGTCCCGCCACCTCCGGCACAGGAGGAACCATTTCGCCAGGGGTGGGCGCGGAATCGCCTCGTGGGGATCGAAGACTCATTTGTCTTCACTATGGAAAATACGTTGCGAAACCGCGGTTCCATCAACCGCTGCTCGGTCGCGGGCATTCGACCAACGGGCGCGCTCCGCATGCCACCACCACGTGACCCCGGGGGAGAAGTTGCCGCGGAGTTCCAGGACGCTCCGTATCGTGGAGAGGCATTTCTTCTCGAAGGGCAAGGCACCGCCGCAGTCGAAGAGCAAACCACGAATCGCGTCCGCGTCCGGTACCAGACGTCCTCGCCCGCTCTGCTCGCGCTCAACCAGAATTACCATCCAGGGTGGAGAACCTCGCGCCGATCCACGGAGCAGGATCGTCCCCGAGAAGAACCGGCCACCTTCGTTCAGGGTCTGGTGGCCACCGTGCTCCCACCGGGATCGGGAACGGTGACTTTCTCGTACACCACGCCAGCATTGAGAGCAGGCATGCTCACCACGGCGTTCGGGATGCTCGCTGCGCTGTGGCTGTGGCATCGCAGCACACTCCCGCGGACTCGACGAGCAGAGGGTCGCGATCCTTCTGCACACCGGTGATGGAAACGGCTCCCGCGCTCTCCCACGCCGCACGGTCAGGCACGGCAATCGGCGCCGCGCAGCTCCTGAGCTATGGAGCGAGCTTCCTGCTGAATATCGCGATCGCGGCGACATTCGGTGCTGCCCGAACCACCGACGCGTATTTCATGGCGACCTCAACCGCGGAACTCCTGGCGAAAATTCTCCTTGGCGGCGCCCTGACCTCCGTTCTTCTTCCGCTCTTCGTCGAGCACCTCGCAAAGAATGACGCGCGCCGCGCGTGGGCGCTCTTCTCCTCGCTGCTTTCCCTGGCGGTGATCGCCTTCTTCGTTCTCGGCAGCATCCTCCAGGTGTTTGCGGAACCCCTGGTGACGTTCCTGGCTCCAGGATTTTCGGGAGAAACTCGCAGCCTGACCACGCTCCTCCTGCGCCTGGTGTTCCCCGCCTACCTTCTCTCATTTCTCGCTGACCTCGCCATGGTTCCTTTGCACGCGCAACGGCGCTTTGGTCTTCCGGCGCTGTCACGCCTGGTGGTGCCAACGATCACGCTCCTAGCTCTTCTCACCCTCGCCGGCCATGTCGGAATCCGGGTGCTGGTCTGGGGAACATTCTCGGGGACGGTCGTGCAGCTTTCGATTCTTCTCATTGCGCTTCGCCGCTTCGGGTATGTGCCGACGTTTCTCCCACACGTGAAGAACCCTGATGTACGACGCGCCCTCCTCCTCACGCTTCCGTTTGTCCTGTCGATCTTGGCCGCGCACGGAGCCGGAATCGTCTACCGCATCCTGGTGTCATTGGAGCCGGAAGGGTCCTTGGCGAGTTTGAAATTCGGCGAGAGAATCTTTCAAATGGCAAACGTGCTCTTCATCGGAACGATTGTTCAGGTGGCGTTTCCCGCCTTCGCGCGCGCGGTGTCCACGTCACCAGAAGAAGCACAGCAGCGACTGCAGACCGCGATCCGACTGGTGACCTTCGTCGGTATCCCGCTCACCATCGGCCTTATCCTCCTTCGCACACCCCTCGTCCGCGTGCTCTATGAACGCGGTGCGTTCACGGCGGAAGACACGGCGGCCACCGCTGCGCTCGTCCCGTTCTTTGTTCTCGGACTGTTAGGAAACGGGTGGAGTTCACTCCTCGGTCACTTCGTTCTCGCCTTTCAGGAAACGCGGATGGCGGTCGCGGTGTCCGTCGCTCTCCAAGCCGTGGCGGCAGCGTGCTTCGTCCTCCTCGTCCCTCCGCTTGGCGTGACGGGGTTAGCCCTCGTCTCCGGTCTCGGGCCGTTTGTGCTCACCGCGCTGTACCTCTGGGTTTTTCGCCACCGAACTCCTCGACCCGGAACGTTATTCTTCAACGCGCGGACGTTTCGGTTGATACTGGCGGGGGGAATCTGCGCCCTCGCCGTGACCGCCATTCGCGTACTCGCACAGTCTTTCCCGCTCACCAAGGCACGCGACGCCAGCATGCTGATCGCGGCTGGCGCCTTCGGCGGGACCGCGTATGTCCTTGCCGCCTGGTTGCTCCGCGTTCCCGAAACTGGTATCGTGCTCCGTCTCCTGCGCCATGAATTCACACGCATCCTGGGGTTCCGCTTTGGAAGAAAAGCGCGTCCAGCGAACGCCGCATGACACACCCGTCACGGAGTACGCGGAAGCCCTAACTTGGGCCTGACATCGAGACCCCCGTGCGGTTTGCGTGTATTGAATTCACGACCAAGGCTGGAAAGATCTGGCGTCCGACGCCGGAGCGGCCAAACTACCTCTGCGATCCGGAGAGGGAAATTGACCCGACCAGCTTTGGGTGTTACACCTCCGCGCTGCATGGCGAGCACGTGCCTCTCACCGGCCTGATCTACGGGTCACTCGACCGTCCGCCCTCCCGGTTCCAGCGAGCCCGACATAATCTCGCCCGGCGCACGCGCGGGACCTTTGCCCCGTACGATCTCTCCTACCTGAAACAGTTCGATGTGCTCCTGGTCATCTACCAGCTCAGCAACGATGGCGAACTCGTCCGTTTCGTGCAGCGGGTCCGAACGGAACTGCCGAACATTCTCCTCGTGAGCTGCTCGTCACCACCCTTCGGCCGCCTGCGGGAGTACTGGAAGGATCACCCCGAGACCATCGTTCGGTACCAGACATTCCTGAACTCTACGCACCTGAACATGAATGTCTGCCGCGCGACCGTCCCGTTCACCCGACTCCTCACCACGACGCCGTCCGTCTACTTGCCGCAACCGTATCCGGTGGAATACGCCGTGGCATGCGCGCAGAAGACCTCGAAGCGTCGTCCGATCGTGTACGTGGCGGGCGACACGGTCCGACCCGATATCGTGACGGGTCACCTCATCGCCAACGTGCTGCAGCAGCACCACCCGGAGCTCCACATCCGGGTCACAAAGACGCCTGGGTTCTCCTTGAACACCGCGTTCCTGAAGGGGACACGTTTCGAGGTCGTACCGTTTCGGCCCTGGGCAGACCAAGTGCACGAACTCGCCAGTGTCCGCCTCGTGATCAACACCGATCTCTGGTGGACGCGCGGCCGTGTTCCCGTGGACTGTGCCGCCGCCGGAGTCCCGTGCGTGGGGACCACGAGCGACGGACAGACGGAACTCTGGCCCGAGCTCGCTTCTTCAGAGAGCACGGACGTCGACCGCCTGATTGCGCTTGCCGAGCGAGCGCTCACCGACGACGCCTTTCGAGCAGCGGTGGTGTCGAAAGCCCAGCGCCGCCTCACCCAGTATGCCTATGGTCCGACCATCCAGCGCTTTGCTGGTGCGGTCGAACTCACGCGCGCCGGACGGTTGGCCGCATGGCGGGATCCGGTCTGGAAAGACGATATGCTCGTATGGCCGACTCCATGACGGTCACACACTCCCTGCGGCGCGTCCTCCGATTCCCGCAGACACCGGAAACGCGCGCCGAGGCACTGGTCTTCAGTACGCTCATCGTGGTGTTTCTCGTCTTCTTGGGTGGAGCCCTGAACTACGCCGCACGTGAGCACCGCGATGGCGTCCGACGACAGCAACTCCGAGAAATCAAGACGGAACTCGAACGCTGGTACAACAGTACGAACGGGTTCCCGCTCCATCCTTCGGGAGATCTCGGCTGGTGCGGTTCCACGGACGATCCGGAAGACTGGTTCTTTACGTCGTTTCTGAAGCGCGAACGGCAATGGAGCGCGTTGGTCCGCGACCCCAAGGCGTCGCGCAGCTTGAAGTACCGTTACTGTCCGACGGTGCTGGAAGCAAAGAAGGGGGAAGGAACGCCCTTGGCTGCGGGGTTCTTCCTCGAAGCCACCTTGGAGAACCGCCGCCCAGGGTCTGCGGGGTTCAATGCCGAGCACAACGTCTTTGAGCGCACCTTCACCCCGAATGGCCGCACGCGCTACTGGCTTTGCGGGGGGCGAGAGACCCAGTGTGGGACAGAGCAGCCGTAAGGAACACCATGTCGCGGACTCCGTCACGAATCCTGCTGAAGCATGTCGGGAACCTTGGGGACCATCTCTTCCTCGTCGGTGCGCTCCTCGAAGGGGTGGCACGGGTATGGCCGCACGCTACCGTGACGCTCGTGACCGCCTGGGGGTACAAAGATCGGCAGGGACGGTGGGGGAAACGGAATCAGGACGGGTACGGCATTGCCCTGATGAAAGAAAACCCCCACGTTGATCACCTCGTTCACTGGAGTGATGCTCTGTGTTCTCCGGAGGGACGCATCTGCGTGGAAGAAGGGAAACGCTTTCCCACCTGGAATCGCGCGTACTTTGAGCACGTCAAGCCGACCTACGACATCGTGGCCGAGCTGGAATTTGGACTCCAGATTGAGGAGAACCCTCTCGAGCGCATCGCAGCGGCCGCAGGGCTCCCCTACGTGTCCATCGGACCGTACCCCTTCTACGGATCGCCGCAGGACGGGGACGTTGGCCGACAGGTGGCCGACCGTTTCCCGCGACCACGCGTTGTGTTCCTGGAAGGGTTAAACAGCACGACCATGCGCGGGTGGGATCCGCGGAAAGTTACTGCTCTCGCGCAGCGCTTCCGGGACGTTGGCGTCACACCGCTCTGGTGGGGCGCATCGTTCACACCGCTGTTCCGCGGTCGAAAACTCACCCTGCGAGAGAACATTGCCCTCCTCGGCCAGTGCGATCTCGCCATTGGCGTCCTTGGCGCACCGATGCACTTTGCGGCCGCCGCCGGCGTCCAAACTCTGTGCCTGTATGGTGCCCAGTTCTACGCTCGTGCCGCGCCGGGATTCTTCTTCAACCAGACCATTCCAGACAGCCGCCGGCACCACAGCACCGTGTTTGGTCCGACGTGTGATGAACCGTGCGCCTTAAAACGGGTATTGCCGTGCAAAAATCTCACCGGTGAGGCCCGGATTACCACGGGCTTTCGAAGCTGGCAGGCCCCCGGGCGCCAACACGACAAGTCTTGTATTGCCACCATTGCTGCCGAGACGGTCTTCGCAACCGCAGCGGAGGCTCTGGAGCGTCGAGGGCTCTGGCCGAAATAACTGTGATATGCACAGCGTCGTCATCATCCCCACATACAATGAGCGGGAAAACATTCTCTCGCTCCTCGACGCATTGGAACGTCGGTGCGGACCCGAGGTCTCCTTCCTCGTCGTTGATGATTCGTCCCCCGACGGGACGGGAAACCTCGTGCACCAGCGTGCGGTGAACGATCCGAGAGTTCGACTGTTCTCACGACCGAAGAAGGAGGGCTTGGGTCCGGCCTACACCGCGGCGTTCGAACATGTCCTCACCGCATCGGGCGATCCGGTTCCAGAAAGCATTGTGCAGATGGATGCCGATTTTTCCCATCATCCCGACGATGTCCCCCGCCTTCTCGCGACCCTCGAACACGCCGATCTGGTGGTCGGCTCGCGGTACTGTCCGAGCGGTTCCGTGGCCAATTGGAACTGGCGTCGGCGCTTCTTGAGTCGGGTGGCAAACGAGTATGCTCGCCTCCTCACGCGAGTTTCCGTTCGGGATCTCACGGCAGGGTTCTGCGCGTGGCGGGCAGACGTGCTCCGGCGTGTCGCGCCAAGCACCATCCGCGCCGATGGGTACGGGTACCTTCTCGCCATGAAAGTACGGGCGGCGCGGCTCGGCACGCGCATTGCGGAAGTCCCCATCATCTTCCGTGAACGCCGAGGCGGCGTGTCCAAAATTAGCTCCCACGTCATCGGCGAAGCGGCGTTGCTGGTCCTGCGCTTGGCGATTCGACGGTGGTGACGTTGGTCTCTCCGATGAACCGCGCGTGGGATCTCCTCGTCCTCGCACTCGTTGCGGTTGCACTGCTGACCCCCTACACCGTCTCATCGTTTCTCCTCGCGGGAGACATCCGCGATCTCTACCTCCCGATCGAGGATTTCTTTCGCGCCGAGATGGCCGAAGGACGCGTGCCAAGCTGGGACCCTGATACGGCCTTAGGATTTCCGGTTCTCGCCTCCGCGCAAACGGGATTCTGGTATCCTCCGCTCTTCCTGCTCCGCCCCTTCCTTCCTCCCGAATATCTGTACGCCGTGACCTACCTTCTCCACGGCCTGGTCCTGGCGCTGGGCATGTACTCCTATGCGCGTTCCCTCGGTCTCTCGCGCGCGGGGTCAATGCTCACCGCACTCGCATGTACCGGAAGCGGGTTTACGGTCGGACACTTCACGCACGCCAATATTGTTTTTGGAATCGCCTGGCTTCCCTGGGTGCTCCTCGTCTCTGACGCCCTGGCCGCCTCGCTTCGACCCCGGCTTCTTGTCCTCCTAAGCATCCTCCTCGCGCTCACCGCGCTCCCCGGTCATTTCCACATCGCCGCGATCATCGCTGCGCTCAGCGCATGCCGCTTTCTCTTTCAGCTCCGCGTACGGCAGCCGGGCGTCCCGGCTTCGCACACCTTCTGGACATTCGGAGCGCTCTTTCTCCCGGTTCTGGTCGGCATGCTGGCACTCACGGCAGCGCAGCTCTTCCCCACACTCGAACTCGTTCGCGAGTCGACGCGCGGTCCCGGTGGAGGATTTGATCTTGCGCGCGCCAATCAGCACTCCTTTCCACCGTGGCAAGCCATCACGTTCTTCCTTCCTGCCTTCTTCGGCTTCCCCGACCTGTCCGAATACTGGGGAACGCGCCCCCAAATCGAAATGGCCGCCTGGATCGGAACACTCCCGTTCCTCTTCGCCTTGGTCGGCATCGGTTCGCTTCGTGCACGCACGCGGGAGCGAGTGTCCCCGAACTTCTGGGTGATCCTCGCGCTCGTCGGGTTCCTCTTCGCGCTCGGCCGGTGGTCGCCTCTCCGTCTCCTGGGCCTGGAACCAACGTTGGGGATCTTTTCCTCACCAGCGCGGTACCTGGTGCTCACCCAGTGGTCTCTGGCACTCCTCGCAGGCATCGGCTTTGACCGCGTGCAACGCCAGCAACGCGCAGGGCGGCTGAGCGGACTGTTTGGGATTGGTGCAGCGCTCGCTGTGGGAGGTGGATTCGTCCTCCTCAAGACCGCACCAGACACGCTTCGTCGCCTCGGTGCTCTTGCTATCGAGCAGGTCATTTTGGGAAAGCCGGGGCATGTGCTCTCCAAGACGCAGTACCTCGAAAAACTGGATTATCTCCTGGAACGCGTGGGTACCTGGGGCTTCAATCTCAAGAACCCGCTCATTCTTCTGTCCACCGTTCTTCTGTTGTTCGGGGGGATCTGGCTCGTTCGCTCCGCGCGCCGACCGAGAAATGCAGCTCCGAGTCCGCGGAGCCTCCTGCTGCGTGCTTCTCTCGTGCTCGGGGCGACGGCCGTCGAGCTCCTGGCGATGGCGTGGCAGGCGCATCCGCGCGTTGCCTGGGCCGACGTGCGGAAAGAATCTCCTGTGACCCAGGTAATTCGGGATCGTCCACGGGGGCGGCTCTACGTCGTCCACCCACAAGGCGACACCGGGCTGTACTTCGCGAATCCCACCACCATCAATCGAGAAGAACATGAGCGACTCCTCCGCGATCTCGCCGTCGCCAACATCTTCACCCGGAGCGGGATTCCCGGCATCGAGTGGACAGCATCACTCGACTTGGCGCGGGCATCTCATATTCTCTCGCGCGCGCGCGATGACCAGGGACGACCGGTGAACGAGAATCTCCTTGATCGCCTCGGCGTCCGCTATGTCGCGGGGAGTACGCGAACACCGGCGCTGCACCTTCCGCTACCCGCGCGCGGGATTCTCAACTTCGAAAGCGCGGAGCAGGCCACGGTGCGCGTCTGGGAGCGCCCGACAGCTCGGCCGCGTGTCGAGCTTCTCACTGCCATGCCGCAGGAAATTACCGAGCCGCTGCCGCCGACGGCGGGAACAGCGACCATCGTTTCGGAAAACCCGCACCACCTCGCCATCAGAGCCGAGAACCGAACCGGACATCCCGCCGCACTGGTGCTGCGTGATTCGTTCTATCCAGGCTGGCAGGCAACGCTTGATGGCGTATCGGTTCCGATCGCGCGCGCGGAGAGCGTTTTCCGCGGGGTACTGATCCCGCCGGGAACGCACACGCTGATGTTTCGATACCAACCACGGGCGCTGTACGCCGGCATTGTGGTATCGAGTATCGTCCTCATGGCGCTCGGCGGAATGCTCCTCCGCCCAGCACTACTCCGTTCCACGAACGGAGCGGCGCACGCGTGAAAAAGCCAGGCGGGGCGACGCCTGGCTAGACGAAGGTTGTGGGACGTTTAGGCGAGGTAGACCACAATGCCGCAGGCTCCTGCCCGCCCACACCGGTCCCAATCCGACCATGAAACACGCCATGCCTGGCCCACTCGGCAGCGGCCTGTTCATTCCAACCGTGCATGCTTGAACCTCCCGCCGCGTCGTACGCGGACAATTCGAGAACGTTGAGAAAGAACGAAACGGAGATTCACCATACAGGATCGGCGACTCCGCGTCAACACCGTTGCCAACAGATGGAGCGTGGGCTATGCTGCCATCATGGATCAGCGAGCCAAGCAGGAAGCTCAGACCCACGCCCAGATGGCCGACGACGTGCTCCGGAAGTCCGAGATCGTCGAGAACAGCGCCCGCGGGATTATCGAGAAACTGGTCGAGGGAGAGTTCCATAGTGTCCTCCGCATTACGTCGAAGGCAGGAACCGTCCGCGCGAACCACTATCATAAGCGGGACTCTCATCTCTGCTACCTCGTCCGCGGGAAAATCGAGTACGTGTATCGCGATGCGCTCGACGAACGCGCACCGCTCCAGCGCATGATCATCGAACCCGGGCAGCTCTTCTACAGCCCACCGATGGTGGCGCACGCGATGGTGTTCCTCGAGGATTCGGAGTTCTACTGCTTCACGACGAGCCCCCGCCACACGCAGAAGGACTACGAGGACGACGTCGTCCGGGTCACGCTTGTCCCGTCTTCGTGAGCATGCAGGCACCCTCGATCCTTCACACATCGCTTCGGACCAAGAGCATCATCACGAAGACCACCGCCTGCCGACTGTGCGGAAGTCAGCGGCGTACCGATGTGTGGTCGTTCGGGGAAACACCGCTGGCGAACGCCTACCGCACGGTGGAAGAACTCGGGCAGCCCGAGTTCGTGGCGCCACTCACGGTCGCACGCTGTGAAGCATGCCAGCTCGTCCAGCTGCGAGAAACGGTCGATCCAACGGTTCTTTTCCGGGACTATCTCTACGTGTCGTCAACCTCACCGACGTTCGTCGCGCACTTCGACGCGTACGCCGCGCATCTCACGGAGCGTTTCCACCTCCGTGCGGGCACCTTCGTCATCGATATCGGGAGTAACGATGGGATTCTGTTGAAACCCCTCCGCGCCCGTGGCGTTCGCGCACTCGGGGTGGAGCCAGTCGCACACATCGCGGACAGAGCGAATGCGGAAGGCGCCGAAACTCTCCCGGCGTTCTTCTCCCGAAGTCTCGCCAGGGAGATTCGCTCGCGGTACGGACCGGCGACGGTGATCACCGCAAATAATGTCTTTGCACACATGCCGGATCTGGACGACGCTCTCCAAGGCGTGCAGGAACTCCTCGCAGAGGACGGCGTGTGTGCCTTCGAAGTGCAGTACCTTGGCGATCTGCTGGAGAAGAACCTGTTTGACATCGTGTACCACGAACACCTCTGCTACTATCACGTCGCACCGCTCGTTCCCTTCTTTGCTCGGCACGGCTTTGAACTCTTCGATGTCCAACGCGTTCCCGTCCACGGTGGTTCTATCCGTGTTTTCGTCCAGCGAGCGAACGGGCCGCATCCCACGGAGACCCGGATCCAGGAACTGTTGGATGCGGAACGCGCTCAAGGCCTGCATACCCTCGAACCGTACCGGGCGTTCTGGCAACGGGTGCAAACGAATAAAGAGTCCTTGGTCCGTCTTCTCTCTCACCTCCGCGCCTCGGGGAAACGCCTTGCTGGCTACGGAGCACCGGCCAAAGCCACGACGCTACTGCAGACCTTCGGTATCGGTCCCGAAACGCTCGAGTACATCGTGGATGACGACACGAAGTTCAAGCAGGGCCGCTATATGCCGGGGTCGCACATTCCCATCGTGGCGCCAGAGCGTCTCTACCGCGACCGGCCGGACGCCTGCCTCATCCTCGCGTGGAATTTCGCCGAACCGCTCATGCACACGCACCGACGCTTCACACAACAAGGCGGACGTTTTATTGTTCCCGTACCCGAACCCCGGATCGTGTGAGCGATATGCGACCCCCGCCCGTCATCCAAGAAGATCTGGCGGCGATTGCCGAGACCATCGGCAGCGCCGCGCAGGAACTCGCCGGGAAGACGGTGCTGATCAGCGGTGGCGCCGGGTTCCTCGGACGGTACTTCCTCGGCGTCTTCGCGCACCTGAACCGGCGAACGCTTGGCCAGCCGTGCCGCGTCATCTCCGCTGACAACTACATCACCGGAGATCGGGACGGTGCGTTCGGGGTCAACGATGATCCGAACGTGCTCTCGCTCTGGGCGGATGTGACACTGCCGCTTCCCGTCCGCGAACCCGTTGACTACATCATTCACGCCGCCGGCCTTGCTTCGCCCGTCTACTACCAACGGTACCCGCTCGAAACGATTGAGAGCGCCGTCCTAGGCGCCAAAAATCTTCTCGAGTTGGGCAGGCGAAACGCGCTCAAGAGTTTCCTGCTTTTCAGCTCGAGCGAAATCTACGGCGACCCCGACCCGCGCTCCGTCCCCACGCCGGAAACGTACTGTGGGAACGTCTCGAGCGTCGGTCCCCGCGCGTGCTACGACGAGTCGAAGCGGCTGGCGGAAACGCTTTCGATCGTCTACCACCAGCAATTCGGCGTGCCCGTGAAGATTGTCCGACCGTTCAACGTGTACGGTCCGGGAATGCGGCCGGACGACCGTCGCGTCATGCCGACGTTCGGGCTGCGCACGCTCCGCGGCGAGTCGCTCCCCGTCCATGGGGACGGCCACCAGACGCGGACGTTCTGCTACATCACCGACGCGCTGACGGGGTTCCTGAAAGCGCTCCTTGCCGGACGCCCGGGCGAGGCGTACAACGTCGGAAACGACGACCAAGAAATCACCATGGGAGAGTTGGCAAGCCTTTTTGCGGAGATTGGCGGAACCGGTGCACGCGTGGAAACAATGTCTTACCCCGATACATACCCCGCGGGTGAACCGCAGCGCCGCTGTCCGGACTTGAAGAAAATTCGCACTCAACTCGGGTACGAACCGAAGGTTCGGCTCCGCGAGGGTGTCCTGCGCTTCCTCCAGTGGGCGAGTCAAGAGCCGGCGTACATGGGAAAGACCATCGCCGAACGCGCGCCGGCAGACGCCGCACCCGCACGCACGCAGGCGGCATGATCACCCTCGGCCTCATCGGCCGCGGCCGCTGGGGGTCGAACATCCGACGGACGCTCGAGCAGCTTCCTGGCTGCCAGCTGAAGTACGTGGAAACGCGCGGATGGAAGCGGCTCGTCTCTGCACGCGATCTCGGCGGCGTCCTCATCGCGACCCCGGGATCAACTCACGCGGAGATCGCCCTGCCGTTCATTGAACGCGGGATCCCGACGTTTATTGAAAAACCCCTCACGACCAGTCTCCGCGACGCACTCCGACTCCAGCGTGCAGCCGAGAAATCCGGCGCGCTGGTGTTCGTCGGCCACGTCCATCTGTACAGCCCCGCGTACCGGACAGCGAAAAAACTCGCGCGGCACGCTGGTCGAATTCGCTTCCTCACCGCCGAGGGGATGAACAACGGACCATATCGCGAAGACATGTCGGCACTGTGGGATTGGGCTCCGCATGATCTGGCGATGGTGCTCGATCTCCTCGGCGAATCGCCGCGCGCGGTTCAAGCATCGGGTCTGGGTATTCTCCGCCCCCGCACGCGGCTGTACGACGCGGCAACGCTCCGCCTCGAGTTCCCGAGCGGCGTCCAGTTCCTCGGGATCTACAGTTGGATGGCGCAGGAAAAACGGAAGAGGTTCGTGATCCACGGATCCCTGCATACCATCGTCTACGACGATGTCGCGGAGCGCAAAGTGACGGTGTGAGAT
>VMFP01000015.1 GCA_007376145.1 Parcubacteria group bacterium Gr01-1014_38
TCGCTGCCCAAAAATCCGTCCGGCCAAGCGAGGGCGCGGCGGAAGGGGGGTGTGGGGGGAATTCCGCCGCGCCCGAGCCGGAAACGAAGCCCCGCCGCCTGCTCGTTCAGAGCAGAACACCACAAAAAAGTTTTCTTTTCCTTTTAGAAGAAAAAAATGGGGGGCGCAAAATCAGAAAAGTTAAGAAAACTTTTTTGTGGGGTGGCGAGCGTCAGCGAGCGGCGGCGGGGCGGGTCAGTTCCGTTCAAAGTAGGTTCGCACTGCGTTCAGTAATTGCGACCACACTGTCAGAACATCCGCGCCTGTTCGGGGACCGGGACCCACGTCGCTTTGACGTCGGCGATCGTTCCGTCGCGCATCGGGAATTTCACCTGCCCGTGCTGGAGGCCGTACTCGTAGAGGTCTGTCGTGAGGCGGACGTCGTCGAGGCAATACCGGATGAGGGCGTCCCAGTTTCCCTCCTGGTAGAGGCGAATGGCGTCTAGGCCGTTTCCGCTTTTGCCCCGCCCCAGCGTCGCGCGGGCGACGTCGTCAAGCTTGGGGCGGAATCCCAGCACGCGCTGAAGGTGATCGAAGAGATCGATCGTGGGAAGCGTATAGGGGTCGAAGGACAAGACGGGTTTGAGGACGGCGTAGTCAAACCCGAGGAGGTTGAAGCCGACCACGCGGTGGGCGCGGCGGAGCACCTGCTCCAGTTCGAGGAACTCTTCCGCGCGGTAGGCGCGCTCGCTGCCCACCGCCGCGTCGTAGAGGCCGACGACCGACACCGTGAGTCGGGAAGGGTCAAACGCGCGGACGTCCTGAAAGCTTTGCTTGGTCTCGAGGTCGAGGACCACGTAGGGGTGATGCACGGTTCCTTTGGGTGTGCGGACGACGCTTTGGTCGGCCTTATGCTGCTCGCCGGGCCGCGTCCTTGAGGTTCTTCCCTGCGCGGAACTTCACCACGTTCACGGCCGGAATCTGGAGGGCCTGCTCCGGATTCCGGGGATTGACTCCCCGGCGGGGACGCCGGGTCGTCACGAGGAATTGTCCAAATCCGACGAGCGAGACTTCTTCCCCGCGGCGGAGGGCCTCCATGATTTCCTCCAGAGCGGCGAGGAGAATGCGCTCCACGTCTTTCCGGGACCACTGCGTGGTTTTGGAGATGCGGGCGATGAGCGTATCGCGGTTCATGTCGCTTCCGTACTCATAGCGCAGGTGGTCTTGGTCAGACAAGGATCTCGCGGAGCCGGCGAACGGCCCGCGCTTTCCCCGTGCCCTCGTCGACGTCGAGGACGAGCGCATTGACCTCCCAGGGGCGGGACTCCTCCGGTTTCACCCGGGCCGACATCTGCGTCCGGAACGCGGTGAGAATCGGCCCGGTTTCGACACCGATCACGGAGTGCTGTGCTCCCGTCATCCCGACATCCGTGAGGTATGCCGTTCCCTTCGGGAGGAGCTGTTCGTCCGCAGTGGGCACGTGCGTGTGTGTGCCCCAGACTGCGGTGACTTTTCCGTCGAGGGAAAACCCCATCGCGCGCTTTTCGGAGGTCGCCTCGGCGTGGAAATCCACGAGCGTGATCCGCGGAGGGGAAGGGAAGAGCGTCGCCAGCCAAGTTTCGGCAGCGCGGAACGGGTCGTCGTACTGGGCGCGGAAGAAGACGCGACCGATGAGATTCACGATCGCGATGGTGACGGAACCGCGGGTCACCGTGGTCCACCCTTTGCCAGGGACGCCGGGTGGAAAGTTCGCCGGGCGGAGGAGGCGTGCGGACTCTTGGTCATAGAGGGGAATTCCGGCGCGCTCGTCCCAGGCGTGATCGCCCGTCGTCGCCACGTCGATGCCGAGGTCGAACGCTCGAGTCACGAGTTCCGGTGTAATGCCTTTCCCGTTTGCAATGTTCTCGAGATTGGCAATGACGAGGTCGGGGTGGACCTGCTCACGGAGGACGGGGAGTGCCTCTCGGACAGCCTGGAGACCCGCGTTCCCCACGAGATCACCGAAAATGAGCATCGTCATGGCGCAGCGGGAAGGAGGGTTCGCAGCGTCGCCTTCAGGTCCGGCGGGTGACGGATCGCGGTCAGACGACCGTCCGTGGCCACGGAGACTGTCCCGCGCTCTTCCGACACGACGACCGCCACGGCGTCACTCACCTCGGTGATGCCCTGCGCTGCCCGATGCCGGGTACCGAGACTCGGCGCCTCCCGGTGGTCGGCAAGCGGGAGCGTGCACCCCGCCGCGAGAATCGTCTGGCCGCGGGTGATGACGGCGCCGTCGTGGAGCGGAGACTCGGGCGAGAAGATCGCTTCCAAGAGCGGAGAACGAACCTCAGCCTGGATGGGGACGCCAGTATCGGCGTACTCCGAGAGGTACGTGCGTCTCTCGAGGACCAGGATCGCGCCCCAGCGACGGGCGCGGAGTGTTTCCACCACCTCCACGATCGCGGCGAGCACGGGTTCCTCGAGGGTGGCGGCGCCGGTGCCCAAGAACGGGAGGAAACGCCCGAGGCGTTCGAGACCACGGCGGAGCTCCGGCTGGAACAGGAGGGGAAGCGCGATGACGAGGAGCACCGCGAAGAGGGTGAGGACGGCGTTCAGGGTGTGTAAGCTTAAGAAACGCGCGATGGCGATCGCGAGGAGAATTGCGGCGAGACTCCAGAGGATGTTCTTCGCGCGGGTGCGGCGGAGGAAGCGGATGGCGGCGTAGAAGATCCCCGCGACGAGGAGGATGTCCAGTGCGGCGAGGAGACGTGCTGGCGTGCCGGTGGTGAGGAACGCGGGCGGTTGAATGCCTCCCTGGAGCAGATTCAGAATGCGTTCGAGCATGTTCTCCTTATTCTACACGCCAGCCCGTCTCGTCCCGAACTAAGCGGCCAGCGACTTCGAATCCGGAGGCGAGGCGATGCCCGCCGCCGCCGAAGTGCTGGGCGATGGAAGACACGTCGACCGCGGCCTCCGGTTCGCTCCGCAGGCTCCCTTTGATTTTCCCCTCCTCAATTTCTGTGAGGAGAAGTGAGAAGCTCGCCTCCGGGATGGTGTTGAGGAGGTTCACCACGCCGGTGAGGTCCTCCGCCGTTACCCCACATTCTTCGAGATCGGCTTTCGTGAGGACGGAGAGCGCCATCTTGGTCTCCGGATTCACTGTGAGGCGCTCGATCGCACGACCGGCAATGCGGAGCGCGGAGAGACTCCGACCGGCGAAGATGTGGGCGGTAATCGCGTGAAGGTCTGCCCCGCGCTCCACGAGGCGCGCGGCAGTTTCCAGGACGCGTGTCGAGGTGTTCGCATGCTGGAACGATCCCGTGTCCGTGATGATGCCCGTGAGGAGGCACGTGGCCACCTCGGGAGTGATCAGTAATTCCAGCTCAGGCAAGAGACCTTCAAGGATCTCTGCGGTGGCTGCCGCCTCTGGAACGACGAAGGCAATACTTGCCTTCCGGTCGGCCGTCGCGTGGTGGTCAATCGCGATAACCGGACGTCGGCCTTCCAGGAGTTCCCGCTCGAGTCCCGTCCGGTGGAGTTCAGAGTGGTCGAGCGCCAGTGCGAGGTCAACCGTCGAAAGCGGTGCAACCGTGTGCGTAATCGTCGAGAATCCAGGGAGAAAGCGGAGGAATTCTGGCGGAGGATTCGGCGTGTGTGCCGTCACATCCTTCTGCGAGGCGCGGAGCGCCACGGTCACGCCTAAGAGTGACCCGATGGCATCCCCATCCGGGTGGCGATGGGTGGTGACGACAATGCGCTGACTTTCGCGCAGGAGGTCGCGGGCGAGAGCGACGTCTTTCGGATCAACCGACAGGCGAGCGGCGGGCGGTCGGTTCATTGGGGACAGGAGACCGAAGGCTCAAGGGCGAAGCGAATCCGCGGACCAGGGTGACGGTCGAGACGCTTGTACAACGTTCCTTGCAGTTCGTAGAGCGGGAGCTGAAGAAGCTCAAGAGCGCTCGGGCCGCGCTCGGGAGGGAGGACCGAGAGGTACACCGTGGCGGAGTGTCCATCCGCCGTTACCTCGGCGCGGGTGACGGTGACGAGCGTCCCTTCCGGAAACTCGATGTGCTGCTGAAGGAGCGCTCCGACTTGGTCACGGAGTTCTTGAGCGAGTTGTTCAGGGCGACGGGGCATGAGGCAGTTGGCAGTTGGTCCGCACTACTGCCCACTGCCTACTGCCTGTTGCCGCAGGCTCTTTTTCCGAACCTCCTCTGTGTAGAAGTGGAGGAGATCTCCGTTTTTTATTTTCTTTCCCTCGCCTTGGAAGGTGAGGCCGCACTCTCGACCCGCCCGCACGTCGTCGACCGGCACTTTGTTTTCCTGGAGCTCGGTGACCGTCCCCACGGCGACGCGCTCGTCGCCCCGCAGCGCTTCGACGTTTGCTCCCTTGCGCACCTGGCCGCTCTGTACTCTGCCACCGACGATCTGTCGACCGCGGATGCTGAAGAAGACCTTGAGGATGGTGAGCGTGCCGAGATCGGTCCGAATGACCTCAGGCGGAACCAAGTCCTCCAAGCGCTTGCGGACTTCTTCCGTCAGGCTGTAGATGACGTCGAAGTTCCGCACGGGGACGCCGGCGGTATCTGCGAGCTTCTGGGCCGTCGGCATGACGGGCACGCTAAAGCCGAGAATGAGGCCTCCGGCTGCTTCCGCCGTTCGCACGTCGGAGTCGGTGACGTTTCCGACGTCTGCCCGCACCACGTGGACCGCAGCGGCGTCCATCGCCATCGCCGCGACGGTATTCCGGATCGCTTCGAGCGATCCTTGAGATTCTGCTTTGAGGACGAGCGGCAGGAGTTTCGGTCCTTTTTCCTCTTCGTCGCGTGCCTTCGGTTCAACACGCGCTCGACCTCGTTCCCGCTCTTCACGGGTCCGTTTCACCGATTTCGGCGCGAGCGTTTGCGGGAGTGAACGCACGGTGAGGCGGGCCTTCTCCCGCGCCGCGGAGCGCCCCGCCATGACTTGGAGGATCTCTCCGGCCACGGGAGCTCCATCGAGACCGATGATCGTCACCGGCGTACTCGGTCCCGCCTCCGTGATCGCTGCTCCCGTGAAGTCGAGCAGTTTCCGCGCCGTTCCCGTGGTCTGGCCGACAACGAGGTGGTCTCCCACTTTCAGTGTTCCGGTGTGGAGGAGCGCGGTGGCCAGCGGGCCGATCTTCGGGTCGCGGTGTGCTTCAACAATGGAGGCGAGTGCCGGACGGTCCGGGATCGCCGCGGTAGGATGCACGGTGTTCACGGCGAGAATCGTTTCGAGCAGGGTGTCGAGCCCTGCCCCGGTCTTCGCCGACACCGCGACGGTTGGCGTCGTCCCGCCCCATTCCTCGAGGGTAAGTCCGAGATCCGCAACCTGGCGCTTGGCGCGCTCAAGGTTCGCTTCCGGTTTATCCACTTTCGTGAACGCGACGATGAGAGGAATCTCTGACTCCTGCGCGTGGCGAAAGGCCTCCTCCGTCTGCTCTTTCACGCCTTCATCGGCGGCCACGACGAGGATGGCAATGTCTCCAATGGAGGCGCTCCGCTTCCGCATGAATTCGAAGACTTCATGACCCGGGGTGTCAATGAAGGTGATGAGTTTCCCCTTCGTGCGCGCTTGGTAGCTCGAGACCCGCTGCGTGATGCCCCCCGCCTCGGTGGCCGCCACACGCGTCTTGCGGATCGCGTCGAGCAGCGTCGTCTTCCCGTGGTCCACGTGTCCCATGATGATCACCACGGGTGGGCGAGGCTGCCGGCGCGACTCCTCCTCTTTCTTCAAAATTTCCCAGAGCTTCTCCGGCGTGAGCGTGCTCTCCTCGGTGGCGGCGACATTCTCTTCCGTCTGGTATCCGAGATCACTCGCGATAATTGCCGCCGTTTCGTAGTCAATCTGCTCGTTCAGGGTCACCGGAAGTCCGTTTTTCAGGAGTGCGCGGATCACTTCGCCCACCGGCAGGGCCAGCTTTTCCGCGAGTTCGCGGACGGTGATGACGCTCGGGAGCTTGATGAGTTCCTGCTTTTTCGCTCTGCGCCGCCGCTGGTCGCTGACGAATACCCGCAGGCGTCCCGCATCTTTGTCGGGAATGCGCTTCACCCCTGGCGGAACCTTGATGCCCGTCGCGGAGAGCGTCTGAACGAGCTCTGGCTCGGTGAGGCGCAGTTCGGTGACGAGGTCTTGGAGCTTCACACTCATAGGAGATGAAGCGTACTCATTCTCTCGAGCCTTTTCAAGAGCGCGGGCGCTCTTTTGTTTTCTTCGTAGCCAGCGATGTAGGTCTCGGAGCATTCATGTTCTCACTTTTGGTACCTTTTGGTAGGCTATTAGAGTGCTCGTACAGGTACGGACTTTGCAGGTACGGGAGGTAGCATCCATGATGTTCCTGTTGTCGATAGCTGGTCTCTTGATTACCTTCGTGATTGTCCCCCGAGTGACACAGGCCACCACTATCCTTCCCGCTTGTCAAGAGAAGGTGGTGAAGCCGACCTCACAAGAAATTATCCGTCGCGTTCGTGCGTTGCCGGCGCTCCAGTCGGATCAATTCGTGCGTGACCAGTTCTCCCTAACTTTCGACACGTGCATCCGGCGTGAAGGTAGTGAAGGTGAACCAGGCGGTGATGCGATTTTTCCACCATTTCCCGCATATCGGATAAATCCAGGACGAATTTTCCCCCACGGTGCACGCTTCTGGGGAGGGCATATCGAAGTGCGTCGGGATGGAACAGTCTTCTCGGGAGAACTCGCAGTGCCCTCAGTCCTCTTGCGGAACGTTTCTAAGTTCTCGTCGGATCACTTTGTTTCTCAACTTTTGCATGCATACGAGGATGTGACGATTAATATCTATTCCAACGTTTATGAATTCACTTTGCGGACACAAAAGGAAGCCGAACTGCTCAAACGGAACATCTATAGCGACGTAAGTGCGAGGTTTGTCTACGATCCGGAACGACATGCCGTGGTATTAGCCGAGTTTTATGGTCTTCATCTCGCTCCCCCTGTCCTCGCTCCGTCGCTCATTCCGAGCTATTCGGCACTGCTCTCGCAGTTGTCCGTGCCTCCACCGGCGGATCCCCTCGTCCTTGCGCGATCGTCTTCGAATAACGGGTGGATATTTAAGTGGTCTTCTGAACGGGGCCGTATCTGGCCGGATGGACACGTGACACTTTCTTGGGAGGAAATGCCGGATACGGTGCCAGAGGTCGGTTCCTTCCCAAGTCGGACAATCGTTGTAGGGCACATACCCCGGCTGGAAACGACAAGGGAACGAACTGGTGAATTGCGGTCATGGTGGCAGGCGATATGGTATGAAATCGGGGCGCGTGTGCGCTCTTTCTTCATGCCCCTTTTTGGGTAGTCGCATTCCGCAGTACCCGCTCTTCTTCTTCCGACAGTTGCTGGAGCGGTTGGCCATCGCGAACGGCCTTCGCGTACACCCGCGTCGCGTCTCGGTTGTGGAGTGAGGTAATGACGACGCCCGTGTTGTGGGCGTCGAGCATGACGAGCGTAAAGCTCAAGTTTCCGCCAATACCGGGGAATGGGTTATACCGCTCGAAGGAGACTTTGCGGATCGCCGCTTGGAGTGCGCGGTGGAGGTACTCCGACGCCTTGACGAGTTCCGTGATGCCCTCGCTGTGCTTTTTGAGCATCGCGTCCTGTGCCCTGATGGTCTGTTCCAGGCTCCGCCCGTCCTTCCCGCTGCCGAGCCGCTCCAGGCGCTCCTCGAGGACGCGGAGCTTCCGCGTGCTGAACAGCGCGCTGATGCCCGCGCCCGCAGCAAGTGCGAGTGCCAGAACCGCGAGCCAAGCAAACACGCTCATCGTGAACGAGGTCGTGTGTGCGCAATCCGAACTTCGGCGTGTCCGAAGGCGATCGGCTGGGGTGAGGCAAGCCGTGTCGCACGAATCGTCCGGAGGACGTCCCGCTGCCGTTCCCGACTTACCCGGCCGCGCGCGAGCGTGACATGCGGTTTTCCACCATGCTGTTCCCGGGCGAGAGGAAAATCCGGGTGGCGGAAGAGCCGGTGCGTGGTCCCGGCGGGGAATTTTCCTTCGCGTTCCCAGTCGGTCACGGCCTGTTGCGCGCGGCTCACCAGAGCGTCGGCCAGCGCCTTCAGACTCTCGAAGCGCATGACAAACACGGCGTTCGTCCCTCCGGTGAAGAAGACGTCGTACGTCTCCGGAGCTCCGACCACCGGTGACTCTACCGGTGTCTTGGAGACAGGGAGGCCGAGATGTTCCCGGGCGTGTCCCGCGAGCTTCTCGAGGTCTTCCGCAGTGATGTCGCCTGCGAAATCAAGAGCGCGAAGCGTGCGCACCCACCGCCGCGCCGAGCCGAGAAACAGCGCCGTCCAGTGAAGATCGTCTGCTCTCGTGAGTCGCGGGTTGAGGCGGAGATTCTCCAAGAGCGTCTGGAGGTGTCTTTGATGATCCGCCAATGCGCGTCGGCTCTCATCCGACGGCTCCGCGCGCACGTACCATTGCCGATCTTCCTCTCGCATTGGTTCCTGCCTACGATGCAGGGTGGACGTTCATTTCGCAAGGCAGTATCCTGGGACACTCACGGAAGCGTGCCGGAGTGGCTGAACGGGCCGGTCTTGAAAACCGGTAGGGGCTCAAACCCCTCGGAGGTTCGAATCCTCCCGCTTCCGCCAAAAATATTCATTATCGGATGACCCATATGGCCTCCAGTAATCCAACTGCTCTCGTTGTCATCGATGTTCAGAACTGCTTCGTAAACAAGTATACGAAAAAGATTCCTGAGAAAATTGCCCGATACATCAAACGACAAAAGTTTGACCACGTGCTATTCACAACGTTTGTACTCAACAAGCGCTCAAATTTATACAAACTCCTTCACTGGAAAGCATTTTACTCATCACCAGACACCTCGATTCATAAGACTGTCAGTCCCTTTGCAAATCACCAGAACACATTTCCTCGATCCACCTATTCAGTATTCAAATCGAGGAAGTTTCTGTCGTTTTTAAAGAGGAACAAAATAAAGGAGGTAGCATTGTGCGGCATAGATAGCGACGGCTGCGTTCTTGCTTCTGCCTTTGATGCCTTTGATCTAGGATACAATGTTCATGCACTGAGACTTTTGATTGCTAGCAGCGGTGGTCGTAAATTCGATCAAGCTGCTAAGGTAGTGATGAGTCGAAACTTGGCAAGATAACTCCTCCGACCCATGTGCCTAAAATTCACTTCTGATTTGCCCCTTAAAAATCTCTCAACAAACTGCAAGCTATGGGTACTGAACCCGAGTGGCCCGCCAAAAACATTCATTATCGGATGACTTGTATGCCTACGGGAGAGAGTGATGTATACTCTCGAATGTGAGGGTATTGAAGGTTATCGGGTTCGGGATTCTGAATTTTGTGGGGAGGTTTCTGGTGGGCGGCATTCTTTTTGCCGGCCTGAAGATCAATCCAGAGACCTTTGTGTTCGGCGCCACGCTGACCGTGACGGCATTTCTGCTGGCGTACGGGCTTTTGCGCTTTGTGATGCGCCCCCCTACGCGTGCTGCGGCCGTGAAGATTGCCTTCGTGTGGATCCTTATCGCAGCGTTGTTCGACGCCATGACCGCAGGACCGATTGTGAATGTTTCCGCCGCCTACCTCTTCTCGGAAGTTCAAACCTGGACGCGACTGCTCGCGATTCTTGTTGCCGCGCTCCTTCTCCCAAAGCCGCGGCAAGGGATGTCCGCTCCCTAGGGCAAGAGGGATTCTTCGTTAGGATTCTTCTCCCATGGGCGCTGGATGCAGCGGAGGGAATTTTGGCTGCGGAGAGACCGCGTACCGGCCTTGATTGGCAAGCCACCGGGTGAGATACGCCTGCGCGGCGAGGTCGGCGACCCATTCTTCGCGGCCGGGGTAGGTGTCTTCTGCGGCGGTGAGGTAGGTTCGGCCGTCTTTTGAACGTTGCTGCATGGAGAGGACCGTCTGGGTATGGAGTGGTTCCCAGTACGCCCCCCTCCTGCGCGCCTTTCGGTCGAAGCCGAACGCGCGCGCCTGAACGTCGAAGAGCGCGAAATGCATCCGGCGCTTTTCTCCCCAACGCGTCCCCTCGGGATAGCGAATCTCTCCCGAACCCGGGCGATAGATCGTGCCGCCCGGGAATGGCTGGTTGACGAGCGCGGCGTATACGACGTCCGCATTGAAGAACGCTGCCTCCGGAATCGGCAAGCCAGCCAGCGTATAGAGGAGCGCCGCGTGCACGTTGTCGGTGACGTTCGTGAAGTAGTCCGGGTGCGTGCGGCCCTGGTTGACGACGCTTCCGTTGCTCTCGGCGTTCGAGCCGTTGAGCCACTCCGCGAGCGGGCGCCCGTGGAGCTCGTCGGTCCGCTCCGTGTCCGCCGGCCGCGCAAACGCCGAAAGCATGAGCGCAATCATCGCCTCCTGCCAGATCTCTTTCCGCGGATGCTTCGGCATCATTGCCGTAGCGAGTTGAAGGATGCGCCCGTTCCAGGCATTTTCTTCCGCTTTGGAGTCTCCGGGAAACCTGATGCTGCCGGCGCGCGTCCGGTAGTACGGGGGACGGTACTTCCGGAACCGGTGTGCCTCGTGCTCCACCATTCGCTGCACGAAGCGCTGGTCCGTTGGCGAGAGCTCGTCCCAGAGCAACCAGCCGGCAGCTCCCGCGGACGATGCCCACAGCGCGGTCTGCCAGTTGTCCCCCCACCCGCCGGGCGTGTTGGCTCGGTGCCGGTAGGCGAGGGACCGAACGAGCCGCAGTGTTCGTTCTTTCGCCACCGCAACCGGCACCCCGGTTTTCCGCGGGTCGTAGGCGCCGGTTTTCAAGGAGATGGCGAGCGCGAAGGCTTCACTCGCTGGCGGTCGGATGTGGGCTTCGTCGGTCCCGCCTAAGGAGAGGTACGCATCCCGCTGGCGGCTCCATCCCCTTTGCTTCCACCACGTGGTGAGCGCATATCGGTTGGCGTTCACGAGGATCGCGCGGACGCGAAGGGAGTCCACATCCCCGGCGGTCCCCCCGCGAAATGCTGCCCAGCGAATCGGGACGACGTCGCTGTTTGCGGCACGTGCATGTGGGAGCGGGAACGCACAGAGAAGCAGCAGCAAGAGCACCAGCCGCGCATTTCGTGTCTGTCTTGATATAGGCACGTGATGTTTCGGTGAATGAGAAAAATCACCCTTTACGGTACGAGAAATCTTCGAGTGTTGCTATACCGTTCTTGAGTGCCGACCGTGAACGGCATAGGCTTTGAAGGGCACGGATGCTCTCCAGAATGTGCCGAAGGAACAGCACCAAGATTCCGAGATTTCTCGCATGCACAGCCGCGCTGGCACTCCTGCCACTCCGGGGGGCCATTGCCGCTCCGCCACTCCAGGATGCGCTGAGCGCGCGGATCCCCGCACTCTTTCGGTTTGCTGGCGCGCAGCTCACGCGCGCCGCGCAGACGCTCCGCCCCACGCAATACCCGATCACCACCGACTCTTCAGGAAAGTGGAAGACGATGAACGCAAGCGGGTGGACGAGCGGGTTCTTCCCCGGCAGCCTCTGGCTGCTGTACGAACAGAGTAAGAATCCCGTTTGGAAAGCGCGCGCGCAGACCTGGCAGAGACACCTCGAGCGTGAAAAGACAAGCCGGGGGACGCATGACCTCGGCTTCATGCTCTTCACGAGTTTTGGCAACGGGCATCGGCTCACCGGCGATGATCGGTATCGCCGCGTTCTTCTCACGGCGGCGGGTTCCCTCGCGACTCGGTACAACCCTGTGGTGGGTGCCATCAAGTCGTGGGAGAGCAAACCCGCGGAGTTTCCCGTCATCATTGATAGCCTGATGAACTTGGAATTGCTGTTCTGGGCATCCACGCATGGTGGGCAGAGTGCGTGGCGCGACCTGGCGATTCAGCATGCGCGGAGAGTGCGACGGGATCATGTGCGTCCGGATGGCAGCACGTATCACGTCGTCACGTATCACCCCGCGACCGGTGCGGTGATCAAGAAGTCAACGGCGCAAGGCAAATCGGACGAATCGACCTGGTCGCGCGGCCAGGCATGGGGCCTCTACGGCTTTACGGTGGTCTATCGCGAAACCGGCGACCGGTCCTTCTTGCAGACTGCACGGAAACTCGCGGATTACTTTCTCGCGAATCTTCCGAGCGATGCTGTTCCCTCGTGGGATTTCCGTGCGACATCGGCCCGTGAACCCAAGGACAGCTCCGCAGCGGCGATCGCCGCATCGGGGCTGCTGGAACTCGCTCGGCTGGAGTTGGATGCGAGCCGACGCACGCGGTATTTCAGCGCTGCGGAGCGAATACTCTCCTTGCTCTCTTCACCCGCGTATCTCGCGAAGGGAACGCCCAGCCGCGCCCTTCTCCTCCACGGCACCTATAACAAAAACGCCGGTGATTTCGACACCGGCACGATCTGGGGCGACTACTACTTTCTGGAAGCACTGCTGCGGTATCAGAAGTACGCGCCAGTACTTGGCCAAAGAAGATCAGAGTGAACAAACAAACATGGGCACAGCGTGGAATACTCCCGATGTGCCCAGAAGGGAAGGACAGTTCGCTAGAGATCTCCAGTGTCCAAGCAACCGCATCCACCGTTCTCTCCATAGGGTGTCCGAACGCCCGAAAAGTATCGCTCGATGAAGAACTGAAGATAGGTGTGGACATGGCGATACTCTTCCGAATCAGCAGCACACATCTCAATACCCGGCCAGATGCAATGAGCGAACTCGTGGTCTGTCTCGGTCAGAGCAGTCGCGCAGACAAGGTGAAAGATGTGACGCCCTGATATTTCTTCTCGTACGGGAAAAGCATGAAGACCGTACGCGAGATTGGAGGGAAAATGCGCGACGGCGTCGCGCATCTCGTTCGTCAGCTCGAGCGAAATCGCGAAGGCCTCTAAGGCGCATTCGAGCGCGCCACGATACAGGCTGGTGAGCGCACATTCAGTGTAGCAATCAACCAGCAGATTCCAGTCGGACCACGGGTGATGAGGTTTCGTTGAGCGCGTGTCTCTCGCGAGCGTCTGGATGGTTCGCCGGAACGGAAACCAGAGACGTCGCGACCGTTGAATTTTCAGACGGTACGTCGTGTCCTTCCAGCGCAGGTCAGTGAGGAGGCCGAGCGCATCCAGCATGTTCTGAAAGCATTCCAGACGGAGTCGCTCAACAGCCTCGGGCGCCGCATCGCTCGTTGGCGGTGACGTAGGTAGTCTCGACATTCGTTTCTCCTTTGGGTTTTTTAAGGAACAGTCCCTAACCAGCATTGTAGCTTCTGCAGAAAAATCTGCATGTCCCCGCATACGCAAAGAATCCGCCGTCAAGGGCGGGCCGTCGGTAAGTGCTTTGTCCCGGGCACTGGGCTACTCTTGCGACGCCCGAAGGCGCCGCTACCATCGCCGCTGGAGTGCTTAACGGCTCTGTTCGGAATGGGAAGAGGTGTGACCACTCCGCTCATAGCACCCGAGACAAAGAACTCATCCTTTTGGAAGAGAAAACCCGCACGGGTTCTCCCTTCCAGACTTTTTGCCATACACTGCGAGCCACTTGATCCGGAAACCAGACGCCAAGAAATCTTGGTACCTGGAATCCAGAAATTCATACGCAAACGGACCAATTAGTACGGGTCGGCTCCACACCTTACGGTGTGTCCACCTCCCGCCTATCAACGTCGTCATCTCCGACGGGTCCATGAATGGTAATCTTGGGGTGGGCTTCCCGCTTAGATGCTTTCAGCGGTTATCTCGTCCGAACGCTGCTACCCGGCGATGCCCTTGGAAGGACAACCGGTACACAGGAGGTTCGTTCCTTCCGGTCCTCTCGTACTAGGAAGAACTTCCCTCACCGAGCCGACATCGAGGTGCCAAACCTAGCCGTCGCTGTGGACGCTCGGGCCAGATAAGCCTGTTATCCCTAGGGTAACTTTTATCCGTTGATCTTCTGCCCTCCTACGAGGAGCAGTCGGTTCACTAGAGCCCGCTTTCGCGTCTGCTCGAGATGTCCCTCTCGCAGTCAGGCCGGCATGTGCTCTTGCGCTGTCAGCGCGATTTCCATCCGCGCTCAGCCGACCTTCGCACGCCTCCGTTACTCTTTAGGAGGCATCCGCCCCAGATAAACTGCCCATCAGGCACTGTCCGCCGGGAGGATAGACTCCACGACGTGAGATGCAGAGAACGAGCAGAGTGGTGTTTCATTGGTGACTCCAGTCGCCCCGGAAGGCAACCTTCACAGTCTCCCACCTACGCTCAGCAACTCGGCCTCTACATCAATACCAAACTACAGTAAAGCTCCATAGGGTCTTTTCGTCTTTCTGCAGGTACACGGCATCTTCACCGCGAGTGCGATTTCACCGGGTCCCTCGTGGAGACAGTCGCTTCGTCGTTATGCCATTCGTGCGGGACTGAACTTACCAGCCAAGGGATTTCGCTTTTCGCTATTTTTGGCTTAATAAAGCCAAATTCAAGCATCTTACGGTCTACCCTATGCGTGGTAGACCCTGCATGTCGCCATGCAGATGGGGCCATATCTTCAATCGCGCAGCCTGTACGGCGATATGGCGCGATTACCCGGCGTATGGTCTCTGAGGATTCTGATGAGTGCGACTCGAGGTTTGCGATGGTTCATGTACTGGACGATTCTCGCGATCTTCACAAGGCCATTAAAGGTCTTGTGTTCTCCGCGAGCCATCATCTCCACGATTTTTGCAAAGCGCTCAAAATCTTTCTGCTTTGCCGTAAATAGCGGGTACTTTCTAAAGAAAGGAATGATCACATTGAGGAGATCGGCGCGTTTCGAGACCTCATAGTTATAAAGGTCTTCACGATGGTTATCGTGGCGTCGATTTCGATATATGTGCCCAATGCCAAAGAAGTTCTTGATCTTCTCTAGGCAGCGGCGACTTCTCGCACCCTGTACCACATCAAACGAGTGGTCAACTTGATATCCAGTCCGATATGCCTTCCGGTATCCGCCGGGGCGTTTCGGATCGGGAATATCTGGCTGTGCAACGAAGCCGATCGTAAAACATCCTTCACCGTCTACAAATCCTCGCAGCCAATGAATAAACTCATTCAGCCTTTCCTGCTGATTGTCCGGCCGCTCTCGAGTGAGAGCAGTACGTTCAGTATTTTCACGCATTGATTCTGTGTGGATAACTGTACCTACAGTATACCAAACAAAAAACGAACGCGTAACTTACGACTTTCCGGAGTTTCCAGCATATAGTCGAGTTTTCATTCGTTGCCACGCTTGGCTACTCGTCGTGGTCGAATAAGGAGACTTGTAGCGGGAACTCAACTCGCTACTACTCCCACTATGGCAGCGTCTACCATAGGACGATTCATTGTTGTTACTTCCTGCCAAAGGCAGGAGGCGCGATCATTTCTGCCGCGCTCTGCATGTCGCCATGCAGATCGGACTGTATCATCGCCCCGTGATGCGCGCAGCGCATTTTACGGGGGCCTCGCGTACAGTCTCTGAGGATTTCCTTACAAGAGTTGGAAAGTGGAGCGGGTAGAATGTTTCTACCCGCTGTCTTGCTTACTTCAAAACGCCCTTCAATCGAACGCCTTGCTCAGGCGTTATATGGTAAGGCCCCGGGACGGGGATCTCTACCATGTATTCAGTAGGCTTTCTGCTTAATAGCCCTAGTAGAACCAGGGTGTCCAATATGCCTGTTGTGACCCAATCGTCAGTAAGAGGATAGCCGATTTCGCTTTCAACGTCATTACTGACGAAAGAAGCGGCGGTCTTCTCTGAGCGAAGGATCAGCCATTGAATGACACATCTAGCGTGTTTTTCCATTTTCGTTTCCCTCAAGAAGTTTGAAATACTAATTCCACTTTCCAACCCTCGTATGGATTTCCTGCTGATTGTCCGCACCGGACGCATTGTGACGATCACCACGAGATCCTTCGGTTTCTCCTCAGGATGACATGATTCGTAGCGCCGGATGCACGGAGTTTCCAGCACATAGCGCACTGCTCCTCTATTACTAAAGGGACAGTGTCCCCCGTAGCTCACGAAGTGAGCGAAGGGGGAAGGTTTTGTAACTACGTTCGTTCATAGTTATCGCCGGCGTTCATCAGGGCTTAGCCACCCGGCTACCAACCGAGCGGAGTAACCTTCTGACACTGGCCAGGCATCAGCCCCTATACATCCTCTTTCGAGTTCGCAGGGACCTGTGTTTTTGGTAAACAGTCGCGAAGCG
>VMFP01000016.1 GCA_007376145.1 Parcubacteria group bacterium Gr01-1014_38
GAGCCGTTGGATACGTCGACCGAACTCTTTCAGGACATCGTACGCCATCCTTTCAAGGGTCGGCTGGCCGCTACTGATGGTCTACATACAGCTTGTATCCATAGGAATATGACGATATGGTGAACTCACGTATGCAAAAGAAACCCTCACCCATCGTAATCGCTGGATTCATTGTCGCCGTCCTGGCAGCTCCTTTCATTGGCCGCTACGGCTGGATTCTGACAATCCTCATTGTGGTGGGAGGCATCGGGGCCTTGATCGGGAATGAGCGACTCACAAAAGCACAGACTGCACTTAATACGGGCGGCAATTCGCTCATGAAATTGGGATGCGCGCTGACGCTGCTCATCACGATCCCACTGATCCTTATCGCCCTCTTCCTCTTCTGAACCTATGCCGCAGAGAAACTACTGGACCATCCGCCTCGGTGAAGGAAACAAATATTCTGAAACTGCCTATCAGAAGAAATGCATTGCCGTCGGATGGCGAGAGTTGGATCGGGATTTATCTGAGGATTGTAACCTCGATCAGATCGACTTTGTCAGAACAATCGCGCCACAGCTGCAAACGCAACTGCCAGGCAGAACAGAAAAATATTACGAAGGCAGCGCGAGACAGTTATATAAATTCGCCGCACTTCTACGGCCAGAAGATATCGTACTTGTCCCCTCGAGCGAGCAAGGAGAATACCGTGTCGGTGTTGTCCGCAGCGATTACCACTACACACCTGCAGAGACGGAATTTCCGTATCGACACCGGCGCGATGTCGAATGGATAGCAGCTTTCTCTAAAGATACCTTTTCAGAAGCGCTGAGGAATTCCCTGCGAGCTCAGATGACCGTGTTCAATATCAGCAGACACGGGGAGGAAATCGAGCGACTGCTCGGCAACATCCGTGCAATGCGTCCCGATCAGGGCATTGAAAACATCGAGGAATTCGGTATGGAGTCGCATCTTGAGGATTTCATTGTCGAAAACTGGAACCGGATTACTGCATTCAAGGACTTCGATCTCTACGAAGAAGACGGGGAAACCGTCGGGCAGCAGTACAGCACCAACATCGGACGTATCGACATTCTCGCCCGCTCGAAGGACAGAAAGCAGTGGCTCGTCATTGAGCTCAAAAAAGGGAGAACGAGCGATAACGTGGTGGGGCAGACGCTGCGGTACATCGGCTGGATCAAACGGAACGAGGCGCGTCCGGATGAAATAGTGAATGGCATGATTGTTGCCGGCGAGCGCGATGAGCGGCTCGAGTATGCGCTGGAAACGCTGGAGAATGTCTCGCTGATGACATACTCTGTCAGTTTCGACCTCAAGAGAGTGGGTAGGAATGCATGATCACCGCTGCCGACCTTGTCCCGCTTCGTTCTGCCGCATCGGACTATGCGGAGACGGAGCGGCTGAGGGGACGTCTTCAAGAGCTGCGTACTCAGCGCGCTTCCTTCTTTCTCACGAGAGACGAGTTTGAGCAGATTCTCCGGTGGAAGCTCCGAGGACAATACGGGCGGCAGCAGACGCTTCGCGCGGTGAATACGGAAGACGTGGTACGCGCTGTCACGGGCCTCGCGCTCACCTTGACGCACGAAGATCCGGACTACGAACTCGAGCTCCGCTTCGGAATCCTCTGTGCGCTCCGGGGTGTGAGCATCCCCGTCGCGTCAGCAATTCTCGCACTCACGTACCCCGAGGAGTATGCCGTCATCGACTTTCGGGGATGGCGGCAAATGTTCGGAGAACAGAAGAACAATTTCTCTCTCGCGGACTACAAGCG
The DNA here is from genome assembly GCA_007376145.1 of Parcubacteria group bacterium Gr01-1014_38. Taxonomy (GTDB): domain Bacteria; phylum Patescibacteriota; class Andersenbacteria; order UBA10190; family CAIZMI01; genus VMFP01. Next base: position 1,775 of record VMFP01000016.1, read on the forward strand.
ATACGTCCGTGCTGTGAGAACACTTGCGGAGATGCTCGGGTGGGCTGCCCAGGAGACCGATGCTGCGATCTGGGAGTACGATCGCAGACAGACACACAGCTGAACCAGCAAGACCGTTTCCAGGGGTCAACCCATAACACCAACATAAGGGGCCCCAGAACCGCAATCTACTGCTTCCGAAAGCCCCTCAATCAGTTTTGATCTGAAGAGAGTGAATTAGCAGATCCAGATTACGAAACGCATTGTCACAATCAATGAACTGATTTCCCAAAGGCTTAAAAAAAGTTTACGATACTCTCATACCGTATGATTCATATTCAATCCTCCACTATTGCCCAAGCCTGGCGGGGGGCTATCAAAGCTCTCTATGAGCGAGGCAGGAACATCAATGACGACGAGCTCTTCCGTGATTCAGTGATGACTATTGAAGTGAGTGATACAACCACTGACCATTTTGATGATCGCTTCCCGATGTCTCAGCGGGACGTGGAAGCTATTAACAACTACCTCGTTACCGGCAAGCATGAAGATAAGGTTGTCCATGATTGGACCAAGCTATATCGCAACCGGTTATTTGATAGTGAACCAAACCAAATCCAGAACGTTATTGAGTATCTGCGTAAAAAACCAATGGGCAAACGAGCTCAAGCATCAGTCTGGCAGCAGGAAATTGATCTGACAGGCCCCATTGCTCCCTGCTTACAATTACTGTGGTTTCAAATATATAGTGACAAATTGGATATTCACGTTCACATGCGCGCGAGCGACTGTTATGGCAAGCTCCTAATGAACATGAATGAGTTTGTAGCCTTGCAGCAGTATATGGCAAAAGAACTAGGAGTGGAGCCAGGCACGTATTATCACTTCATTGATACCTGCCACTTCAATAGCGCAGATAAAGAAAAGATTGAAAACATCGTGGCTGAGCTGAAATAAAAAAAATGGCTTTGGACTTGTTCACGAAGACGTATTGTCTCGTTACTGAAATCCAAAGCCATTGAAGTACGTTAGGTTACGCTTGTGCCGCGTTCAGATAGGCGGCGTAGATCGACTGAGCAATCTGTAGTACCTGGTTGTCGTCAGCAACGACGCTCAGGTCAAACAGATGATTGTATGCCCCGGCCTGGAACTCAGTTAGTTCCTGCATCGCGGCCTGAAGTCGGCTACCGGTGGGATCACGTTCATCTTGTCCGAGCCGTGCTGTGAGCACCTCTTCTGACGGTGGAACGAGATAGACCGTATACAGCCGACCCGGAAATGCGGCAGTCATCACATCCATACGGCTGACCGGCCAGTCCAGCAGCGGAAAGTTACCGCTGTCCAGAGCTTCAACGATAGGCGCACGCGGTGTGGCGTAGCGGATGCCGTAGAGCTGGTTGATCGCCAGAAACTCCCCGCGACTATCCATCTCATCCATCCCCGCATCAGTCACCGGCACTTTGTCCGTCTCGCCTTCCCGCAGCTCACGGGTCATGTAGGGCGAGATGTAGACGAAGCGACTGTCGAGTTGTCGCAGTTCACGGATGACGGTGCTTTTCCCCGTGCCGGACGGACCCAACACGAGAAGAAACTTGCTTGCCACTCGCTACCTCCTTTGCTCGTTGAGTTTGTCTTTGAGTTCGACTGCGGCAGTGCGTACCGCTTCCTGCCAGGAAATTCCGGCAGGATTGTCAGGGTAGAGGATACCGCGTGAGGAGTTAACGAACACCCCGCTCTTCTGGGAGTTAAGAAGTGAGCGCAGATCGGCATAACTGCCGCCCTGCACCCCGACACCTGCCAGCAGAATGGGCATGTCATCCGGAATCAGCGCCCGCACGGCCGTGAGATCCATTCCGGCTGTCGCTGAGAGCACCACCGCCATGTTGCCGCCGGTGTTCCAGCGATTGACGACCAGTTCGAGCATGTGTTGCCACAGTGCCCGACCATCCGCCATCAGCGCATCCTGCACGATTGAGCTACCCGGATTACTGGTTCGCACCAGCACGACCGCCAGCGTATCCGGCAGACTCGCCAAGGGCTGAACAACTTCATCTCCCATATAGGGATTAACAATGATGCCATCCGCATCCACGACTTCCAGAATGTTGCGGATGTACGCCGCCATGGTGTTATCGATGTCGCCGACTTTGCAGTCAACGATCACCGGAATCCCCGCGTGCTGCGTGTGGATATACGCGATGATGCTTTTCAACACCTCGTGACCACCCGGCAGCAGATCGAAGAACGCCTTTTGCGGCTTGTAGGCGCAGACATGCTCCGCCGTCACATCGACGACACCTTGCAGAAATTGCAGTGTCTTCTCCTCATCGCTTGCGTTGAGAGAGAGGACCTCCGGCGGGAAGCGACGGAGGTCGGGATCAAGACCACAGCACAGCAGAGTATCGTGCTGGACCATGCGCTGATGCAGCGTCTCTTTGACCTTACTCATGAGGTTGTTCACCCTCCTTTGCTTCTTTCTGCTCAGGTTGTTCAGGAACGAGTTTGATGTGCCCGAGATGTTGCTGCTTCGCCAGTAAGTGACGCAGGGTATCCGCCGTCGGAGCCACGACCATCGGCTCAAAGTCGCTGGCGGTGTACCCGTTCTCCGTGAAGACTTCCGCCTTCTTGGGATTGTTGGTGGCCAGACTGACCTTACAGGTGGTGGGGATGTCGAAGAACTTGAGGACGCAGACAGCCCCGGCGTACGTCCGAACATCAATCACGCCACCCGGTGCCAGCACCGAGGCTGCCTCTACCGTGTCGAGCTTGAGTTCATCTTGCAGCCACATCGTGGCCAGTTTGAACGGCAAGCCCATGCCCCGACCGTCCTGGCGCGGCACATGTACGATCATGCCTTCCCCGACCTCGTTCAGTTTCTTCAGGGCAAGATGGAGCTGCTCGTAGCACTCGCAGGAAAGATCGCCGAAGACTTGGCCGGTTTCGCAACCGGAATCAGTCCGCAGCACCAACTGGTCCTTGTTCTGAAAGACCGGCATGAACTCGGCATTGAGCTGCGCCCGTACGATCACCGAGTATTTCTCCCAGTAATCATCGATGACGAAGTCGAACTGCCAGAACTTGCCGCTCTTGGTGTTGAGCGAACCGATGCCGCGGCGCTCGACCGCATACCAGCGGTCAACGCCGTTCTCGCGAACAAGCACGCGCTTGGTGAACGGCTCCATCGTCTGCCGGATGGCAGCGACGAACCGCTCCACTTCCTCGACCGCCATGTTGTTGCGGGCAGCGATTTGGTTGAGATCAACCGGAGGGACCGGTGACGCCATTGGTTACTCCTTCTTTTCAGTAGTGCCTGGGGGAGGGGGATATGTGCCGTCGCTGTTCTTCTTGGCGATCGAACCTTTTGGCAGACGATAGGCCAAGCGGCCATCGTTATACTGGAAGGGAGTTCCGAGTAGCGCACCGCACGACGGACAGACGAGATTGGACATGTCCTTCGGCTCTGTGATGTCAGCTCTGTGCTGCAGAGCTGCCAACGACGGAGGCGCAAAGATGCGGTTCAGGTAGAATCGCAGGACTCTGCCGATCCCGTCTTTTTGGTAGAGCAGGACCCAGGTGTTGCACTTCGCGCAGAAGATGTCCAGAAACTTCGCAACACCCCCGCGGAGTTTGCGGTATCGGTCATTCTTGAGCGTGAACTGCTGCGCTGGTTGTTTTTCCTCAGACATAAGGCTCCTTTCAGGTTGTCAAAGGTACGTTCCGACACTTGCTATAGACGTCTATCGCAAGACTAATAGTTCATACTGTATGAGAAGCTCTTCGTCAAGCGTCGGCTGCAAAGAATCAGGAGATGGCGATCTTAAAACTTACTCAAATCTTGCGTTGTGGGTGCCCTCGACTGACTCAGTTATCACGTCAACAAAGCATGATGCGGCTACAATCCCCGAAACAACTGCTCGAGCGACACCCCCAGCGTGCGAGAAATTTTCGCCACGTTGCCAAGCGTCGGGTTCCGCTCTCAATCGAAAAATTGGTTCGCCCGGCATAAGATTCTCACAGGAATCCTGGGCGTTATCCTCTTCCTCATCGTCCTGGGCGTCCTCGGCAGCGGGAGTGACAAGGCGACAACCATTGAGCGAGGAGGGTCACAAGCCACTGGAGGAGCACGCCCCGAATCACCAGCTGCCACGCAGCAAGCGCCTGCGCCACCGGCGAAGATTGGCGATACGGTCACGGATAGTGACCTCGCCTTCACGGTCACAGAAGTCTCAACGGCCAAGCGCCTTGGAGGGCAATTCTTCCAACGCGATGCTCAAGGAACGTTCCATGTCGTGACGCTGAAGATCGAAAACCGAGGGAAGGAGACTCGAACAACGGACAGTTCGCAATTCAAAATCGTCGATAGCCAGGGACGAGAATTTGAGCGGTCTGTTGATGGTCAAACCGCGGCTGGACTATCGCGGGGGAAGGTTGATCTCTTCCTCCAGCAAATTCAGCCTGGGCTGTCATTTACCGGAGACATTATCTTCGATCTCCCCGCCGATGCCACCGGCATTCAACTGATCGCGAAGGGCACGCTCTTCAGCAAAGGAGTGAAGATACTGCTGGAGAAATAACAGGAGTAACCAAGAAAACACCGGGTGATATCCCGGTGTTTTACTTTCGGCGTATTCTGAGGCACCCAGGTCTGCCGATAAAAAGTATTCCTGGCGGACGGGGTGGGATTCGAACCCACGGTACCCTTTTGGGGTACACCACGTTAGCACCGTGGTCGTTTCGGCCACTCACGCACCCGTCCGAGTGGTGGGCAGTGAGGGACTCGAACCCCCGTAGTCCGAATGGACGCGTGGTCTACAGCCACGTGCAATTGCCGCTATGCGAACTGCCCAAGGTCGTTAATTTTTGAAGTACATTGTTTCCTCTTTGATCCACTCTCGTATCAGATTTAACAGCTTTTTGTCTGAATACCGGACATGGAACACGCCATATGGAAGTTTGGCCACTTCGGTACCTGCCCAGCTACTCCGTATACTCCAGAAACACTCCTTCCGTAAACCCTCCGCGCTCTCCGCGCTTGGCCTCCTGTCGCTGGAGAACATCATCCCAGGGAATTCCCGAGTGCGCGGCAATAGCTTGCAGAATCTCGAGGAGATCCGCAAGCTCTTCCGGAACTTTCTCTGCCGGCGCTTGCTGAAGCTCTTCTGCTTCCTCTCCCACTTTCTTTACGAGTGCCGCTAGGCGTTCCCCGGGAGGGAGAACGTGAGCGACCGCCACCGATCCTTTCGAGCGGATATATTCCGGAATTCGGTCGCGAACGAGCTTGTTGTAAATAGTTCTCGGCATGCTTGGAAGTATACCAGGCGTCTGGAGCCCACGCCCGGAATCGAACCCGCCTTCGCACAAGGCTTCGGCGGGCAGGCCGGGATCTGGAGCCGGCGGTGGGAATTGAACCCACGGCCCCGATCTTACCATGATCGTGCTCTGCCACTGAGCTACACCGGCGTGCGGGGAAGAACCTCCCTGGTGCGCTCCACAGTATGCCGAGAGTTTCGACTGATGTCGAGGTGATGCTATCGTGGGATTCATGCGGACACTGGCAGGCGTTCTCTTCGGTGCCATCGTCGGCGTCCTGCTCGTTGCTGGTGCGGTGGTGAGTTGGCGGCGTGCGTTTGAACCCATGCGGTCACACCCGAGCGGCGCTCTACCATCCACGACCTCACCGCCCGCTGGCACACCGCGCGTTCCCGCTCCGAGCGCCGCACTGACACCACGTCCCAGAGCGCGCGCCGCCGACACCTTTCTCCTTGCCCGGCTCCGCGATATGCACACGTGGGAGGAGCTGCTGCTGGTGGAGAATGGCACCGTGCGCCCGCTGCCTCTTCCTGCCCAGGTTGATCGTCGCGTGTTTCCTGTGACGGATGGCAAGCGGGTCTACGCGTATGTGTCCGGTGCTCGCGGGCGCCGTATCGTGGCGTTCTCCTTCACGGGGCGCGAGGAGGAAACCATTACCGACAGCACACCGCTCGTCGAGCCCCGCGGACTGTTCGTCTCTCCGAACGGAGCGTTCCTGGCGTTCTTTCTTGACGATCGAAAGTCGTTCAACACGGAGCTCTGGACGTACGACACCGTGACGCGCGCAAAACGGGTGTCCGTAGAGCGACTCGTGCGCCCCAACCTCTCCGGGCCGTACTTCTCCGCCGACGGAAGTTTTCTCCTGCGTGCCGGCGATCAGCTGCTCGCCGGATCGCCGCGACGGACCGGCGTGGATATTCTCCGCATTCCGTTTCGCAGCGCGAACGTCCGGTGGGATGCCGGTATCGCGCGCTCGCCCGACGGGCAGCACCTCGTCCTCGTAGACGAAACCGGCGACGAGCGGACCACGGTGACCCGAGTCCTCGAATACGGGGTTGCTGCGCCAGAGCCGCGCATCCGCTTCTCGCTTGCGCGTGGGTCGGTGCGCGTGTTGGGATGGAACGAGCACGATGAGCTGTTCCTCATCGCGGATACCCGCCGTTTCGCGCCGAGCGACGAGCAGTTCGCCCAACCAACGCTCTGGGTGCTCAAAGGAGACCAGAAAATCTCGCGGCCTCTCGGACCGAACGTCCCCGCCCTCGTGCTCGCGGGAAACGGATCAGCCGTGGGAGTGCTCCGTGCCGAGAGCGACCATGTGACTCTTGCCGTTCAGGAGGCCGCGAGTGCCACGGCGCGCATCGTTGCGTTGCTCCCGTCCCCAACGCCCCCGGGCGTGGGCGGGCTCGGTGCCCCGTCGGTTCTCTCCGCGACTCCCTCTCCAGAAGTCAACCGCGCTCCCCCGCGCGCGTCTCCCCTTGTGCTGCAACCGGGGTTCGCGTTCCGCCTGCTTCAGATGCTCCGCGTTGCCTCGGTGGCGGGCGTCACGGCTTCCCCGCGGCTTTCCGTCACTCCTTCCGTTCTCTTGTCGTACGTTATGGAGCACATTCGAGAACTCGCGGATGCTCCGCCGGGGGAACCAGCAACCCCGGAGCGCGTCTGGCTTCTTGCCACGCCGAACACCCTGTACATTGATTACCGGATTGGTTCGACCCTGTGGCGTCGGCTCATTGAGGTGGAGGAACGTTCCGGGACGATCGCGGGAGCAACGATCATCGGCGTCTACGCACCCATCGAAGGGGAGTGGGTCCTCGCCCGAGGAAGGAGCGTTCCGAACGCAACGCCGGTCCAACTGTACGAATTTGAAACCGATCTCCAGCAGTGGGTGGAGAAGCCCGTTGCGCCTGGTGTGGTCCCGTAGTACACTCACCCCTCTTCACCCAGTGGGGTTGCATGGCCGAGAATTACATCAAGATTTCCTGCACGGAGTGCCAGCGGGTCACGTACTGGCGTGGTACATCGCATCGGAAGAAAGGCGTGGAGAAAAAGAAGCTTGAAACCACAAAGTTCTGTAAGTTTTGCCGGAAGCATACCGTCCACAAGGAATCAAAGTAGACGGCCGGCGTGCTGCGCGGTACACTCGGCACCGCCCTGGGTGCGTGGCGCAACTGGCAGCGCAGCCGCCTCCAAAGCGGCCGGTTGCAGGTTCGAGTCCTGCCGCACCCGCCATGAACCAGAACGGCAACATGCCCGCGTGTGACGCGGGCATCGTTCGGCTCATGGCGAGCCCTGAATCGGAACGAGCCGAAGGCGAGTGACTGGTTCGGGGCCGCCAACAAGAAAATAGCCCGTCTCGGCATCCGAGGCGGGCACGTGGGGACTTAGCGAATCTTTGCTACTTCATCCATGAGCCTTCTGACAAGATCAGCGTCAATCGGTTCTCCAGGAATGACACCCTCTTTCTTGAAAGCGGTGCCTACGATTGCGCCATCAGCGATGCGGAGTTGAGCGTGCACATTCTGAATGGTGATTCCACTCCCAACAATGACAGGATGGTCGGGAACGACCTCTTTGACTGTCCTGACATCGTTCAGGTTCGTCTCTCCACCTGTGTACTCACCCGTGACGACTATCGCATCAGCTAACCCCTTTGCGGCATGTGCCGACGCGGCAAGGGGCGTGTTCGGGTCAAAGAGATCGTAGTATTTCGGGTGGATGCCACCAAGAACAGCGACGTGAGGCCGCGTCGCGCGAACCGAGAGAAGATGCTGCGGGTCAACCGATTCGCAGCCAATGAACTTCCCCGTGACGTGGTCTACCTGGATGAACCGCGCGTTGGTCATGTGCGCGATGCGCAACGACTGTTCATAGTCGTTGGGGAGAACATTAACACCCACAGGAACCTTGGACCGTCGGACGATTTCTTTGGTAATCCGCAGGAGCCGATCACATATCTCTGGCGTCGCGCGGTTCGCATCGAGGTACCCGCAGTCGTAGTTCTCCACGATGACTCCAGCCACGTAGTCATGGAGTCGCTCGAGGTCCTCCAATGCCTGCGCGAGCTGCGCTTGTTCATCGCCTTCGAAAATGTGGATCATCCCGATGATTGGTTTTGGAAGTGGGAAAGCTGCACGGAACAAAGAAGCGGCCATAACCACCCCTCTCGTGTCAATGGCTAGGTTTGGGAAGGTTCAACGAGCGATCAACGTATCATGCCGCGGCGGGAAAGAAAACGGAGCGCAGGGACTGGTACGCCCTCACCCACGAACGACTTCGAGGACAGGGATTGTGAAGTATCCCCTTGCCGTCCTCCAATAGGTTCGAACGTCGTCCCAGATTTCCCGACAAGAGAAGGGAGCGAAATTCTCTCTCCGCGGGGTTGGTGTACAGTAGGGGGAGAGACACCAAACGAGATGAAACGGAAACAGCAGACGAGGGTCGCGCGGGGTTCATGGCTGCGGGCGTACGGACTCTTTACCGGCGGGGTCATTGGTGTCGGCGTGTTTGGGTTGCCAGCGGCGCTCGTTGCGGCCGGGTTACCCGTGTTCTCGCTCTATGTGGTCCTGGTGGGAGCTCTCGTGTGGTGGATTCACCGGCGCTTTCTGACGGTGGTGCTTGCGACGCCCGGGCGGCACCGACTCCCCGGCTACGCGCACCAGTACCTGGGGCGCCCCGGCTATCTGGTGTCGGCCATGGCGAACGTTCTTGGGCTGTTCGGAACGCTGGCGGCGTACCTCATCGCCGGTGGGACGTTTCTTCACCTGCTGCTGGCGAACGTTGTTTCTCTGCCACCGCTCGTTGCCGTCGGACTCTACCTGCTTCCGGGAGCGGTGCTCCTCCTCTGGGGCATCCGTGCACTTCCCACGATCGAACTGGTCATTCTTGTTCTCTTTCTTTCTGTCCTTGGGGTGCTCTCGCTGGTCGCCGGGGAAGCGTTTTCCTTTTCCCGCTTTCCCTTCGGGGGAGAGGTCTCGTCTGCGCTCCTCCCCTACGGGGTTCTCCTGTTCTCCTTCTGGGGAGTGAGTCTTATTCCGGAGACTGCGGAGCTGTCCGGCCGGAGCGAGCGGCGCACGCGCTCCGTGCTCACCGCCGGGCTTCTCACGTCGCTGGTCACCTACGTTCTCTTTGCCGTGACGGTCGCGGGAATCACCGGAGCAGCGACAACCGAGGACGCGCTCGGGGGACTCCGCCGGGTACTTGGGGAGGGAGTCATCTTCTTTGCGCTGGTCTTCGGACTCCTCACCACGTTTTCGTCCTACCTCGCTCTGGGTCTCACGCTCGTAAAGACTCTCATGCTGGACGTTGCGGTGCCGCGGTTTCCCGCCTGGGTGGTCACGGTCTTTGTGCCGCTCGCGTTCGTCCTGCTCGGAGCCCGGAGCTTGCTGTCGGTCCTCGCCATCACCGGTGCGGTGTTTCTCGGTGTTGAGGGACTGACGGTACTCGCGATGCGCGGGATCCTCGCGCGTCCCGCCGCTCGGTCCGCGTGGCGGCCACTGACGTTTCAGCTCCTCGGTGCCGGCGCACTCCTTGTCCTCGGCGTCGCGGGCGAGCTCTTCCGGCAGATCGTGTCCTGATGTACACTCTCTCCGTGCGGGAAGGAGGTGAAGCGTATGCAGAAAGGTCTTGGCATCGGTATTGCCGTCATTCTCGTGGTGGTTCTCATCGCGGTCTTCTGGATGTTCCGGGGGCAACCAGCCGGCGAGACACTCCTACCGGTTCCGCCCACTGCGACGCCGCTTGACGGAACCGGACGTTTCCCGTCTCCGACTGCTTCCGCAGATACCGGTGGTCTTCCTGGAGTCGGAAGCCCGCAAGCCTCTCCCACCGTTCCGACCAGCGGCGCGACGGTTTCCATCGCGACGACCGGATTTAGTCCCGCAACGGTGAGCGTTCCGGTGAATGGCACGGTGACGTTCACGAACAGCGATACGCAGTCCCACCAGGTGTCCTCCGATCCTCATCCCATTCACACGAATTACCCCCCGCTGAACGGTGACGTGCTTGCTCCCGGCCAGTCCCGAACGGTCACGTTCACGCAGGCCGGGACGTTCGGGTATCACGATCACTTGAATCCGGGCCTCCGCGGAACAGTCACCGTGCGCTAGTCTTCCCGCTTGGTAAATGAAACCGCGCTTACTGCAGTGCAGTAAGCGCGCGTAGCGTTGCAGGGTCAGGCGTCCCGACGTCGCCGCATCTCCACCGCGTTTCCCAAAAACCGGACTTCGTCCATGTACGTGCGCATGAGAAACAATCCGCGTCCACTTGGCTTCTCCAGGTTTTCCAGCAGTGTTGGGTCTGGAACCGACGTGGGGTCGAAACCTTCACCTTGGTCCTCAACCTTGATGGAAAACTCTTGGTCGTCAACGCGGTACTGAACGCTGACTGTCTTCGATTCATCCCCGCCGTTTCCATGCTTGTGACCGTTGACGAGCGCCTCTTCACACGCCATCCGGATACCAAGCTGTGCGGCCTTCGAGTACTCCGCGCAGTGGAGCGCATCCTGGAGACGCTGAAGGAAAGATGGGAAATCCTGGTGGCGGAGTGCGACGGTCTGAAGCGGAACGAGCGTCTGTTCTGTCCCCATACATCTTCTCTCCTGTGTACTGGTGACCGCCGCGAGGCGCGGTCGACTCTCTAGCCTCGCTTCAAAGGAGCATCCGTTCAGTTGTGGCTTACGGCAGATCTCCTGTTCTGTCAAGCAGACGGCTGCGGGAGTGGAACTTCGGGGTTGGCCAGTTCGTCTGGGTTTTGCACCGGTTGCTGGGTCCGGAGCAGTTCGATCAGCGCCTTGCGTTCCCAAGGCCGCCCCATGATGAAGGCAGCGCGCACGGTGGCGTTCTCCACGTAGAAGAGCGTGACGGCGCGATCGTCGAAGGATCCGCGAGTGATCGTTCGGTCGGTCCCTGTCGCATCACCGAAGTACTCGAAACTCACATCAAACACGTCCGAGAAGAAATACGACACGGCAGCGTACGGAACGCGGCGCGCCGGGTCGGTTTCCGCCATGTTCGCGCCCGCGACTTTCCCGTGTTGAATGGCGGTGTCCCAGTGCTCGATGCGGCGCTGGCGCTGGTAGAGCGGATCGAAGAAATTTGCCACGTCGCCGGCCGCGTACACGTTGGGAACGGACGCTTCGAGATACTCGTTCACGACGACCCCATTGTCGAGCTTGATCCCGGAGGTTTCGAGGTACTTGATGTCCGGGACGACGCCCACACCAACGGCGACGAAATCCACTGTGAGGGTATCTCCGCGCTTCGTTGTGACGGCGAGCGGACCGTCGGTTCCAGGCCGACGTTCCACTGCCGTCGCTTCATCTTCCGTGCGGATGGTCACCCCTCGCTCCGCGTAATACCGCGCGAAGAACGCCGAGGCTTCCGGTGAGCCAAGTTTATCGAACACTTCCTTCCCTCGGTGAAGTAGCGTGGTGCGCAGCCCCTTCTGTGCAAACGCCGAGGCGAGTTCCATGCCGATAAAGGAGCCGCCGACAATGAGAACGCTCTTGGCGTGTTCCTGCGTTGCGCGTAGTGCGTCCGAGTCCGCGAGCGTGCGGAGCATGAAGACCCTTGGGAGATCACCGCCCGGGACCGTCAGTTTCCGCACTGCGCACCCCGTCGCGAGGAGGAGTTTCCCGTACTGTACCGTCTCGCTCTGGTCTGTGGTGACCGTGTGTGCTTCTGGTTGAACAGTCGTGACTTTTGTGCCGAGGCGGAGGATCACCCCTGCGCGCTCGTAGAAATCTCTGGGCTTCACGAAGACGGAATCCCGGTTTCGTTTTCCGAGAAGATAGCCTTTCGAGAGCGGAGGACGATGGTACGGGAGCTCTTGTTCTGCTGCCACGAGGGCGATGCGCGATCCCCCCATGTCTGCCTGGAGGAGCGTCTCGAGCGCCGTGGCGCTCGCGAGACCACCGCCGACGAGGAGAAAGTCAACGGCGGTGCCCACGTCGCTGTTATCCGAGCGCGATCTCGTCTCCTTCGACCTTGCCGTTGAGCTTCGGGAGGGGAGACGTCGCCGGTCCGTTCACCACGGTTCCCTGCGCGGTAAATCGGCTTCCGTGGCACGGGCAGTCCCACGTCTTCTCCGCGGCGTTCCATTCCGTCTCGCACCCTGCGTGCGGGCAGGTATTGTCGAAGACCACGGGCGTCCCGCTGTCGTTGTACACGGCAACCGGCTTCCCGTTGATCGTGCCGGCTTTTCCTGAGCCTGGAGGAATTTCGGAGAGTTTCATGACGTATGAACGGTTACGGGTGAACCTTCCTATCCTATCATATCGCGTTGCCTAGGTGAGGAACACCACTGCGCTCCCGAGAGAGACCACCAAGAGCGCGTGCCCAACCAGATCGGCGTGGAGCAGGCGGTGAAAGCGAAGGTGGAAAAAGAGGTTGACGACGAACAGCGCCGCAAAGACCAGGAGGAAACCGGAAAGCCACGACCGGAGATCGCTCGCGGCTGCCGCGAGCTGGAGACGGGTGGACCGCGTCGGCGATTCCGCCGTCGTATACGAGAGGAACGGGTGCCACTGGACCGTGTGGGTGTTGCCGTGCGCGTCGGTGGCGCGGAGGTGCAAGGGTCCTTGGAGGGGAACGGCGAGGCGCACCGAGAGCACCTCGCCGTCGCGTTCCAGCGGAATGGCGGCGTGGTTGGGCAGGAGCACCGCGAGTGACCGCACGTCTCCCCCGGCAGGAACGACAAGGAGCGCTCGGCCCAGGCCCCGCTGCGGATCGGGGAGGAGAGCCGCGCGGGTGATAGCGATGTCGGGTCCCTTCGTGTCCACGCGAACGGTCCGTGGCACAGACCACGCGCTCGTCTGCCCGTCTTTGATGGCGCGGGCGCGGAGGACCGCCGTGCGCTCTTGATTCTCTGGAACGGAGACGGTGCCGCGGAAAGATCCCTCCGCGCTCTCGAATGTTCCCACCACCGCTCCATCAACGGAGAGCTGTACCCGGCTTTCCAGCGGGGCGAACCCTCGGACCGTCGCAGCGCTGGTACTCACTGTTTGCCCTTCGCGCGGTTCGAGAATCTGCGGTACCGCGAGGCGCACGGGCGTCCCCCGCGTCCGGTTCTCACTCGCGACAAGGAGAGGGGCACTCGCCGACCGGTTCGCCGCTCCACCTGACGCGGGACGTCGCCCGAAGTGCTGCACGACCATGGTGACCGTCCGCCCCTCGAATTCTCCCGTGACCACCGCGATGCCGATGTCGTCGTATCGGTCCGAGAGAAGATTCCGCCGGTGTCCAGGGCTCCGCATCCACGCGGCGACGACGTCCTCCGCTTCGGAAAAATCAATGGCGAGGTTTTCCCCCGCGTAGAGGTACGCATACCGAGCAAGGTTGAACCACGCCCAGGGCGATAACCCGTCGGGGCTCGTATGGTCGAAGTAGTCATGGCGGAGCATGTGCTCCCCTTTGAGCTGCGCGGAACGCGTCAGCACGGGATGTTCGGTGAGCGGCGGAAGCCCGGCTTTCGAGCGCTCGGCGTTCGTGAAGCGGACGAGCGTGGAGACCGTGACGGTGGAAAGACGGGCGACCTCCGGAGTGAGGGAAATGAGCAGCGAGGCGCCCACCGTGGCGCAGAGGATGAGCGCGTTGACGAACCCCAGAACGGGATGGCGGAACAGGTAGGGGCGGTACGCATTCGCCGGGTGCGGGACGACGGCGCACGCCGCGCCGCGACAGACCGCTGCCAACCGCTCGCGGGAAGCTGTCACAGACGCCATCGGATGACCCACCAAAATGTTTCTTAGAGCATACTCCGGGCGGGTGTACACTGCGAACGCGGCGATGGTGGAAGAGAACCTTGAGCGCGCGTGGCTGGCACTCGTGGGCGCGCTGGTGGCGGCGGGAACCCTGCGGTCGCCGCAAATTCTCGCGGCCTTCCGGGCGGTCCCGCGCTCGCGCTTTGTCCCGCCGGAGCACGCGGCGGCAGCGGCGACCGTGGACGCTCCGCTCTCCATCGGACAGGGGCAGACGGTGTCGCAGCCGACCACGGTGGCCACCATGCTCGAGCTCGTGCAGCCGCGGCCGGGCGAGAAGGCGTTGGATGTCGGCACGGGCTCAGGCTGGCAAGCCGCGCTCCTCGCACACGGCGTGCGTCCGGGCGGAACGGTCATCACGGTCGAGCGCATTCCCGAGCTCTCCCGCCGTGCAGGGGCTCGGCTCCGATCATTTCGCAACGTCACCCTGCTCGTCGGTGATGCCACGGCGGGTGTGCCTGTCCATGCTCCCTACGATGTCATTATCTCCGCGGCGTCGAGCCCCGAGGTTCCGCCGTCATGGATCGAGCAACTGGCGGTGCATGGGCGACTTCTCCACCCGATTGCCGGGATGGGGCTCCGCGTCCTCCGGAAAGATTCAGTCGGCCGGATCTCGACTGACGACTATCCCGGCTTCGTGTTTGTTCCGCTGGTGTCCGATGGACAACCTGTCACGCTAGGCCCATAACGACGCCCTGTACGAGCTGCATCCCCACCCTGTACGCTTTCGGTCATGAACATTGTCATCATGGCAGGCGGAGGGGGAACGCGCCTGTGGCCCGTCTCTCGCGAAAAATTCCCGAAGCAATTCGCTCCGCTCGTGGGGAAAAAGTCGTTGCTCCAGATCGCATTCGACCATGCGCGCGCCGTCGCGCGCGACCTTCGCAGCATTGTGGTCACGACGCGCCGCGACCTCGCTGCCGAAGTCTATCGGCAGCTCCCGCACTTTCCGCGGTCGCAGGTACTTGTCGAGTCGGTCAAGCGGGACACGGCTCCCTCCATCGGCATGGCTGCCGCCTTCTTCGCTGCGACGGGCCGCCATGACGAACCAATGATTCAGCTCGCGTCCGATCACCTTGTCCGCAACAGCGCCCTCTTCCGCGTGGGACTCCGCGCGCAGGCCGCCCTCCTGCGCGATCGGAAAGATCGCACCGTGCTCCTTGGCGCCGAGCCCACGTATCCGGAGACTGGATACGGGTACGTCGAGCGCGGAGTGCGCGTGGGCCAGACGCTCGGGCTCCCCGTGTACTCCGTCCGCCGGTTTACGGAGAAGCCCACGCTGCCTGTGGCGAAGCGCTACCTCAAGACCGGGCGCTTTCTCTGGAATATGAGCATCTACGGGTGGACCGTCGGGAATCTCCTCGCCATGTTTCACCGCTACGAACCGACCATCGCGAAACACCTCGACCGCTTACAAGCCCTCTTTGCTCGCCGCGCGTCGTGGCAGATGCTGAGTCGCGTGTACGCGGGGATGCCCTCGATTTCCGTCGATTTCGCGATTACGGAGCGTCAGCCTCCATCAACGATTCTCGTGATCCCCGGCGCGTACGGATGGAGTGATATTGGGCACTGGGCATCACTCGCCGAGGTCGTCGGTGGGCGGGCCGGGGCGGAGATCAAGCGCGGGACGGCGGTTCAGGTGAAGAGCAGCGGGAACTTTGTCTACAGTGATGTCCCGGCGGTCCTCGGCCTTGTCGGCATCCACAACCTCATCGTGGTGGCCACACCCGACGCGATCCTCGTCTGCGATAGAGCGAACACGCAAGACGTGAAAGCGCTCGTCAGCGAGCTCGAGCGGGCGGGACATCAGAAATTCCTCTAACAGTTCCATGCGCTGGCTCGTCGTTGTCGTTCTCGCGCTCGTGCTGCTGTCCTCGGTGGGGCGCCAACTCGGGAATGCTCCGGTGAATCCGAAAGCCACGCAGACGATCTTCGTCGAGCTCCCTCCGGGGTTGAGTGCCCGGGCGGTTGCCGAGAAACTCACCGACGCAGGCCTCTTGCGGAGTTCCACGGGATTCGTGCTTATGACCATCGTGCGGGGCGCGCGCGAGAAGCTCCAGGCCGGCACGTACGAATTCAGCCCGCGCGATTCCGGCGCGGCAATTCTGAGCCGCCTCATTGGTGGTGACACGTCGCCGACGGACGTGAGCGTCACCTTTCCGGAGGGGTTCACGCTCAAGCAGATGGCGGAACGGCTCGACGCACAGGGCATCGTGAAGAAGGATCCGTTTCTCGCGGCCGCGACTGCCGATCGGTTCCGTGGCGAGTTCGATGTCTTAAAGAGTGCGCTGGCCGGTGCGTCGCTCGAGGGCTATCTTTTTCCTGACACCTATCGTTTGTATAAAGACTCCGATCCGCGCGCAGTGATCCAGCGTCTGCTTCACCGTTTTCAAGAGCAACTCGATGTTGCGCAGCGAGAGACCATCGCGACGCCCGGTGGCGAGCATCCCGCCGCATCCGTTCACGCGCTCGTGACCATAGCCTCGATTGTGGAGCGGGAGGTGCGAACGCCGGACGATCGGCGGCTCGTCGCCGGGATCCTGTGGGATCGGTTTCGCGCCGGCGTTGGTCTCGAAGCCGATGCGACCGTCCGCTACGTCACGGGCGATTGGGACAACCCGCTGACCGTTCAGGATCTTGCGATCGATTCTCCGTACAACACCCGGAAGTACCGCGGGCTTCCTCCGGGGCCGATCGGCAACCCCGGCCTCGTGAGCTTGGAGGCGGCCTTGAAGCCCACGCCATCCGACTATGGGTACTATCTCTCTGCCCCAGACGGCCGGACCATCTTTTCCAAAACCTTGGACGAGCACAACCGCGCGAAGGCGCAGCACTTGAAGCGCTGACGTGTGAGTGCATAAGGCCAGATACATCCTGGACTCCCTCGAGAAGCACGGGAGGGTGAAGTTTTGATGCAGGTCTTCCGCCTCGGGTACGGCATCCGCGGCTTCAC
>VMFP01000025.1 GCA_007376145.1 Parcubacteria group bacterium Gr01-1014_38
TAGAAAAGACCCCGTGTGGTTGTCCACACGGGGTGTTGATCGTCGGAAAGAACCTTTGCACCTACGAATCGGCGTTGTCCTCGCCGCCTTTCTCCTCCCGCGCTTTCTCCTCGGCGCGGCGTCGGCGATCGTGGAGCCGGCGGATTCCGATCCGCGCGAGCCGCCGCGCCTGCTCGGCATCGTCCTGCTGTCGGTCGGCCTTCGTGAGGGAGATGATGGTCGCCCACACGCCGGCCGGCGGCGCTTTGTAGCCGAGCGTGTCCCGGAGCTGTCCGTAGTTCCAGGCGGAGAACCGGCGGTTCGCCTCCTTGGGGCCTTTCCCCTTCGGCACCCACCGGATGTTCTCCGCGCCGATGCCGGCGGGACAGTCGGTGACGCCCTTGGCGCGGGCGAGAGTGAGGATCCGGTCCGTAAAGAGGTGCGTCACGCTCTCGAGGGCCGGGCCGTACACCGCGCCGCCGACCCACCGTCCTTTGGCCTGGTCCCACTCCAGCTCCTCCTTCGCGGCGAGTCCCTGCGCGAGAATGGGATTCCCCTCGACGCGTCCCTCTTCCACGAGACGGGGCTCGACGCCCGGACCCTGATCCTCCATGAGCGCCCAGAAGTAGACGTTGTCAATCCCAAAGTGGATCCCGAGCACGCGCGGTGGGAACGGCCGCGGGGCGGCGTACCCAATGGTGAGCTGGAGGAACCACTTCTCGTGCACGCCGCCGCGCCGGTACGTCCGATGGACGATCCGCGCCCACTGGATCGGAAGGCGGGTGAGCGCGGGAAGCACCCGCTTCTCCGTCCGCTTCCGCCCGTACGCGAGGGGCACGACGAGGACGGTGTCCGTCGGCTTCAGGGTCCGGAGGGGCGGGAGAAGCGGCGTAAACGTGGAGAGCGCGTCCGGCGCCCGCCACCAGGTGGCCGCCGCGCGGAGATCCGGCGGGAGACCTTCGAGGAGCGCCGCGCCGACGGGAATGGCGATGAACGTCGCACGGGTGACCCGTTCCGCATCACCCGGGCGCTTCCCAGGGCGTCGCCAGACCCGTCGGAGGAGACGGATACTCCCGCCCGTCACGTAGAGCAGCGGCGTGCGCCGCGGCTCCGGCGTGGCGACGACGATGTGCCAGTCGGGATCAACGTTGATCAGCCGACCCCCGCGCTTGTCCTCCTTGCGATACTTCGCGGGATTGACGTCCCGCGCGCGCTCCTTGGGAAATGGCGTCGCGCGCCGGCACACGCGGTCGAGCGCTTCCTCCCACCGCGCACGGCGCCGGCCTTGGTCCCGGACATCCGCTGTCGGATACTCCGCGACCCGCACCGTGCCCGAGTCCGCGAGCATGAGGTGGCTCGTGAGTTGCTGGCCCACTTCCTGCGTCAGGCCGGGCCGGAGCGGTTCGGGCACGCGCTCCGTCACGCTCGCCGGCAGCACCTTCAAGAAGAACTGTTGAAGCTGGAACTTCGGGTGGAGGTGATTCACGCGCCATTCGCGTACCGCTTCCTTGTCCTCTTTCCGCTCGTGGATCTCCCCCCAGGCGATGCGTGCCGCCGTCGGGTCCTTGATGACGTGCGCAGGGCCCGGCGCTGCTTCCATGAGTTTCCGGATCCACTCCTGCGTCACGGACTCCGCAGCTTCCTCGCCAAGAATCAGGTCGGCAGAGAGGATCCGCTGCCGCTTCGTCGTTCCCGTCGGGTCGTTCCCCATCTCCACCCGGAGACGATTGCGCAGCCATGCGATCGCGTCGCCGACGGCATTCGACATGGCCGTCTCGAGACGACCGAGGATCGCCTCATGCGCGGCATTCAGACCAAGCTGGAGTGTCTCGACGACGGACCCCCGCTCGTACTTCGGGTGGCCTTCGGGGCTCGCCGCGTCGAACCAGCGAGGAATCCGCGACTGCGGATGCTCTCGCGGCGTGGTGTTCGTCCCTGTCATCATGCACCTCCTTTATGGAACTGGAACATCGAGATGGAACTCTTCGCAGAGCGCGCGCCAGATGTCCGGCGCGCCCGCCCGCAGCGCTTCAAGCGCTTCGCTGCGCGTGTTGATCGCACCCTCTAGGGCCCAGAACTGGCGGCGGTCCCGCCAGTGATTCCCGCGCCGCACGTGCGCGCTGATCTGCGCAATCGTGCGCGTGAGGGACCGGACAAGCTCCGATCGGCCCTGCGTATCGGGCGGCACCGCCCGCGCGCGGAGCACGGGGGGCCGGCGGCGTTCGCGCCGCGGCCCGCGTTTGGATTCCGCCACTGTTCACCTCCTGCGGCACCAAGTGCCGCGTCGCTTTCCTCATCGGTTGTCTAGAGAACCGCGCTGACCGTCAGCGCGATGTTCTTACGTAGCAAATCTCCGTCTTCCCGTCAAGCCGCGACCCAGTACGGCGTCCCCCCCAAGCGTGGTCTCTTGGGGAAGCGCGGCCCGCACCGACCATAAGAAAAAGCGGCTTCCGTCTCGGAAGCCGCGGAAAGGACAACCAGTGCTCTCCTTCTGTTCGTGTCACCACCTCCTCCCCCTCTGTACGGAGTTTCGGACAGTGGAGCCGGAGGTGGGATTCGAACCCACGTACACGTGTCACCACCTCCTCCCCACCTGCATGGAGTTCGAGACAAGACCCTAGTGAGCGTTCCGTTCCTGGGGTAGTCACCACCTCCTCCCCCTCTGTACGGAGGTTCGGACTAAGGAGCGGCTGGGCACAGTGGTGTCCCGTCACCACCTCCTCCCCACCTGTACGGAGGTTCGGACGCAGCGGCAAAAAAGCCTGACGCTAATACTGTCACAACCTCCTCCCCCTCTGTACGGAGGTTCGGACTTGCCCGCACGACGCCGGTCACTCTCCTGTTGTCACAACCTCCTCCCCCTCTGTACGGAGGTTCGGACGGCGCTTTTGTGGGCGTCGAGAATCAAGGCGTCACAACCTCCTCCCCCTCTGTACGGAGGTTCGGACTATTCCGTTTTTCCCTTCGTTGAGAGGCTTTCCGACCAAGGAGTTCAGAAAAGAAGGAGAA
>VMFP01000017.1 GCA_007376145.1 Parcubacteria group bacterium Gr01-1014_38
CGAACCGCCGCCTGCTTTCCAAAAAGGTCGGCTGGGATTGGTCGGGCGTTTGGCGGATTGCGGCGGAAAATCAGAATAAAATCCCCCCAGCGCGCGAGCGAAGCGAGCGCGTACCTTCTTCCGAAAACTCTCAATGTCTAACTTGGTCGGGGAGGCGGGAATTGAACCCGCTGCCTCTCGGTCCCAAACCGAGCGTTCTGCCGATGAACTACTCCCCGAGGCGGAGGTACAGTCATACCGTACCGCGCGCATGCGAGCAAGGCCACTGGTTCGCAATCGGAACGTGGCTGTTCCGGTATACTACAAGCGCCGGTAGGCAATTGCATGAGTCCACTCCTCAAAGCAATTGGAATTGGTGTCCTCACGTTCGTGACGATGATCTTCCTCATGTGGGGGATTTCCCGCCTCATGAACCGCCCGTTCTTCCCCCGCTTCCAGCGCGCTCCCGCCGCCGCGTCTCCGACGCCCAGCCTCCCACCGCTCTTCCCGGCCCGCTAGATTCTGCCAATGCGGGGCCCAAGCACAACGTTTGTCCGGCGGGTTGAAGCGATGATACAGAAAATCCCGCGGGGGCGCGTCGCGACCTACGGACAGGTCGCTGCGCTTTGCGGCTCACCCCGCGCCGCCCAACAGGTCGGCTGGATTCTCTTTCGAAGCGTCGGCGCTCTCCCCTGGCAGCGCGTCATCAATCGGGAAGGCCGGCTCTCCATCGTGAATCCGGAAGTCACCGCAGCACAGCAAGCCGCGCTGCTCCGCAAAGAAGGCGTGGATGTCACCCAGCGCGACGGCGCGTATTGGGTTGATCTGCGGCGCTCTCTGTGGAATCCTAAGGCGCGTTCCGTCCGTCAGCGTCATTCTGAGCGCAGCGAAGAATCTCTGCGGGCATAGTTTAGTGGCCAAACGGCTCCCTTCCAAGGAGCAGTCGCGGGTTCGATTCCCGCTGCCCGCTCCATTCAGGACTGACAGAAGCTGGTACAGTCTCTCTCGGTCTCTCGGTTGAAAATACTTTCCCAAAGAAAAAGACCACCCGAGGTGTAACCAGGAGTGGTCATGATTGTTGTGTACTCGGCTACTCCACGTTTGCATTCTTACTTCTTCTTTCTCCTCTTTGACGACGGCGGCTTTTTGGCGGTAGGAGTTGGCTGGACATCCAACTGCTCCTTGAGGAAGACTGGAAGGACTTCTTCGTTGAGTTCAAGTTCCCGCGAGTGCTCAGTGAAAGATTCCTCCAGTACCCCTCCAAACATTTCATTGAATCCCTCGGTCAGGATGTGGCCACTGACATCGGCAGCCATCGTACCCGCCAGATGAACGAGGAGGCCATACGTCTCGTCATCAGAGAGATCGAGGTTTTTGCCATCACCGTTCTTAACTGTGAGAGTGAAGAGTTTTCGCTTCACCTTGATAGATGAGACATCTTGTCCTGCCTTCTGCCGCTTCTCGCACTCCTCATCCATCTTTGAGGTGGGAACTCGAAAGAGCAGGTTGTAGGCGAACTCCTTCTCGCCGAATATGAACTTACCTCTGTACTCTCGTTCTGGTTGGACCTGATGGATAGTCTGTTTGAACTGCACGTTCTTCCTCCTTCTTCTTGAGAGAAGCCTTGGGTGTTATGGGGCTGGTTTGGAAAATGAGCAATCTGAAAACAGGTAGTATTATGGGAATATTATTCGATTTAGTCAAGATTTGTTTGATAAAATGGGCTATTACGCCCCAGAAATTCCACAATTAGCTACTTTCAGATATTCTGTGCTTGTCTGCCAAAAAGTCCTAATTCTGTCCACGAAGGAGCTCCAAAGGTCTAGCAGTGTTGTGCCAAGGGATGCATGATGTGAGGCATCCGAGGAACTATGGATACTCCGATCGTTCGGGCACGACTTACAGCAGAAGAATTCTCCGCGGCACTCGAAGACAGCCCGGAGTTCGCGAAAGTAGTGGTGGACACGGCGCGACGCGTGCTTGTCTTCGGCATAGACCTTCACGCCGACGGGGAACAGCTCCTCCTCGACGACGGATCGCGGCAAGAGGACCTCTGGGGCGCGAACATCTACCCGGGAAAGCCGCCGGGGGGACAGATTGAGTACACGTCCATGATCAACATTCGACCGCGGCAGGGAAACCGCTCGATGGACATTACCGAGGCGACTCTTCGCGACGCGGTCGCAAGCGTGATCCGATCGCTGCTGCCGTTGTCCTAAGATGCACCATCAGACCTTGACCGAGGAGCGTTGGCGGGCGCTGCCCGTGTCGCAGCGTCTTCTTGCCGTCGGCGCCGAGTTGAAGCGGCTGCAGCATTGGCTTGGGCGTGGCGACGCCTCTGCGGCGCGCGCGTGCGTTGAGCGCGCGCTGGAACTCCTCGACCTGACCATCAGCGCATCTGATCCCGGTCTCCGGCGCCGCGAGCTCTGCCGCGCCCGCGAAATCGTGCGCGGTGTCCTTAGCGCCGCAGACCCTCAACATGAGGCTCGACTTCTGACCCGGACGCTGATCGGTGATCTCTAGACCCTTATGGAAGTTCGAACGTCCCGTACGATGGGGCTCCACCGTGATGTCCTGGCGAAGGTCCGCACGTTGACGAGAGACGATCCAAGGACATACAGTGGTACAGAGAATCCACACCGACAATGACACAGCGGTTGAAAACGTTTCTCCTCCTTCTCGTACTCCTCACGGTTGCCGTCGTGGGACTTGCCGTGTGGATGAGCATCGGAGGATCGCGCGTCTCCCGCAGCCCTGCCGACAGCACCGCGCCACCCATTCCGCAACAGGAGGTGGTGGGCTTTTTCCGGAAGGCGGCGCAGGAACGCGCGAGCGCCGCCCGCCAGGATTGCATGCGGGAGAAGCTCGGCCCGGAGCGATACGCGGCCGTCACGCTGAGTCCGCAGTCCACCACCACGGAAGAGCAGTTCACGCTTCTCCCTTGTTACCGCCAGTAGCCGGTCTCTGCCGATGAGCATCATGCGCATACCATCGTTCGCCCTCGTCCTGCTCGCCGTTCCTGGGATCGTGCTCGCGCAAGAACCAGGAACTCCGGGAGGCAAGATCGCCTGTCTGCGAACAGAACTCATCGCTGCAGGACTCCCAGCGTCCGTGACGGAGGAGCTGCTCGCGGGACGACTCGCGAACCCAGAGCAGGTGGTGAAGTCAACTCTGGGAGACACCGGACTCCACCGAGTCGCACAGGCCTGTTTCCCGGAGGAAACGGGTACGCTGCCCGCAGGTGCCCCAAGGCCTGACCAGGCCTCTGGCCAGCCACACTCGCCCGTCCAGGCGGGGATTCCCGCGGACGTCGCTGCATGTCTGCAGGAGAAGGTTGGCGAACAAGCCTTCATCGAAGTCTCGAGTGGGCAGCGACCGCCCACACCGGCAGAAATCGAGCGGGGCAAGGCGTGTTTCCCGAGCGGCCCTCCGGGCGGGGGAGAACCGATCGGCGATCTCCCGGCCGAGACGCGCGCCTGTATCGTCGGGATTCTCGGAGAGCAGGTGTTCGAGGACATGCGGCAGGGGCGGGTCCGTCCCGAGACGATCTCGCCGGAGCTCATGCGCCGCGTCGGCCTGGAATGCTTCAAGGAACACGCGGAGACCATCCAAGGAGCAAATCCCGACGTGGCCATATGCTTCCGGAGTCTCGAGCAGCGGTACGGACGACAGGCGTTCGAAGGTGGCCCCCCCTCCGGAGAGCTCCAGCAGGCGATTGAAGAGTGCCTTCGCAAGGACCCGCACTACCGCGGATCGATGATGCCGAGCTCCGGTGCTGATCCAGGAGCCTGTGTGGATCAGTGTACCCAGCTCGAGGGAGGAAAGTTCAGCCGTGAGCAGTGCACGCGGATGTGCGCAGGGCAGCCTCCCGCCGGTGGTCCACCGCCCGCGCCGGGGACCATCATCGGTCCCGATCAGTGCGTTCAGGAGTGCTCACGGTTCAAGCCGCCGGAAACCTGCCAGCAACTCTGTACCGGCTCTGGCGGCGGAGCACCGCCCGCGCCATTCCCGACGGAGTTCCCCCTGCCCTCGTATACGCCATTCCCGGGCAGTGGTCCGTACCCGCAGCCGTACCCCACCGGCGGAACATACCCGCAGCCGTACCCCGAAAGCTCGCCCGCGCCGGGCCAGAACTGCACCACGACCTGTGAGACCATCAACGGCGCGACGCGGTGCCAGACACAGTGCACTGACGGGAACGTCCAGGGAGCAACCACGGAGCGCGAAGCGCCGTGGCTGACGGGGCTGACCCGCTTCCTCTTGAATCTCATCGGTTTCTAGGAAACCTTCTCGGCGCTGCATCGACAGAAGGATCGCGGGGGACCGGACCTCGAAAAGCTGTGTGGTACGCTCCTCTCACATGGCGCAACAGACATCGCTCTGGCTCACTCGGGAACCCGATGTTCAGCGTTTTCCGAAACTTTCCGCGAATGTGTCAACGGACGTTGTCGTGGTCGGCGGGGGCATCGCGGGGGTGAGCGCGGCGTACTTCCTCACCCGCGCCGGGAAGAAAGTTGTCCTCCTCGAAGCCAACCATCTCGGTACTGGAGAGACGGGGTTCACCACTGCGTTTCTCACCTCGTCCGTGGATCCTCCCCTCTCTCTTCTCCGAGAGCAGTTCGGAGACGCGCACATCCGCCAGGTACGCGCTGCCGGCGAAGAGACCATCCGTCTGATCGAGACTCTCGTCGCGGAAGAAGCGCTGCGGGCGGGCTTCCACCGCCTCGACGCGCTCGCCGTTGGGCTCACGGCGGACACGGTACCGCACCTGGCACGCGAAGCAGAAGCGCTCCGTATTGCCGGTGGCGTACCCACACTCCTTGGTGCGGAAGAGCTTCGCGCGCTCACGGGCGTCGAAGCCGTGGGTGCCGTCCGCATCCCCCTCCAAGGCGCCTTCGATGTCCGGGCGTTTCTTCTCGGATTGGCGGAACGTCTCCAGCGCCGTGGTGGGCAGATCTTCGAGGAAAGTCGCGTGACGGAGATCAACCAAGGCATGTCCGTCACGGTGAAAACCGCCACGGCCACCGTCACCGCCGAGGGTGCCGTCCTGGCAACCGGCCTCTTCCCGTCTCCCCACAAAGAGCACAACCGTCACTTCCGGCAGATGGTGACGTACGTCGTTGCCCTCGAGCTTCCGGAAGGTGGTCGTTCCTGGCGGCTCCCGGACTTCCTGTACTGGGACATCGCCACTCCCTTTCATTACATGCGCTTCGTGAACCCCGTTAGAGGCCATGCCTCTAACGGGGTGAACGGGTCATTCCTGATCGGCGGAGAAGACCTCCCGCTCCCGGAGGCGTCGAAAGCGGGGGAGAAGCCCTGGTCGTCTCTTGAAGCGTTTGCGAAAACGTTCCTCCCCGACGAGCGCTGGAGGGTCACGCACCAATGGCGTGGCCAGACCCTCGAGACGGAAGATGCCCTCCCGGTTGCTGGCGTCCCGCCCGGAGGAAACCCGAAGATCTTCCTGACCTCCGGATTTGGCGGGAATGGCATGACGTTTGGAACGAGCGCCGGGAAGGTGATCGCAGACCTGATGACTGGAGCGCTGCAACCAGGCAACAACCCGTTCCGGTTTGAACGGGAAACACTCAAAAAAGGAAGCGCCTAGAAGTAGCGGAGCGGGTTGACCGGGGTATCACCGTGGCGAACCTCGAAATGGAGGTGAGGACCGGTGCTCCGTCCGGTGCTTCCTACCCGACCGAGGAGCTCCCCGCGCCCAATCTTCTGTCCGTCCTTCACGTAGGTTTCCCCCAAGTGGGCGTAGTAGGTGCGGAGGCCCTGACCGTGATCCAAGATCACGAGGCGCCCGTAGCCGCCGAGCCAACCGGCGAAGGAGACGGTCCCGTCCTGCGCCGCTTTCACCACTGGTCGGCTTCGATCGGAGAGGTCCACCCCGGTGTGCCGCCAGCCAAAGTACTGCGTAATCGCTCGTGTCGCCACCGGCCACAGCAGGTCCGCGCCAGGGACCCGCGGCACGCTGGCTGGCGCCCGTACCGCCTCCGGTGCGGAGGGTTCTTCGTCCTCTTCTTGGCGCGCCGTCACCCGACGCGGAGGAACCCGAAGCTGCCCATCGGGAACAATGAGCTTCTGGCCGACGCGAATGGCCCCGTCGTCCGAGAGGCCGTTCTGGGCGATAATGTCCTCCGTCTTCGCGTCGTACTTTTGGGCGATGCTCGTCACCTCATCGCCACTGACCACTGTGTGAAGGACGCCGGACACCGACGGAATCACCAGAATGTCTCCAGCGCGAATGAGATCTCCCTCGCGAATGCCATTGGCCCAGAGCACCGTGTTCGTCGAAACCCCGAACCGAGAAGCAATGCTCGCCGGCGTGTCCCCTTCCCGAACGGCGTACGCGACGACCCCCCGACGCTGTGCGGCGGAAGCCTCGGCGGTCTCCGGAACCGCCGTAGAGATCAGGGCATTCCCCCCGAGGGTGTTCGCGAGTTCGAACTCCAAGTCTTCCTCCGAGATCCCGCCAGCGACGGCGGAGGGAATAAGTCCGATGAGCGCACCGCGCGCTGCCGCTTCCTTCGACCGCTGCGGCGGTACCGCTCCCTCTTCAATCTCTCCCTCCCCGAAGAGCGCGAAGAGGAGCGACCCTCGATCGGCGGCAGTCGTGAAGAGGTTGGCCCCCACGACCGTCCCGACGAGCAGGAGAACGACCCCATGCACCCAGTGCTCCTTCGGGAGGGAGAGCTTCCAGCGCGGAAGGAACCAGGTCATCCAGAAACCCGCCACGCCAAAAAGACGCCGTACGAAGAGACTCACGTCGAGGCGCTCGCGAATGCGGGCGGGGAGAAGCGTTCGGTGCGCTGGCTCCGGTGTGACGAAGGGAAGCTGCGGGGGCAGCGAGGACGACGTCAACAATGGTCCGTCCTGGATCCGAGCCGGAACGCGGCGGATCAATCGGCGGACGCGACGAAGGAAAAGGAATGCGAAGAACTGCACCGTGGATGCCCCCAGCAGAGGACGAAGATGAGCATGGCGTGCTGCCAACGCTCGGTCAACGAGTTGTCAAGGGAGAATGACAGCTCCTAACGCTCCGAGAGCACGATTAGGCCATACGTGATGCTCGCTGTCGAGGAAGGGAGAGAGATCTATTCGCACCTCAAAGGAGAACAGGAAGCCGGAGTACGGTATACTCGTTTTACGCATGCGTCTTTTCTCGCTTCTCTTGGGAGCGACACTGGCGTTCGGCCTCGTTCTCGTTGTGGGAGACGCACCGGGGGCCCGTGCCGAGGGTGAGGAAGAAACGCCGCTTGAGGCTCCCCCCACACCCAAACCGAAGCCCCCAGCAAAAAAGGATACGAACGAACGCGGGAGCGCCTCCTGGTACCGGACCAAACGCGCCCTCGCTGCGGCGCACCGCACGCTCCCCTTCGGGACAAAAGTGAAGGTCTCCACGGACAAGGGGCGCTCGGTCATCGTGACGATCACGGGTCGCGGGCCATTCATCAAAGGCCGAATTATTGACTTAAGCAGCGACGCCTTTAAAACACTCGCCTCGCTCGGCACCGGCATCCTGCGCGTCACTCTTCAACGGATCCAGTAACCACGAACGGGAAGAGGACCGACGTTTAAGAAACCGGATGCGCGTCGAACACGGTATGCACCCCGAGGATCCTCTCCTCGACGAACGGCAGCTTGCCCGCTATCTCCGCCAACACCATCTCTCGCCGCTCCACCGCTTCGGTCAGCACTTCCTCGTGGATGCGGAGGTCCTTCACGCGCTCGTACAGGCGAGCGAGACCGATCCGACGATTCCCACGATCGAAATCGGTGCGGGGCTGGGCGTGCTCACGCGAGCGCTGGCAGAACGGAGGCAACAGGCGGCAGACAACAGGCAACAGGAGCTTGCACCGCTTCTTGCTGTTGAACTCGACCGGCGCCTCATACCACTCCTCCGTGAGCGTGTGCGGCCGTATTCTTCTGTCCGCATTATCCAGGGAGACATCTTGAAGATGTCGCTGTCGCTAGAGAAGATCTTCTCCACTGCTGCCTCCCGCCTGCCGTCTGCCTCCTACGATGTCATCGGCAGTATTCCGTACAACATCACCGCCCCCATCCTCGAGAAATTCCTCGCCCAGGACCCACGCCCACGTCGCCTTACGGTCCTCGTCGATCAAGCAGTCGCCAACGTCATCGCTGCCGCACCACCGCACGTGAGCGTCCGCACCGTCAGTGTCCAAGTCTTCGCCGAGCCCTCCATTGTCCGCGACCGCATTGCGCCATCAGCGTTCATTCCGAAGCCAGCGGTCCCTTCCGCGATTCTCGCCCTCTCCTGTCGCACCCGCCCGCTCGTTCCCCCTGAAGACGAGCGGGCATTCTTCCGCCTCGTCCGTGCTGGATTCTCGCAGAAACGCAAGACCCTCGCGAATGCACTCGCTGCCGCATACCACCTCTCGCCTGCCGACGCCGCGGCACGCTTGCGCCGCGCGGGGATTGACCCGTCTCGGCGCGCCCAAACTCTCGCCATCAGCGAGTGGAAGCGGCTCCTGCATTCTTGGGGGCGCCGGATGCCTCCCGAGCGGGTTCAAGCGACTTAAGCGGGCACGGTGTCCCGAGCGTAGCGAGGGACGAGCGAGGAAGCGTTCCCTGAGCCCGCCACGCTGGGGCGGGCGAGGAAAGCGAGGGAGGCGCCGGCGACACCCTCCTGTGCTACACTGCACCAAGGCTCACACCGACCGATGAAACGTCTCCTCCTCATTGGTGTTGTGCTCGTCTTCCTGATTGGAGCCGTGCTCGCGGGATTCGCCGTGGTGAGCCGACGGAGAGAAAGGCCCGCGGATCCAGGAACGACAGAGAGGTCGAGGAACGGATTGCCGGAGAGCGGAGAACTGATTCCCGGCGGACCTTCCGCCACACCGAGGGGCCCGCAGCCGCTTTCCATCGCCTGCCCGGAGAGCTGGACGGGTCTTCCGGACGGAGACAACGACGGTCTGCCAGATCAGGTCGAAGCCGTCTACCGCACGAACGAAGCGAGTGCTGACACGGATGGCGACGGCTTTACCGATGGGCAGGAAGTCCGGGCGGGATATCACCCATTGCGGAAAGAAGGAAATCCGCGGCTGGACAGCGACGGCGACGGCCTCCTGGACCACGAAGAATGCAAGTGGCGGACCGATCCTTTGAACCCCGACACGGACGGCGACAACTTCCGGGACGGAGATGAGGTGAAGAGCGAATTTGATCCCACCATCAAAGGCGACGGGAAAGGAAGCGACGCGCTGCCGTCCCGCCGCGCCAAAACGACGCAGCAAAGTCTCGAACAACTCCGACCGAACCCGAACGCTCCGAACTACACCGAGGGCCTCGCCGGGATCATCGCGGAGGGAAAACCAACCTCGGAGCTTGGGAAGACCCAGGTAACCCCGCAGCAGGTCGAGCAGATTTTGAGCCAGGCGAAACTGAACACGACGCTTCCGAACGTCCCACTCTCCGACCTCCGCGTGGGCAGCGCGAACACCGGCGCAGAGATCCGGCGATATCTTCAGGAGGTAGATGCACTCCGTCCGCAGGATTTCAATGACTCGGCGACGCTCACCAACGCGCTCGTCGGCGCGATCTCCGGAAACACGGCGGGCTTGAGCGCGCTCCGCAGCCGCCTCACCGCCTACGAACAAGCACTGAAGGGGCTCTCGACTCCCCCTTCCGCAGTGGAGCACCACCGACTCCTCATCGCGATTACCCGCTTCGTGAACGACCGCTTCGGCGAGGTCACTGCAACGGCCGGTCGTGACCCGGTGAAAGCCTACCTCGCTCTCCGCGCTCTCCAAGCGGGGCTCCCGCAGCACCTCCAGACTCTCCAAGCCGCCCGCGCGCAGCTCGATAGCCTCGGGCGCTAACAATCCCCCGCCTCTCCACTGAAACGTGATATGGTGCTTTAGCAGCTAATACTCACAGATATGCTGAAACCAACTTCTCGTCGTCTCGTTGCCACCCTGTTCCTTGCTCTCGTTGCATGGGCTCCTCTCACAGGTCTCGGTTTTGGCGTTCTCTCACTCCTTATCCCACAGGCCGCAGACGCACAGGCTCTTACAGACGAACAGCAGACAGCGTTTCAACGAATCAGGGCTGGCGGACTTGGTGGGTGGGCAGAGGCTTTTGCACGCAGGATACCAGGCACTACGACTGCACAATTTGAAGCGTTAGGTATTTCCGGCGGAGGTGGAGGTAATGGGGGAGGTGGAGGAGGAGGACTACTCAGCGGTCTCCTCGGCGGAGACGGAGGTGGAATCCTCCCACTTCTGCTCTTAATTCTTCTCCTCATGCAGCTCTTCGGAGGAGGACAAGGAGGCAACACGCCGCAGAAAGATTCTCTGGTAGAGGAACAACCTCCCATCTTTCCACCAAGCGTCGGGCCGCAACAGACTGGCCCTCGGGGCGGAGTTCCGCCACCCGCTCCTCCACCAGCGGCTATTCTTCCCGTGCAGCCGCCTGTGTCCGTTCCACTAGCCGTTCCTCCCGCCTCGCTTCCGATCACCCTCCCTGGTCAGACAATGACATTCCAGATTCCTTCGGGAGCTGATAGCGGAACGCTCTCCCCAAACACTGTCGCCATACAGAGCGGTAGCGCAATCACAATGAATAATACCGCTACAGTTCCGGCTTCTATTACCGTGAGACGGGCGGGACAGACTGCGAGTCTTGCACAGGTCTCCGTCGCCGCCGGGACTTCGCACCGGCTCCGTTTCCAAAACGCCGGAACCTTCGAACTCGTCTCGGGAATGAAGGTGCTCGGAACAGTAACAGTTCGATAAAATGACTCCGGCCGTCATCGCGAGCAAAGCGAAGCAATCTCTGCTATTACTTATCACGATCATTGCGTTCGGTGTTGCTCCTTTTGTCGCCCACGCCATGCTCCCCGGAGAAATGACGGGAGAGCATATGGAAATGGAGGACATGCACGAGTCCGACGCAGTCACCACCGTATCCGACGCGCCGCAACTGGTGTGCGTTCAGCGTACAGATCCGGCAACCGGCTCCGTACACTACATCACCGCCACCACGGACGCAGCAAGCCAGCTCGGCGGGACGAGCATCGCGCCGGGACCGTGCCAGAGCGGAGAAAAGCCCGGGAGAACCCGTACCACGCGCTACGGAATCGCCTATCTCCCCGAAACGCTCCTCCGCAGCGGCGTCCCCCAATCTGTCCTTCAGACCGTACTCCAAGCGGTTTTGGGTGCATTGTATTCCGTGCTTGATTTCGAAACGAGCCATCGCATTCATACCTAACGCGCTGGGGAGTACACCGTAATGACCATCCGACGGTCGCCATCTCGATACCGTATTAGCCTTCTGCTCGCAGGCGCTGGGTTTGGGACAGTGCTTGCACTCATTACTCCCCTGATGGTCTACGGGCAGCAGGTTTCCGGATTTACCTTTCCCCAGGGATTTTCCTTCACCGATCCAAGGGTTCGTGGAGGGCTCTTAACAATCCCCGCTGGCAGGTCGGCGCAACTCAATACTCCTGTCAGACTCGTCGGATCACGGGGAAGCAACCAAAATTGGACGTTTACCCCCACGACGACGGGAAACGATGGAAGCGTCTCCGGAAGACTCCGGGAGAGAAATTCTGACTTCGGGAACCGTACGGTGCCTGCAAACTTGGTGAGTGTCCTTCGCGCACCTCCCCCCCAAACCCCCTCCCTTCACTGTCCCGAACTGCAAGGAGAGGAAACTGCTCCAGCGGGACAAAAGGGGAACCGGATCGCGGAGGAGAAGCCATCGT
>VMFP01000005.1 GCA_007376145.1 Parcubacteria group bacterium Gr01-1014_38
GAGAGTTTTGACCCCGAGCTCCCGTCCCCAGCCTTTGTCCCAGAGGATCTTGGACTGGACGAGGAAAGGATCGTCGGTGTCGGGGGCGCCGACGCCGCCCGCAGAGAGACGGGCGATAAGCTCCTGGACCTCATCGTGAATCCCGATGCCCCCCTTCTTGAGACGCGCTTTCTGAATCTCTTCCAGTTGCTTGATCTGCTTCAACCCGAACAGTTTCTTCGCCATGATGGAAACCTCCAGACGCCGGTGCATTCCCGCCGCAGCTTCACACCGCCACAGCAGCGCTCTCCGGCGCACAGAATCTGCACGGAATCTGCCGTGCGCAGTGTTCAAGGAACAACCCGAACGTTCAAGGCGGAGACTATATCACTGAGGCCGGTCAATGTCAAGGGTGCGTTCGTTCTCACGCTGGCCATGCTCGAACCGGACGTGAACGCGTCGGCTCTCCTTCGCCAGGGCTTCGACGGGCATCCTGTCGGCCCACTCGACGACCGTGATCGCCTGCGGGTCGGCAAGAAGCTCGGGAAGTCCGAGGCGGTCGAGATCGACCGTGGGATCGTGAAGTCGGTAGAGATCGAGATGGCGGAGGACCCGCTCTGCGCTGAGGGGATACTCCTGGAGGAGCACAAAGCTGGGAGAGGTGACCAAGGCGCTCGCACCGAGCCCTTCCGCAATCCCTTGGACGAAGAGCGTCTTCCCGGAGCCCAGCGGCCC
Source organism: Parcubacteria group bacterium Gr01-1014_38 (assembly GCA_007376145.1). Lineage (GTDB taxonomy): Bacteria > Patescibacteriota > Andersenbacteria > UBA10190 > CAIZMI01 > VMFP01. The sequence goes on from VMFP01000005.1 coordinate 715, forward strand.
CTCGAGTAACACGACATCGCCCGCCTGGAGCTGGCGGGCGAACGCCTGACCGGCGGCGCGGGTTTCTGCCGGAGAGCGCGTGATCATTCCTTTGGCAACGTCACCGAAGGCGGAGGAGAAGAGCTCCGCCAACGACCAGAAGGTAGAGCACGTACGGCAGGAAGGTCTGGGTCCGGATGAGACGAAGGAACGCGCCGATCGCCACCACACCCGAGAGAAACGCCGCGAGCACGCCAATGGCGAGCGGGAGCGAGACCCCCGCGCCCAGAGTGCTCCGCACTCCCTCGGCGCCTGCCGCCGCAGTGATCGGCAAGGCGAGAAGGAACGAAAACTCCACGGCACGCTCGCGCGAGAGCCCGGCGAAGATGCCGGCCGCCATCGTGACGCCGGAGCGCGAAAGCCCGGGAAGCAGTGCAAAGATCTGCGCACATCCGATGAGAAACCCGCGCGGCGGTGTGACTTCCAAGACGGAGGATCGCTGCGCGCGCCGATCGGCAAGAAACAGAAGCGCGGCGGTGGCGAGAAACGAAAGCCCGGTGACGAGAAGGCTGCGGAACTCCTCCGCAAGGAGACGTTGGGCAGCAACCCCGACCAGCGCGGCCGGAAGCGTTCCGAGCACCAGCGCCCAGAACAGCGGCGCGTCGCGTCCACGGACGAGCGCGATCCAGGTCCTCCGGAAATAGACGAGCACCGCAAGAAAGGTTCCAAGGTGGAGCGCCGCGTCGAAGGCCAGTCCCTCATCCGCCCATCCGAAGACGTACCGCGCCAGGAGGAGATGGCCGTCGCTGCTCACCGGAAGGAACTCGGTAATCCCCTGCACGACGCCGAGGACGACCGCGCGGAGGAGTTCCATGCAGTGTCAGCGTAGCATGGAGCATTTCAAAAAACGGAAGGGACAACCTATCCGGGGTTGCCCCTTTTGAGGCCCAGCCGATACGCTGAGCTGTTCCAATGGACCGCTCGAGTATGGATCAGACACTAGAGGTGATCACGCGTGCACAGCGGGGGATTCTCCTCGCGGTGCCTGCGGATCCACCCACCGACGCGTTTGCGGCGATGCTCGGACTCTCCCTGGCCCTCGATCGCCTCGGCAAGCCCGCCACGGTGGTGAGTCCGAGCTTCGTCCCCGAACACCTCCGGTTCCTCCCGGGGACGTCGCAGGTTCGGGATCGGGTCGAGATCCCGGCGGAGATAATCCTCGAACTTCCCCTCCGTGGCGCACATCCGCACGAGGTGCGCTGGGACGAAGTCGGAGATCACCTCCGGGTTACGGTACGCGCGAGTGCGGGTCTGGCAGTGGCAGACCGCGACGTCCGCGTCCGCAGCGGAGCGTACCCGTGGGATGCCGCGGTCACGGTGGGGGCGTCACGCCTCCACGCGCTGGGACCGCTCTACGCCGAGCACCACCGGTTCTTCTCCGAGACGCCGCTCCTCAATATTGACCGCGGGACGGCGAACGAGTTCTTCGGGACCGTGAACCTCGTCTCTTCGACGGCGAGCACGGTGTCGGAAGTCATACTGGAACTCCTGGAGACGCTCGGCGGAGTGCAGACACTGGCGCCAGAGGTCGCGACATGCCTCCTGGCAGGGATTGCTGCCGCCACCGATTCCTTCCGGACGCCGACGCTGACGCCACAGACGTTCCAGGCGGCGAGTCGCCTCCTCCGGCAAGACGCCGACCACCAGGCCGTGGTCCGGCATCTGTTCCGGACACACACCCTCCCCGAGCTCCGCCTCCTCGGTCGGGCCCTCGCGCGGCTCGAAGAACTGCCGCGGGACACCGTCCTCGCCGTCGTGCACGAACGCGACTTTATGGAAACCGAGGCGACACCCGATACCATGCCGAGTATCCTCAAAGAGATCCTCGAGTGGGCCGGGAGGACGCGCACCGCCTTTCTCGCGTTCGCACGGAACGCGGGGACGTTCGAAGTCCTCACGTTCCTCGGGCAGATGAATCCAGAGGACCGGGAGAACTTCCGCGCCGCGCTCGGCGGCGTCTTCGTCGGACCGTTCGTCCTCATCAATCTCGGACCGGTTCCTCCGGAACAGCTTCCGCAGGTACTCCGCGAGCGACTCCTCTCCCGCCTCCCGGAACCGGAAGGCACCGCACCGGTCAGGGCAGCGGTTTTGGAACAAGCCTCGGGTACCGCCGGAGGAGTCCTTGGATCCCGGACCGCGTGAGGAGTCCCGCCTGCGGACCGATTTTCTGGATGACGGAGCCGGCGTTCGCCGCCCCCCAGCGGAGCGCATCGGCGATGTCTGTGCCGTAGGAGAGTGCCGCGAGGAATCCGGTGCTGTAGGCATCCCCCGCTCCTGTCCGTTCGACCGCGGGCAGCGGGTACGGCGGCATGGACCACGCGTCGCCATCGCGGAGTGCGTAGGAACCAGCGGGGCCATCGGTGATGACCACCGTTGCGGGCCCAAGCGCGTGCAACCCCGAGAGCAAAGTTCGAGGCGTCACGGAGGGCGAGCGTTTTAAGATCGTTGCCGCTTCCTCCCGATTGACGAGGAGAACGTCGGTGCGTTTCAGGAGCGACAAAAGCGCTGACGGTTTACCCCGCAACTGGTGGGTTCCGGGGTTAAAGGCAAGGGACGCACCGGATGTTTGTAGGTACCGGAGGAGCGGTGGAACAATCCGCTCCCACCCTTTCCCCATGCTGGTGAGGTAGACGCGGAAGGAGGGCGCGAGCACCGGCAGGCGGTAGGTCCGCGGCTCGTGATAGATGAGGATGGTTCGCTCCCCTTGGAAGCTTAAGACGGTGGAGTAATTCGTGCCGCGGCGGCGATCGAAGATGACGTACGGCATGGCCACGCCGTTCTTCCGGAGTTCGGCGGCAATTCCGCGCCCGGCCTCATCGCTCCCGAGCGTGGTGACCATGGCGACCGAGAGTCCCAAGCGCGCAGAACCCACTGCGTTGTTCGCCGCGTTCCCCGCCGCCGGGACGCGCGTGACGGCCTCGACGGGAATCTTGTCCGCGTACCGGAAGCAGAGGAGACACGCCCGCCGGTTCAGCGTGCAATGGACCGTCGCATCGTGGAGCTTCAAGAACACATCCACCGTCGCATCGCCGATGGAAACGAGGTCGTACGGCACGCGGCGTTTCTGCATGGGCGTTTTGGTTCAGCGTATCCTGGATGACCGGCGCGCGTACAGCCGTGCGGGCCAACCGGCGCGCAGGGAAACTCCCCACGCGGACATCCGACGCAGTACACTACGCAAAGGAGAACACCGCATGGCCAACACCAATATCCCCCCGCCGCCGGAGACACCGCCCCGCCCCCCCCGCAGCGGGGTCTCCCGGGAGACGGAGAAGGAACTCCGGCGGGAGGAGCGCGCCCTTGAGCCGACCTTAAAGAAGCTCGAGCGAACCGAGGAAGAGCGCTTTGCGGCTGATCGCGCGGCGCGCCTCGGACTCCCGTACATCAACCTTCTCGGATTTCCCATCAACACCGACGCCTTACGCCTGGTGCCCGAGGAACGCGCCCGAGCGGTGAAGGCCATCGTGTTCTGGAAGCAGGGAAAAGAAGTGCGCCTTGGCGCCGTTGATCCGACGTCGCGCGCCGTCCGAGATCTGGAGAACGAACTCGTGGACCAAGAAGGTTTTCACGTCCGTCGATACCTCTGCTCGCCGCGCTCTCTCGATCTCGCACTCTCGATGTACGTCAAAGTGGCGCGAGAAGGCGCGAAGCGCGATCGGTACCTTGCCCTTCCCACCGAGGAGCTTACCATTTTCGAGCGGGAAATCCGGAACTTGAAGGAGCTTGGGCAGCGCATCGTGGAGCTCCCCACCACCGAAGTCCTCGACACGATCGTTGCAGGCGCGGTCAAGCTCGAGGCGTCGGACATTCACATCGAGCCGAAAGAGGGCTATGCCCGCCTCCGGTACCGCATTGACGGCGTGCTGCAGGACATTACGAACTTTTCTCTCGCCGGCTACACCCAGCTTCTCTCTCGCGTGAAAGTCCTCTCCGGCCTCAAGCTGAACGTCCACGATCTCCCGCAAGACGGCTCCTTTGTCCTGCAGACCGCGCAGACCACCATTGACGTCCGCACGAGCATCATCCCTGGGGATCCAGGAGAGAACATCGTCCTCCGACTCCTCGATCGGAACATGGCGGTGAAGCGCATCGAGGACCTCGGGATGAAGGACCGCGATCGTGACCTCATCCTGAAGGAGCTGAAGAAACCGGACGGGATGATCTTGAATACCGGCCCGACGGGGTCCGGGAAAACGACAACGCTCGCAACGTTCCTCCAGCTCATCAATAAGCCCGAGCTAAAAATCATTACGCTCGAAGATCCTATCGAATACCGCATCCCCGGCGTCGAGCAGACGCAGGTGGACGAGGAGAGCGGCTACACGTTCTCCAGGGGGTTACGGAGCATCCTCCGGCAAGATCCGGACATCATCCTCGTCGGCGAGATCCGCGATACGGACACGGCGGAAACGGCGATGCACGCGGCGCTCACCGGCCACCTTGTCCTCACCACGCTTCACACGAACGATGCGGTGGGTGCCATTCCTCGTCTCGTGGACATGGGGGTGCGTCCGTACATCATCGCGCCTGCCGTGAACGCGATTATCGCGCAGCGCTTGGTGCGGAAGGTTTGCCCGCACTGCGCGGAGGAATATCCGGCAACGTCCGAAGAACGCGCGCTCATTCGGGAAGCGCTTAGCGGGGCGGCAAAAGACGTCTTCGATCCGAAGGTGCTCGACAATCCAAAACTGACCCTGGTCCGCGCGAAAGGCTGCCCCAAGTGCAACGAGACCGGCTACCGCGGCCGCATCGGCGTCTTCGAGATCTTCGCCGTGAAAGGGGAGATCGAAAAGCTGGCGACGGAAGGCGCCGACACCATGGCGCTCAAGGAGGCCGCTCACAAGCAGGGCATGACCACCGTCACGCAGGACGCGATGCTCAAAGTCCTCGAGAAGATCACCACCCTCGAAGAAGCGGAACGGGTCGGGGAGGTGTAGAGTCTGGGCGAAGAAAACCAGTAGTTTTCCTCGTCCACAGGACTTTTCCACAGCCGACATCTGGACAGAAAGATTAGTTTCGGATATGTTGGATTATAGATGAACTCATCTTCTTCGATAGAAATCTTGTCTGCCTTCGTGGACACGGCGGAAAGAAACCGAAATTACCCCTCGAACACCGCGGCGGGACTACGTTCGGCCCTACGACTGTTTGAGCGTGAATTGAACGGGACCGAGCGTGCCTCTGTGGAGCAATTGTCGAAGAACCTAGACAAAATCTACAGGCAGGTCGTGAGTCGAAATCAGCAGAAAATGACCGCGGCGAGCATGGAAACCTATCGCCGTCGTATAAAAAACCTCCTGAGCGATTACGAAAACTATGGCGTGGATCCGACGAGGATAGCGGAGTGGAATCGCCCAACTCGAAAAGTTCTCGCACGAGAGCCTGGATCGGTAATATCCAACCCTTCTACGGACAGTTCCGCTGCACCCACATCGGTTCCCAACAACGAAACACCTGCAACCAGTCGTCTGGAGATAGTATTGCGTCCCGATGCGAGAGCTATTCTGGTGTTGCCGGCGAATTTGACAAAAGAGGATGCTGCAGCAATTAAAGCACTCGTGGACGCCAGTGTGCGCTCAGCCCATTTATAATCATGGGGCGGCAGTTTCACGCCAGTCAATGTTCTTGCCGCGTGTGTTTCGATATTAGTCAGTTTGGTACTCACCCGGATCTCGTGGCAGGTACCGAACTACTTGTACCGGCTACTATTATCTGTGAGAGAAAACTAAGAAGTGAGCATTTGTGCTCGCCTCGCTGGTCTTTCCAAGATCCCAATTCCAGCGCGCACCGAACTTATCTATAACGCCGACGATTGTTTTTCACACCTTGCAACTCAACTCATCGATGCGATAAAGATCTTTGTCGAGAAACCCAGGAATCTGACAGTCAACGAGCATGCTTGAGTTAATCCTATGAGTGTGCTCGAAACCCATAAACCTTCCAGCCTCCGTGCTCGCCACCCGCTGTATCGAGAGGAGAAGTGGGTTCCACAATCTTCTCACGTGGGCTACCAAGCCACAGAACGAAAAAGTCCCGGCTTCACGTCGGGGCTTTCTTCGTTGCGCGGCATGGCCGCGCGAAGGGAAAGGGAGTCGAAGAGTCTCCATCCTTGAGCAAAGAGCTTTCGTCACGCAACCATCCGCTGAATGCCCCAGGCAAGACCCAGACCTCCGAGGACAACGCCTGCCAGTTTGAGAAATGCCTGGTACCAGGTGGATGTCCGAGCTGACCAGAGCACGGACAAGGCGAGCGAGACGACGAGGAGCTGTCCGAGCTCGATGCCGACGTTGAAGGAGAAAAGTGAAGAGAGAAACTTATCCTGCGGAAGTTGGATTTCCTTGAGGATACCTGCAAAGCCAAGGCCGTGGAAGAACCCGAAGACAAATACTGTGACGATGTGCGAGAGAGTGCTCCGAAACCACCGGACATGATGAAGGAACGTGCTCGTGAGCGCGACGTACGCAATGGAGAATGCGATGAAGGGCTCGACGATGCGGGAAGAGAGCGTGAGGAGTCCCGCGCCCGCAAGAAGGAGTGAGAGACTGTGTGCAATCGTGAACGTACTCGTAAGCCGGAGGATGCGGCGGAGTGATGCTGGTACGAGAAGGAGCGAGAGGACAAAGAGAACATGGTCGAGACCGCCGAGAATGTGGCGGACGCCGAGTTTCCCAAAGTCCATGCTGTTGTCGAGGAGGGTAGTCTGCTGGTGTGCCAGGCGGACGACATCTTCCGCGTTCCGGATCCTCTTCGCGAGGTCAGGAGCCGTATGGGCTCCCAGGATTTTCCGGAGATCTTCCGGGGACGCGGTGGGGTTGGCTCTGAGGAACTCTTGGACTTGTATGGGGAGGAGTTCGTGAGCGAATGCTGGGTGAGCGAATAACAGAACAGTGAGAACGACGGACACGCGAAGCGAGAGCGTGCTCCGGCCCTCGCCCTGCTCGAGCCTCACCCGGTCACAGGTCATGGGGGCATCAAACGGAGTCTCTCCTCCACCACGGGGTCATACAAAATGGCGATGTGTTTCGCCAGCTGGCGTGTCCGCTCGAAGAGCCAGCGTGCTTCGGCGCGGTTCCCGGTTGCCTCTGCGATCACGGCTGCGTGGAACACAATGAGTGGGTCGTGTTCACCGAGACGGAGAGCTTCCTTGATCACATGCGCAGCGCGCTCGTGTTGCCCGTCTTTGTACAGCGCCCACGCAAGCACATCAGCGGCCTGGATACTCGGCCGGTCGCGGTGCGCGGCTTCGGCTTTCTGCAGTGCGGTGCCAAGATCCCGATCGTGATCCGCGAGAAAGAAGGCAATCTCGAGATCCGTGTTCACGCCGCTCGCCTGCGATTTCTCAAAGGCGAGCTGCGCGAGAGTGTAGTAGGTCTCGGCCCGTTCCTTCTCCCCGAGGCGCACGTACGTGTCACCGAGGTCAATCGCGTGCTGCGCAACGGGCAGACGTGCAAGCGCTCGCTCGAACCATGGGAGCGCGCCGCGAAGATCGCCCTGCGCGACGGCAACACGACCGCGTCCTTCAAGCGCAGGTGGATGGTCAGGAACCACGGCGAGAGCCCGCTCGTATGCACGAGCTGCGGCATCGGGATCGCGGCGCAGAGCCAGATTTCCGAGCAGGACGTAGCTCCACGCAAGGTTCTCTGGGTACAGAGACCCCGCGCTGATCGCATCGCGGATCGCCTCCTCTGCGCCTTCGAGATCGCCATGGAGCTCGCGCGCATAGGCGATGCGGTGGTAGGCGCTCAAGTTCGGCCGGAGGTCAACCATCCGCTGGAACGCTTCGACCGCCTCGATGTACTGGCCGAGTTCCAGGGCGGCATCGCCAAGCAGACCGTAATGGGCAGCGGCGTGCTGGTTGCGCTGAATGGCCTCCTCGGCAAGTCGCTTCGCTTCACGGAACTGGTGACGGCCGAAGGCAATGGCGGATCGGGTCGCAATGATGTCAGCACGACCGGGCGCGAGTTGTTCGGCGTCGTTGAGAACTTCTTCGACACGAGCATAGAGCGCGACATCCGCTGTCTCTCGTACCTTCTGGAGAAGGACCTGCGCGAGCTCAAGGCGGAGCTCCACATTCTTCGGTGAACGGCGGATCCGAGATTCGAGCGTTTGAATGCGTTGCTCGGTGGATGCGATACCCGTCGGGGTGGACGATGCGCGCGGCGATGGTCGAAAGATCGTCGTGACGACGACGGCACTCCCGAGCAGCAATCCGAGGGATAGGAGAACGTGCCAGAGGTTCCGCACGGCATGTACACTGAAGAACCCGCGTGCGGTTGTCCACCGCGTGTGCTCTGCGACGCGCCAGTTGTCGGTGCGCGGGAGATCCTGCTACGGCGCCGGACAGTGGGGAACGCTATCGAAGCCGCTCCCCGGAAGGGCGAGGTACGGGAATGTGCTCAGGAAGGCTTTATCATTCTCATCCACACCGTCCCCAAGACGATTCGCCAACGGATCGGGTATAAACCCTGGGTGGAAGAGTGCATAGACAGCACCGGCAACAGCGCGGAGCGAGATGTCAGTCACATCGTCTGCCAGACGGCGTCCATTCGGATAGCCCTGAGTGTCTCCGCCGAGGACGCCGAACCGATTCGGCGTTTCGGTCGGTGGAATCGCAGTGTTCAGACGGAGCATTTCCGCGGCGCGTTGGTTTCCCTGGTCCGTCAGCCCGGGAATTCCTGTGAGGAAAACCGCCATGAGATCGTCGCGTTCATCACCGCTGCCCACATCGCCCTGCGGTGGGACCGCGATCCCGTAGAGAGCGTTGAGGAGTGTTCCGAGTTCCGGATTCGCCACGAAATTCGCAAACTGTCCGTCATCACGTGGTGCCGATGCATTCCAGCGATCCTTCCCCTCGAGCGGAATGACAACTTCGTTCACGAGCGGCGACCCGAGGCGCGATACCTGAACCCACGGACCGTCGTGCTCCTGCGAACCATCGGTGCGCAGGACGCGCTGTGAAGGACGAGAGGAGGTCGTCCAGACACCGATGGTCGGGTGCTGATCATCCGCCAGCAGCTGTTCAATCGGAACCTGAAGCGCAAGCGTGAGCACGCCATATCCGGCGAGACCGTCGACACCGCCACCTTCGTCCCCCGGCGGGTTCCGAATCGTGAGGAGATCAAACGCGCCGCCAAGGTCAACGAAGAAGGGATCATCTCGTTGCCCAGCAAAGACCTTGATGTCATCCGCGACTGTATGGATGGCCGCTTCCTGAAGGGCGGGATAGTTCGGCGTAGTCTGCGGACCAACGTGGGACGGTGGCGTGACGAGACCCCTGCCGAGCTCAGTGTCCCCCCGGGTGAGGGTGTAAGTCTGCGGCGTGTTCCAGTCGGGGTCATCGGGGGCATCAATGGGCCCCGTGGCGTAGAGGAAGGTGTTCGGATTCCGAAGGAGGTCCTGGAAACGGAACTGATACGAGATGTCTTCGTGCGCGTCTCCATCGTTATCCACCTTGATTTCGTAGAGGACGTTTGGATCGAAGGAATAGAAATTGGGCCCACCCGCTGGTTCCTGGAAGGGAAGGTAGTTCGCAATGAGGGTGACGGTCTCCGGGTTGTCCGGGCTCACGAAGGCGAAGAGATCGGTGGCGTCTGCCTTTGGGTCTCCACTAATGAGCGGGGCTTCCCGGTGGCTTGAGGCACGCACCGGAGCCTGGGTGGTTGTGAAAACCACGGCGAGAAGCAACAGAATGACGCCAAGCGTTCGCCAGTTCATTGGTCATCCACAGTCTACCGCACGACCAACCGCGCTGCCACCTGCTGTCAAGGGCCACTGATGGAGTCACAGGACACGGAGGACCCATCGTGTAGCTTTTGGGGAGACACCCCCCCCTGTGCCTCCCCCTATGGGTTCCAAACCAGTCACGAGATCAGGTAGCGTGTGTGACGCTAGCCGGTGTCAGATCTTTCAACGACTCCGTCCACGCTTGCCACACGCAGAATCGAGAGAAGAAGAGGGTTCCACATTTTTGTCAGGTGGGCTGTCGATTGCTCACGTTCGCCGCGCCAGGAGGCGAAGGATCCCGAGGACGCCGGCGGAGCCCCAGGCGACGTACGTGGGGACGGGAAGATGCGGGGTAAGCGGTTTTCGCTCCGAGCGAGGAGACGATGCGCGGAGTGAAGGCGGACCCGCCTCTCGCGTGTTTGCCCGGTTTGCCGCGGTACGGCCGCGCGGGGCGCTCGCGCGATCGGTGCTCCCCGAACGAGCTGCAGCAGACTGTGAGGAAACTTTTCCCGCGCCCACTGTGCCGGAGCGCGCCGCCGCGGACGCTGCCACTCGTCCAGCAAGCTGCAGGTCACTTTCGAACCGCGGGAGGATGCGGTATGTCGCGCCCGACTGGGAGGCAAGGCCGACCACCGCGAGCTCCTGCCCCTTGGAAAGTTGGGGTCGTTTCCAGCCCGTGGTCTCCCGGATGAGAATGCGCAGTGGTCCCGACCCGTCATCGAGGGTGAACGTGTTCCCGGAGAGCTTCGTCACCGTTCCGCGGACGCTCACGAGCGTTCCTTCGAGAGCCTCGCCGACGGCACCGGTCTTCGCTTCGACGGAAGCCGGCACGGCCCCCGATCCCGTCTTGCGAACCCCGGCGGCATCGGCGCGGACCCGCGCTTCATTCCTGATGCTGCTCGTCACGCCGTCAACCGTCACGCGGTCGCCGAGCGACAGGGGCGGCGGATCGCCTTTGCTGACAAAGACCTGGAGTCCCGACCCCGACTCCGCAAGGTAGAAGACCCCGCGACCGAGCAGGTTGGGCGGGGCGGTCACCACTCCGGAGACCTGCACGCGCGCCCCGCGCGCGAGCGAGCGGACCTCCGCGAGCGACACGAAGCGCCCGGCAGAGGGAGAGGCGCTGGGCGACGGCGATGGCGTACCGCTGGCTCCTTCGTCGTCCTCCTGCCCCCGCGCCGGTAGCGGCGTGAAGACGTTCGCGGCTCCGGGGGTCGGCGTTGCCGTCCACTCTGCGGACCCATCACTCTTCCGCGCCCAGGCCGCCCCCTCGCGGGGAACGTCCCCATAGATGAGGGAGTGCACCACGGTACCATCCGAAGCAAGGAGACGCGCAGAATCCCCATTGTTGTTCAGCGCGAGGCGGGTTTCGCTCCGCGGGAACGAGCGGTACTCCCTCCCTTGGAGAACCGTGCCTGCCGTGAGAGTGTAGGGAGTGCTGCCGCCTTCCGCGTCGTCGAGTTTGGCCCCGCTGAGATCAACGGATTCCGCCGCCGTGTTGAAGAGTTCAATGAATTCGCCGGCGGCATCGCTGCCGACCGGATCCGGGAGCGTCTCGTTGACGACGACACTCGTCGGAAGGGGACGGGTGCGGACGAGAACCGCGTGTGTCGCCTCCGCTTCGGCGCTTCCGTCGCTTGCCGTCGCGGTAATGGTGAACGAACCGGCGCGTCCGTAGGTGTGCGTGACGGACGTTCCTTGGGCTCTCCCGCCATCGCCGAAGTCCCAGGAGACCGTCACGCGATCCCCGTCGGGATCGGTCACCGTGGCTGAAAATGCTCCGCGCTCGCCTTCAAACAGCGAGGTGGGACCGGTCACCGCGATGCTCGGCGGGCGATTCCCGGGGCTGTTCGGAGTCCGCGGCGTCCCATGGCGGCCGCCGAGAGCGCCGGTGGACGTATGCCAGCTCCTCGCCTCCACGCCGCTCCCCGGCGGATCCTTCCGCTCCATCGAGATGCCGCCTCCCGTAGTTCTCCCCGCGAACCACCCGCCGGAGGGTTGGTTGGCCTGATCGACGATGGTGTTCTCCGCGTCGAGGAGCCGGAGGAGCTCGCCGGTGTTCAGAAGCGCGAGCGCGGAGATAACTTTGTCTGCGGGAATCGTTGTCGCGTCCTCGTTTCGTTCAATAAGATAGAAATCTCCGGCGCCAATCGTATCGCCTTCCCCAAACGTGAAGATGCGCGTCGGTTCCTGCTCCCCTCGCTGGCGCTGGAGCTCCCAGCCCGCGAGGGAGATCTCCGCATCGCTCGTGTTCCGGAGTTCGAGGTACTCGACCCCGCCCCACATGATCTCATTGATGACGACGCTGGGTTCCTCCTGGGCATGGGCGGAGAACCAGAGAGTGAGGAAACTGATCCCGATGAGGAGGCTGATGACAAGCCGAGACGCCGCTGCGCCCTGGGTCGCGTGGGAAGATCTGCCTGGCATCGCCGCTCTCACACAACCGAAGACAGAGAGATCTGAGCGCCTGCCCGGCGGAGCGCTTCCTCGTGCGCCAGAATCACGATCTTCTTCACCGCATCTGGATGTGGAACCTGCTCGAAGACGAAACGCTCTCGCTCTCCCGCGGTCTGGACGAAGACCTGCCCGTAGTCCAAGAAGGTGGGGAACAATCCTTTCACTTCGCTCGTCGCGTCCTGGACGCGGAGGAGACGCTGCTCGGAGATCACCCGGTTGAACAAGCCCACCTGCTCGATGTTGACGATACGCTCGTCCGTGACGATCCAGAGGTCGAGGTAGTAGTCCACCCACGCGTAGGCGAAGAAGAGCCAGAGAAAGAGGTAGTAGAGAGAGAGCGCGACCGACAGGAGAACCTCCCAGACGGTTCCCTCGAGACTCTGGGAGAGGCCCGCGGGGACCAGGAACCGAAGGAAGATGGGGAGGAGCGTGAACCGAACGAAGGCGGCCGCAACGAGAATGAAGACAAACGGATGGCGTCGGAGAACAAGGAGCACGCGCTCCCCGCGGTGCTGGCCTTGGAAGTGCATGCTCCGGAACTCACTCGGCGGAGGGAACGCGTGCGGCATGCGGTTCGAAGAAATTCCGGTCAGAACACGGCCGTGGGCAGCGTGGTCGGCGCCGACCAGTCAAGGCGGAGGAACCCTGCGACGGACACAAGGAGAAGAAACAGCGTCACGCCGACGAAGAGGATGATGGACACGATCGCGGTCTCCCGGCGAGGTGCGAACCTCAGAAGATGGTAGGCGAGGAACACGCTCCAGATGGCGTAAAACGCGAGGAAGAGAAGGAAGAAGAGCAGCGCGCCAAGTGCCAGGGGGTTCATAGCAACTGGGGGTGCTTCTCGGCGGGGAGCGGACGCCCGAGGTGCACGTAGGCGGCGGGAGTCGCCACACGACCACGGGGCGTGCGCTGGAGGAACCCGAGCTGGAGCAAGTACGGTTCGGTCACTCCTTCGAGGGTTTCCTCATCCTCGTGCGTGGCGGCGGCGAGGGTCGTCAGCCCCACCGGACCGCCGCCGAAGACGTCAATCACGGTCGTGAGGAGCGTGCGGTCCACCGCGTCGAGTCCGCGGGCATCCACCTCGAGGAGTGCCAAGGACCGACCAGCGAGCTCCACCGTGATCCGCCGCCCTTCCTCAACCTCGGCAAGGTCGCGTGCACGTTTCAAGAGGCGGTTGGCGACGCGCGGAGTTCCGCGACTACTCTGCGCCAACCGCGCGGCTGCCTCATCGTCCAGGTCCACCCTGAGCAATCGGGAAGAGCGCCGGAGGATGGTGACGATCTCTTCCTCGGTGTAGAACGTCAGACGGTGGGTCACGCCGAAGCGGTCCCGGAACGGGGCCGAGAGCATCCCGACGCGCGTCGTCGCACCGATAAGGGTGAAGCGCGAGATGGTGAGCCGAACCGTCTTCGCCCCCGGACCCTGTCCGAGGACCACATCGAGGAAGAAATCCTCCATGGCACTGTACAGCACCTCCTCGACGACGCGCGGGAGGCGGTGAATCTCGTCCACGAAGAGGAGATCGCCTTCTTCTAAGTTCGTGAGAATCGCGGCAAGGTCCCCCGTTTTCTCGATAGCCCCACCGCTCGTCACCCGCAGGTTCGTGCCGAGCTCGCCAGCCACAATCGTGGCGAGCGTGGTTTTTCCTAAACCCGCGGGGCCGCTAAAGAGGACGTGCTCGAGCGCTTCTTTCCGCTTCTTTGCTGCGGCGAGGAACACGCGGAGGTGCTTCTTGACCCCCGCCTGGCCGACAAATTCTTCGAGCGTCTGCGGACGTAAACTCGCTTCGTACGCGCGTTCGCCCACGGCCTGCGGCGTAGGCGTACTCCGAACACTCACGTCTGGCGTCTTTTGGATGCGCTTACTTGGTGACGCTGCCCGCGGCATACGCCCCTATCGTACCTCGCGCATCCGCCTCTTGACAGACGCAGAAGTTCTCGCTACACTGGTGCGTTCTTTCGATGTGGAGGGATGCCCGTTTACACCCCGACTTCCCAGCACTTCCTGTACCCACCTACGCGGACGGTACGGGTCCACTTCCCTGTAGGCACGACGAGGCCAGTCGTCAGACGTGGTTTTCAGGGGGTTGGCTGTCCAGATCGGCTAAGGCAGCCCCGGCTTCCTTATGTCCTCGACACCAATTTCCACGTGTCTACAGTGAAGTGAGCCCCGCACCAATCCTGCTTCTCTTTTCAAACTAGGAGGATCACATGTCTGTTCAAAGTCCCACACGCCATTACTACATCGCCCTTGCAACGTCACGCGAACGGTATGAAAGCGCGATGGGACCGGCAGTGTGTCCCTTGGGCGCGTTCGATAGTGACGAAGAAGCCCTCGCCTACGCCCGCGAACATCTCTGTGGAGAGCATGCGCTACAGGTTGAGGTCACCCGCTCACTTGGTCACGTACAGTTCGGTAACCCAGATACCGGAATTAAAGACTTCGACCCTCCTCTCCAGCACGATGTAACGCATACCACGCTTAAAACGAAAGTGTGCAGCGCAATTACATACCCCGGCCAATGTGGTGTCCGGGGTTTTTCTTGTCGGAGGTGCGTGACTTACGCCCCATGGCCCATGGCCGAAAATCCGGTACGCTAGTGGTGTGTTCTCCAAAACCGACATTAAAAACCTCCTCGAAAATCCTCGCCTGGCGGCGCCAGTCGCGAGTCTCTACGTGAATACGGATCGAGGATCGCCGGAAGGCGAGCGGTACATCGCAAGTTTCCGACATGTCGTCCACAAGGCGGATCGCGCACTCCGTCGCCGCCCCGACGCGGAGGCAGCAATCGCCCAAGACCGGATGACACAGGCACTTCCGGAGCTCCTCGCGTTCTTGGACCAAGAAGTAAAGCCGGTGCCGGTGATTCGCGGAGTTGCGCTCTTCGTCTCCCTCAGGGCTCCGAATCCTCGTGATCCTCGGACGCCGCCATTCACCGCCTTCACCCTCCCCCGTCCTCTCCGCAATCAGGCGTGGGTAGAGAACCGCCCGTCCATTCGACCGCTCCTCTTCCTTCTCGATCAGTACGAACGCGTCGGCGTCATCGTCGCCGATCGGAACCACGCGCGGATCTTCACGCTGTTCCTCGGCGAGATTGAGGAAATCCGCCGTCGGACAGCCGATACGCCCCGCCGCCACCACCAAGGCGGATGGAAGCAGATGCTCTTCCAGCGCGACATTGACGGCCATATCAAGGCGCACGTCCGCGCGACCGTCCGCGAGGCCGTGAACCTCTTCGGGCGGGATCATCTCAAGCGGATCGTCCTCGGCGGGGGCGATGAGACGCTCGGGCTGCTCAAGACAGAACTCCCGCTCCGCCTTCATTCCTTGATCGCCGGGACGTTTCTGGCAGAGCCGCACGCGAGCGACACCGAACTTGCGACCGCGGCGCTCGCGCTCGCTCACGGCGCGGAGATCCGGGAAGAGCAGCAGCGTGTCCAGGAGCTCGTGGATCACCTGGCCCATCGCCCGAGTTTTGTGCGTGGTCCGCACCACCCCGAGGCAGTGTCGGGAATCCGCGAAACGCTCCGAGCGCTCTCGGAACGCCGCGTGCGGAGACTTCTGATCGGCCGCGGGATCCGAATGCCAGGCTCCGTCTGCGACAACTGCTCCGCGCTGTGTACGGAAACGCGCGGCAGGTGCCCGTATTGCTCCTTTTCCCTTCGCCTGGTGCTGGACATTCTCGAGCATGCCGTTGAGCGCGCGCAAGAGCAAAGCGCCGACGTGGAGTTCGTCACCGACAACGCCTCGTTGACCGCCGTGGGAGGCGTCGGCGCGTTCCTGCGCTTTTAAGCCTCTCTAGGCAGCCATCGCGCCCTGGCGTACGATGGCGACTTCGTACTGCCGTATGCTGCCGAGAGACCGATTGCTCTTCGTGGGGCTCGCGGGCACCGCGTTTCTCGCGGCGTTCTTCTTCATGGTCTTGCGGCGTGAGGATGCGACGCTCGGCACACCGGTGGTGGATATGGGAATTCTCCCCGCGGCGCGGTGGAGCGACGTCCGCTACACGCGCGGGACACTCCTCCAAGGAAATCTCGGGAGTCAGACGCTGAGGCCCGCCCAGAGCCCGTACCTGCTCCAGGGGTCAGTTCGGGTGCCGGCGGGCGCTCGGCTCTGGGTAGAGCCAGACACCCTCGTCGCGGCCTCGGAAGGTGCTCGCATCGTCGTCGAAGGAACGCTGGAGGTGCACCGCGCCGCATTCGTGAGTAACCAACTCCACCTCGATCGCCGTCTCTGGCATGGTCTCACTGTCCAGCGTGGCGGGAAGATCGTGCTCCGCGAGAGCACGATCTCGAACGCGTCCGCGGGGCTCACCTGCGCCGAGGGCGGCACGGTATCGGTCTCCGGAGGGGGTGTCATCGACACCGCCGCCGGCTTCGTGACGCTCCAAGGCTGTGCGACGGCCCAGATCGACCGTGTGCAGATCACGCAAAGTCGCGTGGGGTTCTACCTCCTCGGGGGCTCGCCGGTGGTTACCAATGCCATCCTCACCCGAGTCTTTGATGGCTTCCGGGTATTCCACGAAGCGCGACCGACAATTGTGGGGCTCACGGTCCGCACACCGCGGCACGCGGTCGTGATGCACGCGGCGAGCACCGATCTTCCGATCCGCGGCCTCGTGCTCCCGCGGGGCGCAGACCGTGCCGCGCTGATCATCGACGGCACGGACGCCCCGACCCACCGTTGGCGAGACCGGGAGTACCCCACCGGCCGCGTGATCGTTCAATAAGAAAAGTCGTCTTGGGCACTCCACCAAAACCCAGAAAATCAGGGTTGGTCGCGAGCCGAAACAGCGAGGCAGACATGCAAAGCTCTATCGCAAAAGCTGCGGGTTATACGGTCCCGAGCTTTTGCGATACCTCTTTTGGAGGGTGATGCATGGAAGAGGGAACCGCAAGGTGCCCTCTTCCAGACATAAAAATCCCCGGCGCATTGTCCAGCAATGCCCACCGGAGATCGAGTGCGCCGTATTGTGTGTGCTAGCGATACGCGGCCACGAGGCGCGAGTACCGCTTCAAGTGTTGGAGTTGCGCATCTGTCAGCCCCTTCGAGTTCTCGATCCCTTCGCGGACGAGTCCCTTTGTGATCGTCACGCTCTCTCCGAGTGCGAGAGACTTCCGACTAATTCGGTCTTTCACATAGTCCTCAATCCAGACCTTGTGCTCTGCGGTGAGCTCAAACCCGGGCTTGCCGGCCTCGAGCGAGCGGAGCAGTGCGCGCCGGGCCAGGTGCGTGGCCCCGTCACCTCGGGTCGCCACTTCCATGTATGCCTCTTCGGTTTCGCGGGCCTCCGGGAGCGGTGTCGGGGTTGGTCCCCCTTTCGGCGCTGGCGTTGTCTCGCCCTTGGGCGTCGGAGAGCCCTCCGGCGGAGGAACCTCTGTCGGTGCGGGAGAAACCGTCGGCGCTCCGGGTTGCTGGCCTTGGTCGCTGAAGGCGAAGATGGCTCCAACCACGATCAGGATTACGATAATGGTGGACACAGTCCGCGGCGAATTTCTCAGACGCTCCAAAAATCCCCCCTCCGTACCGTCCGTCATACGACGTTCACCTCCTTTCGTACAGCCCCTCCAGAAAATGCGTTAATGGTGAGTGAAAAAGAGCAGATGCGCCCCCCTATCGTAGCAAGAGGGCTTCACCAGAGGGAGTACGACCGCCCGGGTTGTCAAGGACAACCACCCGTGGGATACTGTGAAAGGGTAGAGGACGACCAAGGGACGGGATGCCGGACATCAGAAATGCGTGGAGGATTCTCGCCCTCTCTCTCTTTTCCCTTCCGCAAGGTGAGGTATGTCTCGGCACTCAAAGTGGGCCAAAATCAAGCGGCAGAAAACAGCCACGGACGTCAAGCGTGGCCAGCTCTTTTCGAAACTCATCCGGGCGATTACGGTCGCGGCACAAGCGGGAGGTGGAGACCTGGAGGCAAATCCCCGTCTCCGCCTGGTTGTTGACCGAGCGCTTGCGGCGAATATGCCAAAGGAGAATGTCACCCGCGCGATCGAACGAGCTGCGGGCGCGGGAACGGAATCAACCACCGCGCTCACGCTGGAGGCATACGGACCCGGCGGCGCTGCGCTCCTCATTGACACGGTCACGGATAACCGCAACCGCACCGTCGCGGAGGTCCGCCGGATCCTCGCGGATTACGGCGGCTCTCTCGGAGAATCGGGAAGTGTGGCGTGGCAATTCGAGCGTCGGGGCCTCGTGATGGTGGAGAATACAGAGAACCCCGACGCGATGGAACTTGCGGCCATCGACGCGGGTGCGCTCGACATCGAGCGCGAGGACGGCAACCTGGACATTTCTACTCCTCCAGAGAGAGCCAAGGACGTCGCCAACGCGCTTCGGGGGGCAGGGGGAAACGTCGCGTCCATGCAACTCACGAACATGCCGAAGCAGTGGATGCAACTGGACTCCGCCGCCACGGAGAAGCTGGCGAACCTCATGGAGGAGCTCGAAGAGCACGACGACGTGATCGAGGTGACGACGAACGCCGCCCCGCCGGAAGGAGCATAGGGTTACGAGCGTGCAAGTGGGCAAGCGTGCAAGAGTTACAATAGACACTCGTACGCTCACACGCTTTACGCTTGCACGCTATGAGAATTATCGGCCTTGACCCCGGTTTCGGACGCCTCGGGTATGCCGTGATCGAGACGGTGCGGGGGCACACGCAGTGCCTCACGTGCGGATGTTTTGAAACGGAAAAAGAGCGCAGCGCAGGAGTGCGGCTCGTCACGCTCCGCGATGCGGTCCGTACCCTCCTCAAGAAGTTCCACCCGGAGCAGGCGGTGATCGAACGGCTCTATTTCTCGAAGAACGTCCGCACGGCACTCGCCGTGGCAGAAGCGCGCGGCATGCTCTTGACGCTCCTCGGGGAGACGAACGTCCCGGTCCTCGAGGTTTCTCCGCAGGAAGTGAAATCCGGCGTGACGGGAAAGGGAAACGCCCCGAAAGAGCAAGTGCAGCGCATGGTCACACGAATCTTCCGGCTCGACAAGCCTCCCAAACCGGACGATGCCGCGGACGCCCTCGCGATCGCCTATGCCGCGACGGCGCGCGCGTGGCACGTGCGGCGCGGTCATGAACCTTAAAACCCCCTATCCCACACGCACAAACTTGCGCTTGCCGACTTGTAGAAGGTCACCACTATCAAGAGTAAGTATATTTTCTTTCCCAATCAGGGCGGGTCGAATGTCGTGACCGTTAAGACGCACTCCACCAAACTCAACTAACCGTCTAGACTCGCTTTTAGATGTTGCGAGCCCTGCTTTAACAAGAAGTTCGGCAACATCTTCCCATGTACCGGCAAGCTGTTTTTCTGGAATGTCGCTGGGAAGTCCCTTCTGGTGAAAGACGCGGAGCCACTCGTCCGCGGCGCGCTTTGCTGCCTCTGCTCCGTGGTACAGCCTTACAACGCCTTGAGCTACCTCAAGTTTAATATCGCGTGGGTTTTCTTTTCCCAGACGGCGTGAAAGCTCTTTCACCTTCTCCTCTGGCCAGCCAGCAGCAAGACGCGCGTAGTCAAGAATTGCTGTATCTGGAACGGTCATGAGCTTGCCAATCATGCTCTTCGGAGATTCGGTAATTCCCACAAAGTTGCCCTCGCTTTTGCTCATTTTTTTCTTCCCGTCGATACCAACAAGCATTGAGGTACCTAGAAGATCCTGAGGATCTTGCTTAAAATGCGGCTGGAGATCCCGTCCAAAATTAAGATTAATGAGCTGCTCCTTACCGGCCACCTCAATGTCAGCTCTTACTTTAACCGAGTCGTACGCTTGAAGTACGGGGTAGAGAAGCTCGTAGAGCCAGACCGGCTCTTTTTTCTCCTGGCGCTCCTTAAATAATCCCCGCTCTAGAATTTGGGATAACGTAAACTTCGAGAGCAGCAGAAGCGTCTCCTGAAAGGTGATCTGATCAATCCATTCGCTGTTCTTCCTAACCTCAATCTTGTGCACATCAAGAATTTCTCCAACTTGATCCAAGTATGTCTGCATATGCTTACGTATTTCCCCTTTGCTCAACGCGGTTCGAACTTTCGAAAGACCTGTAGGATCACCAATTCGCGCCGTTGCATCGCCGATAATAAAAACAATTTTATGTCCAAGCTGCTGAAATTCCAGAAGTTTTCTAAGGACAACTGCGTGCCCCAAATGAAGATCTGGAGCAGTTGGATCAACACCAAACTTTATACGAAGCTTCTCGCCTCGCCGTAGACGATCTTGGAGATGGTCCCGATCTATGACCTTATCAACGTTGTGCGAAAGGAGATGATCAATACGCTCGTTTGTAGTCTCCATACAGCTGCAGAAATATATAATACCTTGAAATAAAAACTAACCAAGCGGTCAACCATAACATGCCTTCCTCAGAAATGCAAGGGAATAATCTGGACGTCAAGGTCCTTACTTACTATACTAGCGCCTGCGATGGCGCACCGACGGTATACCGGTGGTCCCCCGTCGTCTGGGCTTGAGGCCGCACACCAGGGCACGGCGCACCCCCTCCGACACTTCCTCCGAACGCACCGGCGGCAGCTGATCCGCTGGGGATTGTTCGGGAGTATCGGGTTCTTCCTCTTCACGAGTGCGGCCGTGGTCGTGGTGTCCCGCGACCTCCCGAAGCCCGGCATCCTGACGGAGCGCGCGGTGAAAGAATCCACAAAGATCTACGATCGGACCGGGACCACGCTCCTGTACGAAATCGGTGAAGTGCACCGAACGCGGGTGAAGTTCGCGGATATTTCCCCGCACATGATCCGCGCCACCGTCGCGACGGAAGATCGCGAGTTCTACCAACATCGGGGGGTCTCCTTCCGCGGGATTCTCCGTGCGGTGTTCCGGGCTCGCCCCGGGCGTCGCCTCCAAGGGGGATCCACCATCACGCAGCAGCTGGCGAAGAACGCGCTCCTCACTCCGGAGCGGACGTTCACGCGAAAGCTCCGCGAGCAGCTCCTCGCGCTCCTCATTGAGCAACGGTACACGAAGGACCAAATCCTCGAGCTGTACCTCAACGAAATCCCCTACGGGGCCAATGCGTACGGCGTGGAGGCCGCAGCGCGGGCGTACTTTGGGGCATCGGCAAAAGACCTCTCGCCTGCGCAAGCGGCACTCCTCGCCGCACTTCCGAAAGCCCCCACGTACTACTCCCCCTACGGCTCTCACAAAGACGAGCTCTTTGCGCGCCAGCAGGGGATCCTCAACGCGATGGTTGACCTGAAGTACCTCACCCCCGACGAGGCGGAGACGGCGAAGAAGACGTCCTTCCACTTCACCACACGGCGAGAACCGATCATCGCTCCCCACTTCGTTTTCTACGTCCGAGAGTTGCTGGAGCAAGAGTACGGGGAAACCCTCGTGGAACAGGGAGGATTGAAGGTCACAACCACCCTCGACGTAAACATGCAGCGTGCCGCCGAGGAAGCCATCACCCAGCAGGCGCCCAAGAATCTCGCCTACGATGCCCGGAACGCCGCCCTCACCGCGATGAACCCGAGGAATGGGGACCTCCTCGCGATGGTGGGGAGCGTAGACTACTTTGACACCGAGAACGACGGGAATGTGAATGTGGCCATCCGACCGCGGAGCCCGGGGTCCAGCTTTAAACCCATCGTGTACGCCGAAGCGTTCCGGAAAGGGTTCACGCCGAACACCGTGCTCGCGGACGTGCCCATTGATTTCGCGGCGGCAGGGAAGAGCTACTCGCCGAAGAACTTCGATCTGAAATACCGCGGCCCGGTCACCATCCGGCAGGCGCTGGCGATGTCGCTGAACGTGCCTGCGGTGCAGGCGCTGTACCTCGCGGGTGTCAACGACGCGGTCGCCCTTGCCCGCCAGATGGGCTACACCACGCTCACGGACCCCGAGCGCTACGGGCTCTCGCTCGTGCTTGGCGGCGGAGAAGTCCGGCTCATTGACCAAGTGGCGGGGTACAGCGTGTTTGCGACTGAAGGGATACGGTACCCACAGCGCGCAGTGCTCAAAGTGGAGACACCCGACGGGAAAGTGATTTTTGACACCTCGAAGGAAGAACCGAAAGGAGAGCAGGTGTTGGAGTCGGAGATTGCGCGCCTCGTCACCAGCATTTTGAGCGATAACGCGGCACGGGCTCCGATGTTCGGCACGCGGAGCCCTCTCCAGCTCAGCGAACGCCCGGTAGCGGCCAAGACGGGGACGGCTCAGGAGTTCCGCGACGGGTGGACAGTTGGCTACACTCCCGGCATCGTGGCGGGTGTGTGGGTTGGGAAGAACGACAACACCCCCATGAAGCGTGAACCGGGCGTCTACACCGCGGCTCCGATCTGGAATGCGTTCATGCGGAAAGTGCTCCAGGGGACACCGATTGAATCGTTTACCCTACCACCGACGATCGAAACGGGAAGAAGGGTGTTGGACGGAAAACTCCCAGAGATGGCCGTACGCTACGAGCTGGAGACTGGCCTCGCTCTTGCCGCCTCGTGTGGGATTGAAGTGGGCGTTCCCCGCCGCTTTATTGAGTTCCGCAGTACCCTGCACTACGTCCACCGGGAGAGCCCCAGAGGCGACGCTCCGTCGAACGCTGCGGGTGATCCGCAGTACCTCCTGTGGGAGAAAGGAGTCGCGGCGTGGCGGGAGAAAGATAACGCCGAGACACCCGACGACGACAAGCACTACGTGGAGAAACTCCCGGATGAGCAGTGTGACCCATCACTCTTTGAAGGACGCCCCGTGATCACGTTTCGCTCCCCGACGGACGCGGTGGTGAAGAGCACCCCCATCGCCATCGCAGTGGAGGTGGAAGCGCCCGCACGCGTGACGAAGGTGGTGTTCTACGCAGGAGATCGAAAGCTCGCGGAGCGCAGCGAGCCGCCCTGGGAAACGTCCTACGGCTTCGGGGGTGAGGTGCGGGGGGACATCGTCTTCCGCGTGCGCGCCGAAACAGAGGCGGGGAAGAGCAACGAAGTGCGACGGACGATCCGAGTGAACCCCGACAGCACCCTCCCGCGCGTCGAGCTCCTCGCCCCAAAGGACCGGGAGACACTCCCTCCGTCTGCCTTCCCCTACACTACCCGAGTGAAAGCCTCCGACCCGTCGGGGATCGCGGCGGTGGACGTCTTCTACACGCTCCCCGGAGACTCCCGACGTCTGATCGTGGGACGCACCACCAGCCCACTCCCAGGGCGCCCCGACCGTTTCTCCATCGCGTGGGAAGCTGCGCCCGCGCCGGGGACCTACGAACTCCGCGCGCGTGCCACCGACCGCACGGGAAACGCGGTCGATACCTCATCCCTGAGTATTGTCATCCCATGAAGCTCATCATAGCCTTCGTCCACAGGGACGACGCCGGACCGGTGTTGGCGAAGCTCCAGCGGGCGAACACCCCCGCCACCGCGTTGGAAAGTCGGGGGGGATTCCTCCGCCGCAGTAATCAGACCATTCTCACCACCGTCGAGGATGCACAGACGGAGCGTGTCCTCGACATCCTCCGGGAAACGTGCAAGCCGCGCGCGGAACGGGTGGACACCACCTTTGCGGGCGGCGCAGTGGAAAACCTCGGACTCCCCGCAACGATGGAAGTCCCGGTGGGCGGCGCAACCGTCCTGGTTCTTGACGTAAGCCAGGTAGTGAAAATTTAGAGCGGGCAAGCGCTTAGAGGAGAATGGCGCGGATGCGACGGAGGGAGAGGGTAGGAAGCGCTTCCTGAAGCGCAGAACGCAACTCCTCTCCCAAGGAGAGGATCTCGGCACGCCAGAGGGGGGATGGACAGGACACCGTCAGGACTCCGCGGGTGAACTGCTGCGGTTCCAAGGGAGCGCGCTGCCCCCAGCGCACCCTCGCAAGACGCGTGAAAGCGGCGTACACATCGTGGGGCTCGGTGTCGCGGGAGGGAGTCTGAAGGAGATGTTGGAGTTTGATGGCCATCTACGCAAACCCTGAAACGCGTCTGGGCTCACGTTCGAATCGGCATGATCAACGCGAGAGTCTCGAGTGTTGGTTTCGACTCTCCAGGAGCGCTCTGCGGAATGCGCGGTTTCTGGGTTGCCGTCCCGACCGGCCGAAGGAGTGTGGGGGTGGTGGCGCTTCCTAGCCCAATCTGCACGCGATCCCCAGGGAGAGCCGACAGCGCTTCGCGGAGGAACCGGGCGTTGAAGGAAATGGCCACACTCTCTCCTCGCACCTCCGCAGGAATGGTATTCTCGGTTTCTCCTACTTCCGGGGTGACGGCGGTCACGCGGAGTTGGTCTGCTCCAACCTCCAGCGTCACCCGGCTCACCGCTTGCTCGCTGAAGACCGCTGCGGCGCGTATGGAGCGGAGGAGATCCGCCCGGTCAACGTCTGCGGTCGTCGGTGACTGTTGGGGAAGAATTTGGGTGTAGTCGGGGTATACCCCTTCCACGCGGCGGGAGACGAGGTGGACGGTCGGCGTACGAAGGAGGACTTGCCCTTCACCCACGCGGAGGGTTGCCCCTTCCGCCGTCTCGAGGACCCGCCGTATCTCCTGGGCTGCCCGTCCCGGGATGATCACCGAGAGTGGTTGAGTAAGCGCAGAGGGAAGCGAAACTCGCACTTCCGCGAGACGATAGGAATCCGTCGCGGCAAGGATGAGGGTAGTCCCCTCTCCTCGAACAAGAACCCCCGCCAACTCGGGGCGTGTGTCATCCGTCGCGACGGCGTACAGCACCCTCTCGAGCCCTTGCCCGCACTCGCGGGGCGGAAGGGGGATTTCACTCCCCTCTTCCAGCGCAGGAATGAGGGGAAAATTTTCCGCTGATTCACCTTGGAGAACGGCGTGCGCGGCTTTGGGGGATTTCCCCTCTGTCTCCCGCGCGGTGATGACGAGTGCGCCGGGTTTTAAGTACAGCGTGACCGAGCCGGAAGGGAGATGCTGCAGGTACTCCGCAAGCATGCGGAAGGGGATGGTCACAGCTCCTTCCCCCCGGATTCTTCCTGCGAGCCAGGCGGTCACGCCAACTTCCAGATCGGTCGTGGAGAGGCGAAGCTGTCCTTGTTCGTTTTTTATGAGCACATTCCCGAGGATGGGTAGGGCGGGGTTTCTTCCCACGACGCCACTAACGATCCGAAGCGTTCGTGCGAGGTGTTCTTGGGTCGTGGTGAATTCACACTCCTCCCCCGTCCGCACTCGCGTTCGTTCTTTCTCTCGTACTTTCGGTTGTGGTTGGGAGCGGTTCATTTGTGGATAAGTTACCGTCTAGAGAGGAGAGTGCTTCGTCATCGCTGTGTACGGCGTGTGCATGTGATGGGGGCGATTACTCAGCGGAGATGTATAACTTCTGGCGAATCGCAACAACGTCCTGGCGCAGTACCTCGTTTCTCTCCAAATGTTCCCCAACCTTCCCACAGGCATGCATCGCCGTCGTGTGATCGCGTCCTCCGAAGATAGCACCGATCGCGGGAAAGGAAAATTGATTTTCTGAGCGGAGGAGGTACATGGCCACCTGACGAGGGAGCACGACTTGCTTCCGTCGGCTTTTCCCCACGAGATCGCTCAAGTCAAGGTGATAGTGAGATCTCACCGCCTCCAAAACCAGATCGGTGTGGACCCTCGTGCGCTTCGGTTGGGAGAAGAGATTGGAGAGAAGCTCCTTCGTGCGCTCGAGGTCGGGAACCGTCCCTTGAAGCTCGAAGTAGGCGAGAACCCGGTTTAAGCATCCCTCCAACTCGCGGATGTTGTTCGCGACCTGCGCGGCAATGTACGTGAGGACAGACTCGGGGACGTGGGCCTTCCGGATCGTGCATTTAGCGTTCAGAATCGCAATGCGCGTTTCGAGGTCTGGGGCGCCAATGTCGGCAATCATCCCTCCTTCAAACCGGGAGCGGAGGCGCTCTTCGAGCGTCGCGATTGCTTTTGGTGGGCGATCACTACTAAAGACGAGCTGTTTCCCTGCTCCGTAGAGTTCGTTGAAGGTGTGGAAGAGTTCATCCTGTGTCTTCTCTTTCCCAGCGAGAAACTGCACATCATCAACGATGAGGATGTCGACCGCCCGGTACCGATCTCTGAAGTTGTACTGCGTCTTGGTTTGAATTGCGGTGATGAGTTCGTGCATAAACTTCTCACTCGTCACATACCGAATACGGAGAGAACTTTTCCCAAGTACTGCATTCCCAACTGCCTGGAGGAGGTGCGTTTTCCCCAATCCCACTCCACCGTAGAGGAAGAGAGGATTGTACGCTTCCCCCGGGCGGCGGGCGACCGCCTGTGCGCAGGCGTGCGCGAGCTCGTTGTGCGCACCGACCACGAAGGTTTCGAACGTGTAGCGCACGTTGAGGTTTGAGGCCTTATCCCACTGGCTCTCACTCTCGCGCGGTGGTTCGGCAGAGTTGGGAGTTGGTGGGGTCGTCGAAGCGCGTTTGTAGAGGATCGTTTCCCCCAACGGGAGTGCCCGTCGCTGGAGGACGGCCCCGTGGGCACTCACCTCGTACCGGATTCGCTGGATGGTGGGATCGACGCGCTGGAGAGAGGCAAGAATGACCTGATGGTACTTATTCTCCAACCACTCCCGCGTGAAGATGTTGGAGACCGCGACCACCACCAAATCTTCCTCGCGTCGGGCGAGACTCGCCTGCTTAAACCACGTTGCGAAGTGCGCTTTCGATACTGACAACTCAATGTCTCCAAGAGCAATCCTCCAGAGACTTCCCAAATCGGTATGAGGAGAAACAAGCACGGAGCGAAGTATAGCATGTAGGAGAGCGCGGGAATTGCCGTTTTTGTGGAAAATTCTGTGGATAAGATGTGGATGGGGAGGCGAAGTTTTGACCCAATGGTTTCTCTTTCGGTATCATACCCAAGAGACGCTCATGAAGCGGACCTACCAACCGAAGGTGCGCCGACGCGCGCGCGTCCACGGATTCCGATCTCGGATGCGTACTCCTGGTGGGCGACGGGTGCTTCACCGTCGGCGCCGGAAGGGTCGGCGTCACCTCTCTCCTTCTTAAAGTACGGCGGTGGCCCATGCTTCCCGCTCCGTACCGGCTCCGGGGGAAACGGAATTTCCAGCGGGTGCAGGCGTCTCCCCATGTGGTGCGGACCAAGCTGTTGGCCATGCGCATCGTCCGTCGGAATGGTGGGCGCACGGCGCGGGTGTCCATCGCGGTGGGGCGGTGGGTGAGCAAGCGCGCGGTGGATCGGAATCGGATCACCCGCTGGCTCCGGGAATCCGTGCGGATACTTCTCCCGCGCCTCCGCTCGGGCGTGGATCTTCGGCTCTCCGCAACCGCACCGGCGGCTTACTACTCCTACCGTCAGTGTGTTGTGGGTGTGGAGACGCTCTTGAAGAAAGCTGACCTCTTGCAGAAGTAGCCCACCATTCTTTACCGTCCTCGCTAGGCGATGCCGTACGGACCGATGACGGAGCTCACCCTACGCAGTATCCGTCTCTACCAACACACACTCTCTCTCGACCACGGGTGGCTCCGATTTCTCTTCCCTTTTGGGTGCTGTCGGTACTCCCCCACCTGTTCGGAATACACGGCGCAGGCCATCGAACGTTTCTGGCTGTGGAGGGGAGCATGGATGGGGGTGAAGCGCCTTCTTCGTTGCCACCCATGGGCGCGCGGTGGCGCTGACCCGATCCCCGCGGGGGGCGCCGTCGCTTCACTCGAGCGTCGTTTGGCCCCCCATACTGGGACCTCCCGATGAGCATCTTTCACGAGTTCCTCTACCGTCCACTCTTCAACGCGCTCATTGCGTTGTACGCCTTTCTCCCTGGGGGTGATTTGGGGGTGGCGATCATCGTTCTCACCGTCGCGGTGCGTCTCCTCCTCTCTCCCCTTCTCCTCCGTCAGTTCCGATCGCAGCGGGCGCTCGCCGATCTCCAACCAAAAGTCACGGAAATCCGGCAGTCCACAAAGGATCCTTCCGAGCAGTCCCGGAAGCTCCTCGAGCTCTACCGACGTCACGGAGTCTCGCCGGTGGGCGGGTGTCTCCCCCTCCTCGTACAGCTCCCCATCCTCTGGGCAATGTACGCTGCCCTCCAAGGAGGCCTCAATCCCGACGCTATGTCCGCGCTGTACCCCTTCATCCCAAAACCGGAGATGCTCGATGCGACCGCGTTCGGGGTGGTGAACTTGGCGCAGCCCGCCTTCCAGCGTCCGGGGGGACAGTTCATCGTGTCCTGGCCGGCGGTCATCCTCGCGGCACTGACGGTCCTGGTGACCTACTGGCAGATGCGACTCACACCGACGCCGCAATCCCACTCCCCGGCGGAGGACCGAACCCCTGCAGAGCAGTTGACGCACCGCATGAGCGGCCAGTTTCGGTTCATTGTCCCGCTCACCACGGGGTACTTCACGCTCATTCTGCCCGCCGGCATTGCGCTCTACTGGTTTACGACCACCCTCGTCGCCGTCGCCCAGCAGTGGTACCTTCTCCGGAAGGTGCAGCCGGTTTCTTCTCTCCACGGGCGGTGAGCCCTCCCTTGTGGTACTTCTCTTCACGCCTTTCCCACAACGATCGATGGTCCTCGCTCCCTGCTCTCATTCTGACACCCGCCGTACCTCGGCGGGGGTACAGGACGACGATCTCCTGACTCGGGTTGAGCAGGCAACGAAGGAATTCCTTGTGGTGATGGGGATGCCCGGGGAGGTCGTCTGTCGTGATCGGCGGCAGGACGAACATTCGTGCTTGTGGGTAGAAATTCTCTCCTCCGAGAGTCGCTTTCTCATCGGAGAGCGCGGTGCGACCCTGGGGGCGCTCGAGCATGTACTGCGCCGCCTCCTCCGGGGCGTGGTTGGTGATGCCGTCCGCATCGTCGTGGACGTGAACGCGTACCGAGCGCGGCACGCGGATCTTCTCCGCCGACGGGCGCGCGAAGCGGCCCGGCGGGCCTGCGCGACCCGGCGCGCCGTCATTCTTGAACCGATGACCGCGGCCGATCGGCTGGTGATTCACCTCACCCTGGCGTCGGAAGCCGACGTGATGACCGAGAGCGTGGGTGAAGATCCGGAACGGCGCGTCGTCGTACGACCCAAGGATCCGCTCACGTAAAGATTCTTCCCGTGTTCGCGCTGACAGCCGCGCGCTGTTAGCCACAAACACCGCATGTCGGTGCTCCCTCCCCGTCTCCTCTCCGGCGCGGCCGTTTCCACCTTCGGGAGAGTTCTTGGTACCCTCGTCTCCGTCTTGACGGTGGGTGTCGTCACGCGCAGCCTTGCGGCCGGCGGGGGCGTGGCTGCCTATGGGACATACGCGACGATCTTCGCCTTCCTGGCGGTTGCAGCGGTGGTCGCCGACGGGGGGCTCTACCTCGTCTTCACCAAGTGGGCGGCGCGAGAGGACGCCGAGGGAGAATCGCGCATCTTCCAGGCGGTGCTTCGTCTTCGCTTCGTGAGTCTCGGGGTCGCTCTGTTCCTCCTGGCGACCGTGGTCTCGGTGCTCCCCTACCCAGCAGTGGTCCGTGCTGGGGTTCTCCTCGGCACCGTCGGCGTCGGCAGCCAGCTCGTTACCCAGCTTCTCCTCGGGGTCTTCCAGAAGCGCCTCCGGATGCTCGCGCCGGCCGTGTCGGAGGTCCTCGGCCGGGGGGCGACTCTCCTCTTCTCTCTCCTCATCAGCTGGCGGGGGGGAGGGGTTCTTGCTTTCGTGGGCGCGTTCGTCGTCGGCGCGCTCGTGACACTTGTTGGGAATCTTCTCGCCGTCCGGCGCTTCCTTACCGCGCCCTCCGCCCACCCAGGTCCCCGCGCTTCCGCCGTCATCCGCGAAGCATGGCCACTCGGTCTCATGCTCATCTGCTGGCTCCTCGTGTTCCGAGTTGATAGCGTGCTCTTGTCTCTCTTCCGGCCACCGGAAGAGCTTGGGTGGTACGCACTCCCCTACAAAGTGCTCGAGAGTCTCCTGTTCTTCCCTGCGATGATCGGCGGATTACTTCTCCCCGCGCTCTCCAAGGAGGCAATCGCGGAGAAACGACGGTTTTCCGAAGCGCTCTCCGCTGCGACCAGCCTCTTCCTTGTCCTCACGATTCCGACCGTCGCTCTCCTCTTTCTTAGCGCGCCGTGGGTCATTGCCGTCTTGGGAGGGCCGGGGTTCTCCCCTTCCGTCCCCGTCCTGCGCATTCTCGCCGTGGCTCTCGGGACGCTCTTTTTCGGCAATCTCTACGGGAACAGCGCGATCGCCCTCGGGGCGCAGCGGTCACTCCTCCGTGCGGCGATGATCCTCGCGCTCTTCAACATCCTCGTGAACCTGGTAATCATTCCGCGTTATTCCTTCTTCGGTGCGGCCTGGACGACGCTGGGGACCGAACTCCTCTCTGCGCTGACCGCTTTCGGCATCGTGTGGCGGCGCGTGCGATTTACATTCTTCTCCGCCCCGAACTGGCATATTGCCAGCGCTGGGGGGGTTCTCTTGCTCGTGAGTTTTCTTCCGCTCCCGTCCTCCCTCCGGATCATGATGAGCGTGTCCGCGTACGCGGCCGCACTCTGGGTCCTCGGCGTGCTCACCCCGCGCCGTCTCGCGGCGCTCCTTCGTGCCCAGCGGCTGTCTGGGTCGAGCCCAGTGGGAGAGCTATGACTCTGACGGTCGTCATTCCCGCGTGGAACAGCGCGGCTTCCATCGTCCGCGTGCTCTGCGCGCTCCGCCCGCAGCTCCTTCCCCACGACGCTGTGGTTGTCGTGGATGACGGGTCAACCGATGCGACCCCCGAGCTTATACCTCAGGAGCAACTCCTGTTCGGGGGGCGTCTCCACTTCACCCGTCAGGAACATCGCGGTGCCGCGGCTGCGCGGAACCACGGCATGGCGGTCTCGACGACGGACCTTGTCCTGTTCCTCGGCGCTGATATGCTCCCCGCGGCGTCTCTCCTCGCGCGCCATCGGGCGGTGCACCAGCAGTACCCAGAGGAGACCACCGGGTGTTTGGGGTTCGTGACGTGGGACCCACTACTCCCCCCGACGCCGTTCATGGTGTGGTTGGAGCACGGCGGGTCTCAGAACGCCTACGGAGAGATCGCCGGGCTGCGGTGGGTCGATCTCGCGCGGTACTGCTACGGGTCGAACATTTCCTTCAAGCGAACGTTCGTCCAACGCGCGCGGGGGTTTGATGAGCAGAACTTCCGGACGTACGGATGGGAAGACCTCGACCTTGGGATCCGACTCGCGGCTCGCGGTGGGAGAATCTACTACGAGCCTTCCGCCCGCGCGTACCACGCGCACCACTATTCCTTCGACTCCTGGGTACGTCGTCAAACCTTGGCGGGGGAGAGTTTTGTGACGATCGCCCGCATCCACCCCACACGGGAATCTCTCCCGAGAACCGCTGTGGGGATGAGGTACGCGGCCCGTCGTTTCCTCCACCACTTTCCTCTCGGAGCCAGTCTCCGTTCCCTCGCCCGCCACTCGGAACGGCGGTGGATTCTTCCTGGCCTGTACGCTCGGGTATCCGGATGGGTGTTTACTAAGAGTGTTCACCAGAGACTCGCGAGGTAACCTTCATCTGTGGAAAACTCTCAACGGTGCTCATGCTTCTTTACGAGTCGAGAAAGTGCATTTTTATGGCGTATGAAAGGGGAAAATCACCAGTCTGTTTCTGTGGACCTCCCGAAGTTTTCCGAGTGCGAGGACCACGCCGTCCACAGTTTGTACACATTTGGTAAACACCAGAAATGAGCCTCCTCAACGACACGGCGATTGTCGTCCTCCACTTCGGGTCTCCGGAGGTTACCGAGACGGCACTGGAGACGATCCGCCACTGGTATCCCAATCCACAATCCCCCCGAGTCTTTGTCGTGGAACACGGGGTGCCTTCCGTGACGCTCGAGAGGTTCCGCGACGTCACGCGGATATCTCTGCCGAAGAACCTCGGGTATGGCGCGGGGAACAACCAAGGACTGCGGGTGGCGTTGGACGCTGGAGCTCGTTTGGTCATTCTCGTCAACAACGATGTGCGCATTACCCCAGGGGCGTTCGAAGCGATGCGTCGCGCTGCAGATCAGCCCACGGTTGGAATCGTTGGTTTCCCCGTCCGAGAACCCGAGGGGATGGTGTGGGGCGGGGGCCGCGTGTCCTGGTGGGCGCTGAAGACCCACCTCGCTCGCCAACCTACTGCGCCCGCTGCCCTCCACTACATCCATGGTGTCTGCCTTGGCCTCACCCGCGCCTGTGTCGAACGGGTCGGGATGCTCCGTGAGGATTTCTTCCTGTACTGGGAAGATGTGGACTACGGGCTTCGGGCGCGGCGGGCGGGATTCACCTTCGCGGTTGCTCACGCGTCACCACTTCTGCATCTCTCCTCTCTCCACGGAGCCGGCAGGGAGACGCCGAAGACGTATTACTTGGTGCGGAACGCGGTGTACCTCGTGAGCGAGTGGGGGACTCTCCCCGCCCGCTGGTGGGTGCGGGTGCTCACTCCTCTCCGGCGGTGGGTGGCGACGGTGCGCGGGAAACGGATGGTCGCCCGCGCGCTGGCGGATGCGGCACGCGGCGTGGTTGGGCCGGCGCCGACGGATCTATGACACCCTGCGTTTCTCTCGTCATCGTCACGCACAATTCTGCTGCCGATCTTGAGCGCTGTCTCCTCGCTCTCCCGGATGCGGCGGGGGGCCTCCCGTTCGAGGTCATTGTGGTCGATACGGAGTCCACCGACCACACCGTGGCGATCGCGCGGGCCAGCGCGCTGCCTTTGACCCTGGTGGAGCTGGACAATCGTGGGTTTGCGGCCGCGGCCAACCGTGGAGCAGCACACGCGACTTGGGACCTCTTGCTCTTTTTGAACCCGGACACGGTTCTCCCCCCAAGCAGCGTTCCGCGGCTGACGTCACTCTGTCTGCAGGATCGGGTGGCCGCTGTCTCCGGCCTTCTCGTCAATACCGAGGAGAAGCCAGAACCGATCGGCGAACCGTTCCCCAGTCTGGGCTGGTATCTCCGCCGTCGGGTTCGTCCATCGGTATGTTCTCCTGCGCTCTCCCGACACCCGCAGAGCGTTCCGTTTCTTTCCGGCGCTGCGCTCCTTGTCCGGCGCGAACGATTCCGGCACGCGGGAGGCTTCCGCGAATCCTACTTCTTGTACTACGAAGATATCGATCTCTGTCGCCGTCTC
The DNA here is from genome assembly GCA_007376145.1 of Parcubacteria group bacterium Gr01-1014_38. GTDB lineage: Bacteria > Patescibacteriota > Andersenbacteria > UBA10190 > CAIZMI01 > VMFP01. The sequence continues at coordinate 33,955 of VMFP01000005.1, forward strand.
CGTGCACACGGGGGAGTGCTCCTCGCGGACCCAAGGGTTCACATTCTCCATGCGGGGGGGCGCAGCGCGCCACTCAAGGAGCGACTTGCGCTATCCGACCGCGCGGAGGACGTGTACTTTTCCCTCCATCGCCCCCGCTGGGAAGGAGTCATACTCCGAGGGCTTCGACGCATCTTTCGCCTGTTTTCTCCACTCCCCCACCCGCTGGTCGTCATTCTCCCCCTCGCCGCAGTCTTCGGGGTCCTCCTTGGGCAGCGCGGGGATTTATCTCCTGGGATTCTGGGAGGGGCGCTCGCCGCAGCACTGCTCGTGCTTTCGGCGCGAGTTCCGGATGCGGGGGCTGCCCTCCTTCTCGGGAGTCTCCTCCCCGGGCAACTCCTTCGCATTCCGCTCGGCGCCGTTGCTGATCTCACCTTCACCGACGCTCTTCTCCCGTGGGTGACTGGAGGGTGGCTGTTGGCGTTTTGGCGGGTGTCTCTTCAGCGAACTCCTCATGGGGGCTCCCCCGTTTCTCCCAGGCTTCTTGGTGAGCGTTTTCCCGCCGGGGTCGTCGCCGTGCTCGTCGTTCTCGCCGCTGTGCTTCCCGGGCTGCTCCTTGCTGCCGAGCGGTTGCCTTGGGCGGATTGGATGATTGCCCTCGGGTACGCCGGCCGGATTCTCATCATTCTTCTTCTGCTGCCGCTTTCCGCACGCGTCCTGCGCCGGAAGCTGCTCATCCCCACGGGCGTGCTCCTGGTGGGAGTGGTCCTCGCCATCCTCGGGCTCCTCCAGTTCGCGGTCTTTTCCTTCTTGAGCCCATCGGCCGTGGTCGCGGCGACCTGCGGACGGATCCCCGTTCCCATCTGTCCCCTGACCGGGTGGGACCCCCACCCAGGGAGACTGTTCTCGACCTGGCTCGATCCGAACCTGCTCGGCGGATTTCTGGTGATGGCCCTGGCGGTGCTCGTCGCAGTACCGCCGACCACGCGGCGCACGACGCGGATCTTCCTTCTTGCGGCCGGAGCGCTTCTCGTCTTCGCCCTGGTGTTGACGAAATCACGGGCGTCCCTGTTTGCGCTCGCGGTGGTTGCGGGTTTCAGTCTGTTCTCCTTCCGCTCGTGGCGACGGTGGTTCCCGCTCGCGACCGCAGCGGCCGCCGGGCTCGCTCTCGTCCCCTCCTTTGTCGCCCGCATCCAGAATCTCAGCGCCACCGATCCAACGGTCTCCCTCCGCGTGCAGTCGTGGCAGCAAGCGCTCGAGCACTTTTTTCACTTCCCCCTGTTCGGAGTCGGCTACAACGCCTACGGGTTTGAGCAGCTGGCTGCGGGGAACATCGCGAGCCTCGCGCTCCACTCCCGCGCCGGAGCCGATAACTCGTTTATCACGCTGTTGGCGACCACCGGCACTTGGGGGATTATCCTCTTCTTCCTCCTCCTGAACGCGCTCGTCTGGGTACTCTTCTGGGAGACCAGGGAATGGCGCCAAGGAGCACTGCCGGGGTTGGCACTTCTTGCCCTTAGCGGGATGCTCGCCCACGCCCAGTTCGTCCACAGCCTCGTGTACATCCACCTCTTGCTCCCCCTTGTCCTTCTTCTTGGTGGGGCGTTGCGTCCTAGCGGGGATCGCTGGCGCGGTTCTTAAGAATCACCCAGCGTGACGGTTCCCCTCTGGACCTTCGGTCCCTTCCTCGCCGCGGCCGTCCTGCTCGCCTTCTGGCGGCCCAAGGTCGCGCTCCTTCTTCCCCTCGTGTTCCACGCGGGGTATCTCCTCCGCTCCCACCTGCTTCTCGGAGGGGTCGAGCTCCCCACGACACTCTTAGAACTCTTGATTGGCGTCGCCGTGGTCACCGGTGTGATCCACTGGCGTGCCGGGATTCCTGGTGCGCTTCGCGTGCTCCCGCGTTCTCTCCTTCTGTTCACCATCATCTTCGCGGCTTCGGCCACCATTTCCGCCGCGATTGCTCCGCATCCAAGGACGGCCTGGGGGCAGTGGAAAGCCTTCGTCGCTGAACCGCTCGCGTACGCGGTGGTGCTTCTTCCTCTCCTGCGGACCGCAGAGGGTCGGACCGCAGTGGCGCGTGCTCTCCTCTGGGGAGGGGTGGTCTCCGCAGGGCTCTCCCTCGCGGTGGGAACCCGTACTGCGGACTTCAGCCGCCTCCGCGGCATCTACGATGTCCCGAACTCCCTCGCCTTGGTGCTTGCGCCGCTCATCGCCTTTGCCACCGTTTTCGCCTCCCAGTCCTCTCCCCCCGCCGGTCGCCGCCTGTCGCGGGTCTCTCTCGCCCTCTTCCTGCCGACTCTGTTCTTCACCCAGTCTCTCGGCGGAGTACTCGCGGCGGCCGTCGGTGCTTGTGCGGTACTCCGGCGTCGGCGTCGGTGGCTGATACTCGTGTTCTTTCTCCTTCTACTCGCGATCGCGATCCAGTTTGGCACGGGGAAATTCAGGCACGCGGTCGCCGTCGATTCGCCATTTCGGGCCCGACTCCAGATTTGGCACGTGTCGCTCGCCCTCATCCGCGATCATCCAGTACTCGGCACTGGCCTCGGCACCTTCGAGCCAGTCTATCAAGCCCAACTTCACGATCTGCTTTCGCGCTCGTCTGTCCCTGGGATTCTGCGCCCCACATCCCTGGAATGGGTCGTTCGCGATCCTCATAACATTGTCCTCTCGCTTTGGTTGAATACTGGCCTCCTCGGGCTGTTGTCCATGATGGCACTCGTCGCCTTTTCGCTCTTTCAGGCGCATTTCACCCCACATCGTTTTTCTCCCCTGTTGGCCGCTTCGGGAGCAGCACTCCTCGCATTGCTCGTCTTCGGTCTCGTGGATACCCCCTTCTGGAAAAACGATCTTTCCGTTCTGTGGTGGGTCTATCTCCTCGCCGCCGCATCTCCGGGGAACGCCGGGTCTGCCGTCGTGCCTCGCACGGCCCCCGGCTGAGGATCCCGGAGTTCTTTTGCGAACTGCGGGCTGATGGTATTGAGGATGACCCAGGCGAGGAGCCCGAGGATGAGCCCCATGAGCGAGCGGGTGATGTACTCTTTCCCCGTCTTGGCCATCTCGGCGTTGCCTGCCGCGATGAAGTACATGTACGCCCCGATGGCGATGTAGATGGCGGCGGCGAGAACGATCAGGACAATACCAAACCTGAACAGTTGATTTACCAGTTCCCCAATTGTCCGGGCGGGAAAGGGCTGATCGAGATTCTGCGCATATGTGACAGAGGCAATGATCAAGATCAGCACTCCTCCGAGAAGCGGCAACCATCGCGTGCGTCGAGTGCTCTTCATTATTGCTCTCGCTCAGCCGGGCTCGCTCGGCGCAGGCGGTGCAACCTCGCGTGTCTCCATCTCTTTTCGTGCCGCCTCGATTTCCAGGACTTGCCGGGGGTCGCTCGTGATGATCTGGTCTTCGGCGTAGCTCGCCACGACTTTGATCGCGACGTGCTTTAAGCCTGCAAAGAACAGGCCTTCTCCGACGTCGCTCTCGAGGAGGAGGTATTTCTCCCCCTCGGTGAGGTAGAAGGTATCCGCGATGAGATCAATCGCCGCGGGGGATTGCCGGAGGAGAAACTGGATGGACGAGTTCGTGACGATGGGTTTCCCGTACCGGGAGGTGAGGAAGTCCGTCACGTCCTGCGTGATGGTGGTGACGCCGAGGTAGTACTTCCGGGCGCGTTTGGCGATGCCGAAAAGGAACTGCGCGGACTCCTCGTGCTGCATCAAGACCCACGCTTCGTCAATAACGAGAACCCGCTTCTTTAAACTGGCGCGGATCTTCTTCCAGATGTACGCGAGAACCACGTACATGGCCATCGGGCGAAGCTGTTCCTCCATGTCGCGGAGGTTGAAGACCACGAGCTGCGTGGTTGTGTCGATGTTCGTGGGTTTGTTGAACACCCCGGCGTATGTTCCCGTGACGAACTGCTGGAGACGGAGCGCGAGATTCCGCCCGCCCGCCATGTCCTTCAGGATATTGTAGAAATCCTCGAGCGTCGGCGGCTCGCGGTTCCACTCCTTCGTCGCGGGGGTGATGTCTTTCAACGCGTACGTCTGCCAGATCGCTTCATCCGCGATGCTCTTCTCTTCCGCCGAGAGCCCGTCCGCCATAATCGCGATGAGCCCCGTCAGATGCGTGACCTGCTCCCGGAGCACGTCCTCCGGATTGTCGTCTTCCCGGAGCGGCGGGAGATCGAAGGGGTTGATGCGGTGCTCGGAAGCCGTGCTGATCCGGAGGAAGGTGCCGCCGGTCGCTTGGGCGAGGTAGCGGTACTCGTTCTCCGGGTCAATGACGATCACCTCGGTGCCGAACATCATGCTCCGGAGGATTTCGAGCTTCACGGTGTAGCTTTTCCCGGCGCCGGACTTCGCGAAGATCACCGTATTCGCGTTCTCGAGCGAGAAGCGGTCAAAGATGATCAAGGAGTTGTTGTGCCGGTTAATGCCGTACAAGATTCCCGTATCGGAGGTGAGGTCGCTACTGACGAAAGGGAAAGCCGTGGAGAGCGGCGCGGTGTTCATGTTGGTCCCAACTTGGAGGACGTCGTGCCCGAGGGGGAGCGTGCTGATGAATCCCTGCTCCATTTGGTAGATCGCCGGTTTCACATAGATGAGCTTCCCTTCGAGGAGCGATTCGATTCGTCCAATCGTGTCGTCGAGCTCCTTCTTCTCCCGCCCGTGGATGGTGAAGTAGAGACCGAGGCGGAAGAACCGCTCCGTTCCTTGCGTGAGCCGGTCGCGGAGTTCCTCAATGTCCTGGTACGCGGTTTCCAGAAGCGGGTCCCGCGCCTGTCCTTTCTCCTGCGCCATCGCGATGCTTGCCTGCACCTGCGCCACCTTCTTTTTTAGGTTTTTGAGAATGACCGCCGACTCAAGCGGATAGACGAAGAGCGCGATGTCGAGCTCGGTGTCGAGGTTGATGAGGGGCGCGAGCCAGGGCGAGGCGAGGTACCGGGGGTACGTGAATGCGAAGAGCGTCCCGATGTACTCCCCGGAGAGTTCCAGATGACGTGGGGTGATGCGGAGCGCGGCGGGCGCGAGGAGGTCGCGCAGGGTCGTCACCCCTTCCCGAAATTGTTTCTCGGCCGTGGCGATTTCCCGCTTGAGCTCTCGCCCTTGCGGGGTTTCCGTGGTTTTCTTCCGTCCAAAGAGAGCCATGGCGTTCCCTCTCATTCTTCCCGCCCCCGCCGTGCGCGGTACTGCGTCTCGGCTTCCTCCGCGCTTGGTGGCGTCACCGTGAGGTAGCGGAATCGGTCCATGTCCTCCGGAGCTGGCGGAGCTTCGGCGAGCGCCTCCGGCGCGATGTCCTCGACGTTCAGGTCTTCCACCGGAGGCAGGTGCTGGTTCCGGGCGGTGTCCGGGTTGTACAGGGTATAGAAGAGCTCGATGATTTCCTGGGTGTTCAGGGGCGCGAGGCGCACCCCGATGCCGCGGAGGTTTGCGGAGACCTGGTCAACCCGCTGCCAGAGCTGGTCCTTGTAGCGGGAGAACTCGGTCGGCGTGAGCGGAGCAAGCCCGCCGCGGACTCGCATCCCCTTGAGGAATTTCGTCATCGCGCGTTCCTCCGTCGCCGCGAAAGGCGCAAAGGGAATGACGATGTAGAAGGTCTTCGTCATGACGTTCGAGACTTTCACGAGTTCCTTGATGTACTCGCGGTACTCCTGGAGCTGGATTTTCATGAGTTCGCTCTGCTGGAGGTCCTCCAGGCGGTCGAGCTCCTGCAAGTACGGGGTGAGGTCAATCCGCCGCGAGGTGACGAGGATCTGCATCGGAAAATCCAGGCTGTTCAGCGTGTCCTGGAAGCCGTAGATGATGGCGTTCTGCTCCTCTTCGCTCTTGAGGGCGAAGTTCACGCTGCTCGCCATAAGGATAGCGCGGAACGAGCCGTCGCGGAGGATGACCACGCCGTCCCGGATCTCCGCGATGTCCAGGTACTGCTGTGCGGAGTGCTTCGTCCGGCGTCTCTGGGTGAGCTGGTTGGCCATCGCTAGGCGCGTTCAAATCCTGCTGGCGCTGGCAGGTCTTCCTCCACCACTTTCCCCGAGGTGTCGAGGATGCGCGCGAGTTGCTGAATGCGGCTCTCCGCCGCCGCTCCCACGCGTTCCAGCGAGCGGACCCCCCGCCGGGCGAGTGCGGTCTCCACCGCCGTGATCGAGGAGATGCGAATTTTGGGGGTTTCTCCCCGGCGCTCCCAGAGAAAGAGCTTCCCCGTCAAGACGTAGTGGAGGACGGCGTACAGGAACCAGACAAACGACCGACCGTTCACTTTGTAGAACGCGAGAAGGAGGAAAAAGATGGTAATCGGGATGATGAGCGCGACGAAGACGGGAAGGGGGAACGCGACATAGAGCGCCGCCCCAATGAGCGCGTTCACGACGAACATCAGGAACTGCTTGGCGGTGAGCGGCCCGAAGATTTTATCTTCAACGTCCACGAATTGGGGCACTTGGAACTGAAGCGACATTCGTGTGTCTGTATAAACCCTAGAATACCATACCAGAGCGATTGGCCGTCGAGCGGGCTGGAGCCCATCTCAAAAACTCCTTTCGTGTCATCCTGAGGCCGAAGGCCGAAGGATCTCGCGCGGAGGTCCTTCGCTTCGCTCAGGACGACACCTTGAGTGTTGGATGCTTCGCGGAGTTTACCTTGAGCAAAGTCGAAGGGCTCCGAATGACCAGGGTGGGAGGAAGTTTTTGAGATTGGTTCTAAAAAAAGAACCGAGCGAGCGTATTCCTCTCGCCCTCAAGACTCTTCAGAACGACGAAGGAGTCGGAGCACGGATCCAGGATCGAGAATCTGAACCGCGCCTGCGGCGCGGTGGACAGTAGGGGGAGAGAAATCCGTATCGAGGGTAACGAGGGCATCGGCACGATTGTGTACCGCTGCGGCGAGGACCGGCGCATCTTTCTTGTTGATCACGCGCGCGAATCTCCGCACGACTCTCGGTGGCGGATCGGGGACGATACGCGGGCGCACTCCCACGAGGAGCTCGTAAAACTTTTGGAGCGCCTCCGTGCCCAATTTCTCGCGAATATTCCTCTCTGCTTCAGCGATGACGCGCCGCGAGGCCACCGCGGTCAGGAATCCTCGCGCGCACAGCGTGAGGAGCGTGCCCGAGCCGCCCGCCGGTCGTCCCACCGCAGCGACGAAGATGTTTGCATCGAGAAAGATACGGGAGACCTTCACCGTCGGCGCGGTTTGGCCTGAAGTGCCCAGGAGCGCAGATCGGCCGGGACGGCATCACGCCGGAACATATCCTGGAGCTCCTTGTCCGTATAGCGTTCGGTATCCGCATCAGCGATGTAGGTTTGATAGTCCTCCAAGGGGATGAGCACGGCCATATCCTTCCTTCCTCGGCGCACAAGAATCCGCTCTTTCCGGTAGAAGATTTGGTTGAGAATGTCGCCGGCCCTCCGGCGGAACTCGAGCATGGTTACAATCCTATTCATATAGCAACTCTATGATCTGCTAGAGTCCGAGTCAAGGAGGCGTCGGCAGCGGCCCGTGGGCGCCGCCTCCCGGTGGCCGGGCGGGGAGCGTCGGGGCGGGCGGGGGCGGCGGCGGAGGCCCCGGGGGCGGCGGCGGAGGCGACAGGCGCTCCAGAGGAACGCCCGGGGGCATCTGCGGATTTCCGGCGGGTCTCGGCGCGCTCGGCGGAGGGGCAACGCGGGGCGGTCCCCACTTCGCTCCTCCCGGAGCTACGCGGGGCGGGGGCGGCAGCCGGGACGGGATTGCTCCGTTCCGTAAGTCCACGACTCGGGGAGGGGCCGCCTGCGGGGGTGCTGCGGGCGCGGCGGGTGGAGGAGTCGCTGGCGGGGGAGCTGCTGGCGCCGGCGGCGTTACATCCACCCTCGCTGCCTGCCCGCCCCGCGTAGCTTCAGCGGAGTGGGGCTCACTGCCCTGCCCCGCGAAGTCCAAAGGACGAAGTGGGGCGCCGGTTGCCTCGTCCGTGGTCATTCCTACTGCCTGCTCTGTCCCGCGAAGCCCCGTGGGCGGAGTGGGGTGCCCACTGCCTACTGCCTGCCGTCCGTGCTTCTTCTCGTACACCTGCGCGATCTGAAAGTAGTGCGCTGTGATAAATTCTTTCGTGAGGCGCGCGCCAAGGGCATGGGCTGTTTCCGGAGAAGTACCCGCGCGTCGCTGGATCGCTTGGCTTAATTCCCGCGCGCTCATTTCGCCGAGGAGAATGTCCCGAAGCATTCTGCTGATTTCTCGGATTTGATCGAGGGAAAGCCGAAACTCGCTCGTACCAATCGTCCACAGGTGTTGCGCGGTTTCCTTAGCTGTGAGTAGTTGTCGAAGATTCTCGGGGAGAGAGGGAGGGATTGGCGGCGAGGAGTTGGGCGTACCGCGATCAACCGCAGCCGGACTCGCGTTGAAATACACGACGAGTTCATCCAACTCGGTTTCTGAAGGGGTCATGTTCGATCAGGTAATGATGCCTCGCTGCCGGAGTTGTCGCTCTGTGGCGTCGTTCCATGCCGGTGTGGCCCGGAGCGCTGTAATGTAGTCGTCAAGCGCCTGCTGTGCTTCGGGAACCCGTTCCGCGATGGCGCGCATTTTGTTCACCGAGAGATCGATGGGACGCTCGGCGGGGGCACCAGCTCTCACTGCTTCTGTCGCTGCTTCGATGGCGATCTTCACTTCTCCTTTCGCCTTCGGCAAGTCTTCGTCTTTCACGCGGCCGAAGGCCCTTCGTGCCGCAGGCGCGTTTGCGCGCAACCCTATCTTCACGGACAAGGCGCCGATGCCGGTTTCCAGCGCTTCCTTCACGGCACTCGCCGGTTGTCCTGATGTCGCATAGACTGGTCGAGATTTTTGATACGCCTTCTCCACCGCTTCCTTGTCGCCGCCCCTCGCTGCCGCTTTTGCGCGCTCGAATTGTTCGGGTTCGTCGAAGTATTCCTTTTCGACTCCGTACCGTGCTGCCGCCGCTCGCTGGGTAACGTTGCCGCGCTCGAGTTGTCGCAGCGTCTCGTCCTTACCAACGCCGCGAGCCTTCATGTCCTTGTAGGACTCCTCTACCTCCCGGAGCTGTTGACGCTCGGCGAATCGGCGTGAGAAGGGTGCGGCGGTGCGGGCACCAAGACCGCCGAAGAACCCTGCGCGCCGCTCCTTCGTAATCGCTTTCTGCGCTTCCGCGCGCGCCTCAAGGAAAGGTTTGCCGGTCCGTGTCCAAAGGGCCGGTCCGCCGGTGGCGGCCGGGATCCAGCGGCGCGCGGCGGCCGTCCCGATCGCGGCGCCGGCGACGCCCATCTGCTGGGCGGCGAGGAGCGCGATGACGATGAAGAGGACGACAAACGTCGCCTCAAGCATCGCCCCGAAGAATCTATTGTTGAGGAAGAAGGCTGCGACGTCGCTCGTCGGCTCGATGCCGAGCTGACCAGACAGCGTGCGAAAGCTCGGATTTCTGCTGCCCTCCGGCGTGCCGATTCGCGTGGCGAGGGTCAAGAAGAAGACAACGACCGGCCCGTAGAGAACATACTTGATGAGCGCGTCCCACCACTGCCGGGCGTAGCCGGCGGTCTGCGGGAGAATGGAGAAGACGAACCCGACGGGAGAGAGAATGAGGAGGACATAGAGCGCGACGATCCGAATCACGAGCATCAAGGCCACGGCGCCGATCGCGATCGTCACAATCGTGAGCATGATGGCAGCAATGAGGGCGCCCAGTGTGTATTGGAGCTGCTGGTTGGTCTTGAGGTCATTCGGCGTTTTTACCGGTGACGTCGGCACGACCGCCGGCGTACTCGGGCCAACCGGCAAGAGTTTATCCCAGGTGATGTTCGGGTCGAGGGAGAAGAAATCCTTGATGACCGTCACGTTTGCCAGCCGAATGCTAAGCGTTGACCCGGGCGTGGCGGTGCTTCCGGCGAGCGTGCGCATGGCGATATTGGAGAAATTGATGAAGGCTCCTCCGATCGCGAGGCTGAAGTTCACGAGGAGGGCGGCCACGATGAGTCGGGGCAAGAGCTGCTTCATCCCATACCCTTCGATCCCCGCGATGGTCGCGAAGGCGATGGCGAGCAACGAAAGAATAAAGACCACGTTCAGGGTGTCTCGCGTGATTTTCCATCCATCCTTCACCCACTCATTGTCGGCGAATTTTGCCACATGGAGGATGTAGTCCAGCACATTCCCAAGGAAGAAGAGGACAATGCCGACCATGCTCGTATAGATCCACAGCACGCCCATGAGAAGCGTGTTGAAGGCGGCGAGGATTCCGCCTACTGCCCGATCCGCCAACTCCGCGATCATGCCTTTCTCTGCCGGAGTTCCTGTCGGACTAGGGGTTTCTCCCCGTGCTAACGAAGCTCTAATCCGGGCGATTGCCTCCTTCTCTCCCTCTGCGTGCGCGGTGAGACCAGCGAGAAGCCCCCCGCCCGTGAGCGCGAGCACAATCGTGAGAAGGAGCCACTTCGTGATGCGAGAGCGGGCCGGCATGGTCAGATCACGTTCATGAGACGGAAGGCGACCGGGTCCGTATCGCTCAAGAAGACCGCGTCATTCCCAACGATGACGACCCAGACACACGTGTTCGGGCGAAGCAGCTGGTCACTGATGGTCACGCGCTCGCCGGTTTCGAAGTCCGTCCCTTGAATGCCGAACAGTGCCGTGGCGGGGGACAGGCCGATGGTCCACTCGGCGTCCGCCGGGAGCTGCAGGAGCCGGGCGGCGTTGGCGACGGTTGTCTGGGAGTGTCTGGCAGCCGCCACGGGGCAGAGGGCATCCTCCGCCGCCGGCCTCGTCGCTGGCGCCGGGGAGCTGCCGCCGCCCCGCCCAAGGAGGTCCCGCGTGCGGCTGCCCCCGAAGATGTTGAGGAGGTCCCCGAGCGGCCCTCCGCCGCCAAACCGATCCAGCGCGTCGGGAGTTATTCCCAAGTTATTGAGGATGTTCTGGGCACGGTTCGCAATCGGGAACAGCAGGATGCTCGGGTTCACGCTTGCCAGTCCCGAGAAGGGGTTGGCGTTCGCAAGAATGCCGAGGTTCTGGGCGAGCTGGGGTCCGGCGTTCGACCCTCCGGGGATTGCCGGATTCTCGGGGGGTTTCTGCGAGGAGGGGACGAATTGGGGCGGGAGGGGGGCGTCCGGCGGGAGCGCGGCCACGGGCCCGGGGTCCTGGGTTTTTGCGAGTTCCGTCAGTTGGTCTTGAGCCTCTTCGGCAGATGCCTTCACGTCTCCAGCGTGGATCGCGTATCTCCCAAGATTCTGGCCGCCAATACCCCGAGCATTACCGGGACCGGCAAGCGCGAGGCGCCCCTCGCCGTCGCGGAGTTCCTTGTCGAGCGCTTCGCTCTGCTCCTTGGCTCGCTGCTGGAGCGTGGAGATGATGTCGAAGGCCTGCGCGTGGACCGAGTGGGTGATATCGTAGAGAAGGTCTCCCCAGGCATTGACCCCGTTCCGCGTCCGCGCCGTGGAAATGTACGGGCTTCCTCCTTGCGCTCCGGTAGGAGGGGGAGAGGCCCGATTGAGGATATCGATTGGGGCATCGAAGGCAACGAGGGGAAGCCGCTGCTGGAAGTGGTCGATCACTTCGTCGGCGAAGTATCCGGCATTCCGCTGGAGATACCCGGGCGCCCCGGTGGGCGATGCTGCTGTGGGCTCCGAGCCCAGCATCTCGAGGAGGGCGACGAGCGTGCCGACGTACGGGACGTTGAGGTAGTTATCGATCCACCGTGTTCCCTGCTTCCGCTGGAGTTCCTCCGCCGTCTGCAGTGCGGCGTGCACCATGGGCGTAGAGGCCACGGCGATGGTCGCGGCGAGTAGCGCCCCGAGGGCGGAAAGAACTTTCGGATCCCGGAACGTCATGCGGTCCTCTTGGTCCCGTTGCGCTAGCGGAGATTTAGGCCGCGCTGTTGCGCCTGGTCAAGGCATTCCCGTGCCTCGTCATCGCCGAGGTAAAGTCGGCGGAAGCCGCAGACGAGGTTCGAGAGCTCGACCCGCTGGGCTTCCGCGAGGGCGCGTTCTGCGACGCGCTGGCGGAAGTAGATATCCCCGTCGTCGGACGTCACCGGCCGGACGCGGATGCGCGGGAGTTCCACCCCGGCCGCCTCGTTCGGCTCGAGGGGAAGGCCGGATCCTGGATCGAGCGCGACCGTCACTTGGCCGGTGACGGGGTCTCGCGTCACCTGGTATTTCGGTCGGTTCGCGGAAGACGTGTACGTTCCGAACCGGATGAAGGATCCGAGACGCCGGTCGGCATCAATCGGGGGCTGCTTCGGCGGCTCCACATAGTCCGCTTGGTTGAGCGCCGCGAGCACATTGAAGAAGAGCTGTTCTTGGGCGCGGTCGGTGAAGAAGGTGGCGTGCGGGTCAGCGAAGGCGATCTTCGGGAAAATGCCGAACCCCAGCAAAATAGTCGTGAGACCCATGAAGGCGAGGAACCTTTCCCAGCGGGATTTGAACATTCGAGTAGGAAATATCGTGGAGCGATACTCCGCTAATGCGCGATACTGGACGCCCCAGAGATGAGAAACAATCTGCTTGTTCATGGAATCGACAGCGGTTCCGCTTTTACATTCAAGAGTTCCTTGTTTTCTCCGTTCATGAGGCTCTCGAAATCTCGATACGAAACAATAACCGCCTCCGGCTTGCTTTCCCGGATCACCACAATGGGAGCGCCATCCTTCGAGAGACGGTCAAACACTTTCCGCACATTGTTCCGCAGTTCCGTAATGCCAATGAATTTTGGCAGCGTCATAGTGTTGTTGTGGAATGTTGGTGTTCGTGCCCTAGTCTTCGAGCGTTGACTCTAGTATAGCGTCTTTTTGAACGTCTGTCAATCACGACATCTCTCTGTACAGAGAGATGCGCAGCGAGCGTGGTTAATTCAGCTGATCGTTCAGCGCAGGACGCGTGCCGCGCTGCCTCCCGCCGCCGCGGCGGGGCGGACTCGCGCGGCTTCACCGGTTCTCACCCTCGGCTCTCTCCGCACGCCGGCTTCAACCTGTTCGAGGGTCTCTCTTCGTGCCGCGCGGCGGTTGGCCCAGACGGTCAGGAGGAAGCCCACGGTCTTTAACGGAAGAGCGCCGACGTACGGGATGAGCTCCACGATGTTGCACACGATGTTGTATGTGGAGCGCACGCCTTTGAAACGAAGGTACAGCTGGGTGATGGGAAACGCCAGCACGTCCGTAATCCAAAAGTCATCCATGCCGACGAACAGAAGCAGGACGTTCACCCCATCCAACACTGCGAGGTACGGCGTGAAGAGCAGGACCGCGATGAGCGAGATCTGCGCGGGAGGACGGTTGTCGGGCATCGGTGTCGCTTTGAAATGCCGTTCAAGAAATTCCGTACTTCTGTTCGAGGTCCTTGATACCGTCAGTCACAGCGCGGAACACGCCGCGGAGGTTCTCGATGCGCGAGGCGGCGACGAGCGCGCCGACGTAGTCGCTCTGATAACTGACGAGCTTCTCGGTGTTGTCTTTCAGGGCTTGCGCGGCGGCAACGTATTGCGTATGGAGCGCGAGCGCTTCGCCGGGCACCGGGGCTTTCTTCAGCTCTTCAACGTTCCGCGTCAATGTTCCGACCAGGTCCGTGAGCGGCTGCGGGTTCTTGGTCGAGGTGAGCGTCCGGAACGCCGCCGAGATCTCCTCGGCGGTCACCGGCACAATCTTTGTATTCTGGGGGGTACTCACGGCATCCAGGTAGCGAACGATCGCCGCTTTCCCGGCAGCCGAGACGATGTTGAGTTGCGCATCGGGAATGTTTGGCAGGAAGCCGCGGACATTCGCTTCGGCGATAAAGTTTCCTAAGTCGTCGCTCTTTAGGAGGCTGCGCGGATCGGAAGGAAGGCCGGTACGCGCGAGGAATTGTTCGGTGTACGTCGGAGCGGGCGACGGCGTGGCGGGCGCGGGAATGGAGATTTTGTCTCCGGGCGCCGGCTTTGTGGGGTCATACCCGTTGGCGACTTCGAGACCATCGGCGTATCCATCCTTATCGGTATCGGCGATTCTGGGGTCGGTCTGATAAATCCGTTCCAAATCGTCGGGAAGACCATCGGCATCGGTATCCGCACGGACGGTTGGGAGTTGCACGTCCGGCGACGGGGCAATCGCTGGAAAGAGAGTTGCCGGACTGGTGGTGGGCAGCGCTGTCGGCGCAGGCATTCGCGCGCGCTGAACGAGCTTCGTGATCCCCCACCCACCGAAGAGGAGCACGACGGTCACGATGCCCGGGATGAGCGTCGCGGAAAGCTTCGACGGTGGCATAGAGTCAGGAGTTATTTTCTGAACCGCGCAGGATCAATACCGGCTTCTCTAAGAATACTGCGGAGCGTGCCTTTCGGGAGATCGCGTCGATGAATTGGAACAACCGTCCGTCGTTTGGTGGTGGGGTGATAGAGAACGAGATGGCTTCCGGTCTGATGGTCCGGGACAAACCCCTGATCTCGAAGAAGTCGGAGAACTTCTCGCGGAGTAAGAGTTGGAAGCTTAGCCACGGACGAGCACGTCGACGGACGTGAGAAGTGCGCCGGTATCCGAAGGAATATTCTCGCCGTGTTTCCGAAGGCTGGCGAGATACGCGCGAATCGCGTCGTCTGCCATCACCGAGGCTTCCTCCAAGTCGCGCCCATACGTTACGCACCCCGGAAGCGCAGGAACCGTGACGGTAAATCCCCCTTCCGGCTCGGGGCGCAAGTATACATGAAATCGGCGCATCGTTCGCAGTTTCATCGTACGGAAAACGTACCAGATTTTAGACCCACAGACAACACGCCCACTTTAGGGCGTCGGCGTGTGGGTATGACCAAAGTCCTGCTGCTCGAGCGTGTCTGGTTGAAAACCGTCGTGGAGCCTGTTGATCGGTAGTTCGCCGGGGATGGGCGAGGGCGGCGTTCCGCGCGTTCGGAACCCGGGTGGCGGGTACGGAACACCCGGAGAGCTTCCTGGTGGGCGGTAGAACCCCCGCGGACGGAACCCGATGTTCAGGCGATCGGGAATTTTGAAGCGGCTTACCGGCCGTCCCGCGATTTCCTCGATGTGTTCGACGAATCCACGAAGAAGATTGCGCACTTCCGTAAACAATCCAAGTCGTTCCGGAACCCCGTCGAACGGATTCCAGATGTCCGCAGAGACTCTAAGAGGGAAGAGTGCGACAGATATTCCTGTGCTGATACTCAGAATCACTGCAACGGACCGATTCATCCGCTGTATATGGTACCACCACCAGTGGTCAGAAATGCTCAGGCCGCTATTGTAAGCTCTTTGTAGAGAGTGACGAGGAACGCAGCGCCGATTAGGCTCATGACGAACGGCATCATCCACTGGACGAATGGCAGAGGCTCGACCGCCGTGCAGATCACCACAAACAGTACTACCCACAGCGCGAGACGTCCGGAAATCTTCCAGAATGCTTTCCGCTCACGGAGAAGCGCAAATGACCGCTTCAGAGCGGAGAGGCCTCCGGAAGTATCTCCGACCGCTGCGGTGATCGGGGAGAAGGAAACGGCTACGGAAAGAGCCATAGGAAGAGATGCGAGGAGCAGTACTCCCAAGAGACCAAGCGTGTTTGTTACGGTGATTCCGGCACTCGCGAGGAGTGCGGGACGGGCAGCGCCGGCAAACCAGCCTTGGAACGCAAGGAGGGGGAGTAGGGAAAGTCCGATGGGAATAACGATAAGGAGTTCTGTTCCAAAAAACGGCCAGAAGCGGCGGAGACCAATCCGCAATGCTTCCCGTGCAGAAAATTTTCCTTCATGTCGTGCGAAGAGATTCAATAGTCCAGCGCGCGCGGGAATAGTCGCGAGATAGAAAACGATAAGTACCGCTATTCCCACCATGGTCAGGAAAAGCGACGGTGTTGTGCCGCTTCCCGTGTTCCGAGCCCAGGCGAAAAGGATTGGAAGGGCTATCGCGAGGACAATTACTGGGGAAAGCCCCACAAGAACCGCCGTCCGCCAGCGGCTGCTGAAGAGTTTCCACGCGCGAAGAAGCTCGTGGGAGATGGGAGAAAGGGTGACGGTAGACATGTGCGTACCTGTTGGTGTCTTAAGGTGAACAAAGAAAGCATATCACAATATTCCTCCTCGCTGCCACAGCTGCCTGTGCAAACTGCATAAGGCCAGATACATCCTGGACTCCCTCGAGAAGCACGGGAGGGTGAAGTTTTGATGCAGGTCTTCCGCCTCGGGTACGGCATCCGCGGCTTCAGTTCACACGTTGGACACTCTCGTTCGCTCTTCTCGGAGGACTCGCTCTCTGGCAAGCGCCCGGAGACGATTCGGCTCCAAAAGCTGTTCCCGCGAATCACGCACTGTCCGCCGCGACGCCGATTACCGATTTTGGCGTGGCAGCCCAGAAGGTTGCGCCCGCTGTCTATTTTGTCGGAAGTAAGAAAGCCGGTGTGGGGGGCACGGCAGTGTGCATCCATGTCCAAGCTCGACTCCTCGCCACAGCCGCCCATGTGGCCGATCTGCGCATCCTGCACGGCGAATTGTATGCGATGCGAAATGGGTTTGGTGACCCGTGGCGTCGCGTCGTACAGGTCTGGTACCCGTTTGAACTTCCCCGCCACACTGCAGATCTCAAGACAATCTGGGGGCTGGCACCGGTAAAAGATTCCGTCTACAACCGGGTCTCTGCTCCCTACCGAGACGTGGCTGTTCTCCAGCTCGAAGACTACGCGAGCGCGATGCCCATTCTTCCCGCAGAGATTCCGCTTGCTTCAAAAGACCAGTTATTCCTCGGACGTTCGGTCGGGCTCCTCGGGTTTCCAACGTACGGCCTCAAGCATCCGTGGCCCCATCCAGGAGATCCTCTCGTTGCCATCTTTGACCAAGGCTTCGTGAAACGCGAAACCGGTCATGACCTTGCGCGAGGGGTATCGGCTGTGTTGGACTACAGCATTGGCTGCTATCCGGGGAACAGCGGGGCTCCGCTGTTCACGTCCGACGGCTTTCTTGTCGCTATCCACAGTGGGAACAGAATGAGCCACTTCGGAAGCGGTCCCTCGGTATGGGAACTCTGGCGGTGCATTGAGCAGCACGAAGATCTCCGACGCCTGTTCGCGGAGAAAAACCGCGTTTCCCGGAAATAAGGAGAAAACGAGTCCAATCCCCCCGATCACGGTCGCGGGGATTTTTTGTCCAGTAATGAGAGTTTCTAGAGTCCGTAAAGATTCGGGACTTGGGGTTGCCCACCCGGTCCAGACCCAGCGAAACTTTCGACGCTCTGTCGGAGGCACTCCTGATATCCGGTATCGTTTGGAAATGAACGCGGGTACCCGAAGTGCGATCCTTTCCCCGTCCCGACGAACCGGTCGTGCTTGCGGATGTTGTGATCCCCGAAACATTCGTTGCAGCGGATGAAGTCGTCGGTCCCTCCATAGATGCGATGGAGATTTGGCCCCCGCGTGAACAGAGGGACACCAAGAGGAGGCGGTACGCCTGTTGGGCACGCCACTTGCTCATCCCAACGGCAGAAACAGTCCCAGTTGGGGTGGACTAGTTGGAAAGGGGGTGGAAATTCAACATTTCCTGGTCGCGGGAATCCAACCCAAAACGGATCACCCGGACATTGGCCGCCGGGTTGGCCCAGTCGAGGGACATCCGTGACATTTTGTCCTCCAATGCCTTTAAATCCCGAAAATAAGCGACTCACGTTTTGTTTGAAACCCACAGGACGATAATCATATCCCACCAACTGGCCGGATTTGTAACCTATGTATGTGGGATCTCCCGCCAATGGCTGGAGCGCGCTCCCCAGCGCGCGCATGATGCCTCCAAACCAGTCATAACTTGCGGGGAGCAACCCAAGGGCGGGGTTTACATTTCGAAAACCGGCACTTTGACGTCCGGAAGGTCCCTCGCGTATAGAAGGATCACAAAGACTGCGAGGCACGTTTGCTGGCCCTTGCGCTTGTGTTAGGATGGGCGTTATCAAGAAGGAAACCGCCAGAGCACTGGCGAATAACACTCCCCTAGTAGTGCCCAACTCGGCAATGCCGTTCCTAGTCATTGCGAGGAGCGTCAGCGACGAAGCAATCTCTGCGTCGCGCGCGAGGAGATTGCTTCGCTTCGGCTTGCTCCGCGCACCTTCGCTCGCAATGACATGTTATCCCCCCACCACCGTCTCCCCCACCGGCACCATCGTCTCTCCTCCTGTCCCGATCCCTCCCGTCTGGAAGAACGACAGAAGCACGCCAACCACCGCCCGT
>VMFP01000006.1 GCA_007376145.1 Parcubacteria group bacterium Gr01-1014_38
CTTTACGAGCAGCCCGGGCCCCTCGGCATAATACGACAGTGGCAGGCTTGACAAAGGAGTGACCGGCAAATCTTCATCGTAATAGAGAAACTCCCAGGCCTTGTGATATTGATCCAAGGTCGATGGCGCTACTTGATCCAGCCAATACTTCGTCTGCTGGCGTAACGTCTGGTCGGTAATATTGGCGAAGACCGGCAGGGCCCGCAGCCGGTCCAGGCTCCACAAGGGCGCCTCCGGATAACGCGACTGATCGCCGTAGTTGTAGGCGACGCCGTTATTCGGCGCCGTCGAATACATGCGCCACTTGAGACTGTCTTTCAAGAAATTGAAGCCCGGCTCGTTGATGAGATCTTGGCCGGTGGCGCTTTTGTGGGCGTCGAGAATCAAGGCCATGTTGTAGGTGGAGTCGTAGTTGGTGCCCTCGGCCCAGACGCCGCCCTTGCCCCAATTGTCGGTAAACGGTCGGACCAGGGTGCGCCATTTCGATAGAGCCAAATTGCGGTGATATTGCGGCCGATTGGTGCCGGAGATGGGATGACTGCCCGTATCGAAGCCCTCGGCGGCCAGAGCCGCCGGCCACGACATCATGAAGCCCCAGAAGTAGTTATTCGCCGGATTGCTCACCGCCCAGCCCGTGGAGCGGCTGGGCGTGGTCTCCGGCCAGACCGCGTCGGCACGGTCCATCAGCCAGCCGGCCACTTGCGCCCGTTCCGCAGGGGTTAACTGGTCCTTGACCCAGTCAAAGCCGATCGCCATGTACCATAGCTCGGTGCGGTAATAATAGCCGTTGTGCTCACGATTGAAGATGGTGTTGGAGGCAACGGCATTGGTGCGCAAGATACTGGCGGCGCGGCTGGCATAAGTAGTATTGCCGGTCACGCGATAGGCCAAGCCCAGCACCGGCAGCATGTCGGTGCCCGAGGTCCCCGTGGCCGCGTCTGCCTGGGCACGCAACGCTTGCCAGCGGGCGGTATTGCGCTGCATGTAGGTTTGCAATTGGGCCAAGCGGCCTGGCGTCAGCAGCAGCCGCGGCGCCAAGGTTGGCGTGGCCGTCAGCGTGGTAAAAGTAAAGTCTCCCGAAGTTGCCAGATTGCCCGCCGCATCCCGTGACTTCACGCGATAGTGATAGAGGGTATTGGCCGTCAGGCCGCTGATCACTTGACTGTGGCTGGTGACCCGCGCCGGATCCAGGGTGGTCGAGCTGCCGTACGTGATCGTGGTACCGTACTCTACTTGCGAGTCGCTCGGCTCATCGGTCGTCCAGGTGATCGTCGCCGTGGTGTTGGTAATACTTCCCGCCGCCACAGTGGAAATCACCGGCGGCGTCGTATCCGTTATCGTAGTGCCCAACTCATCCGCGCCGACGTCGTAGGCCGGACCTTGCGGTCCTTCGTCCACAATGGCTTGGTTGCTGACAATCAGATCGTTGAAGAGGACGTTGCCCCGGGCGCCAAGGCTCATCCGCACCCCCGCGATCCGGGGTTCGATAACGGTGTTGTTGACCACGACGTTATTGCTGCTGGGTAGGCCGCACCCCGGTTCGTCCACCAAATGGATTCCTCCGGCACCACCCACAATCCCGTTGTTGTAGATGAGGTTGTTCCGCACCACGGAATCAGACATGGAGATAAAACTGAATCCTTTCAAATTATTATCGTGGACGATGTTCCGTTCAATCAGCGCCCCAGAGATGATTCCATCTCCCCCTGCAAAACAGTCCCCATTGACCTGGATCCCATTCCAGTTATTCCCATAGCTCTCGTTGCCGCGAATGATCAGATTGTCGTTGGCCACCTGGCTGTTGGAAACATAGATTCCGTGCTGTCCCACCGATCCAAAGGTCTTGTTGTTCTCCAGCACCAGCCCCGGAGTAAAGTCCGTGAAGATGCCCCACATGCCGTTGTTGCCGAAAACGGAGTTTCGCACGGTGATGTTCGAACTCAAGCTGACCCGGATCCCCGCCCGGTTGGCATTCGAGGCGCGCAGCCCGTCAATCACCAGGTAGGAGGAGGAAGTAATCAAGATCGTATCCCGGTTATCCGCGCGGTCCGTCGTGACCAGCATATTGGCCCCGGCACCTTGCGCCCGGATCGTGATGGGGGCGGCGGCGGTGCCGTTGATGCCGGAGGCCGTGAAGCCCAGATAGTCCCCATCGGCGACCACAATGGTATCCCCCGGCCCGACCGCCGTGAGGGCCCGGCGAACTTGGCGGCAGGGGGCAGCCGCCGTACATGCATTGGCATCCGATCCGGTCGGCGACACGAACAGGGTGGTGGCCTGACTGTGCGCCGAAGAGCCTGCGAGGAGGAGGACCCCCACCCCGAGCGCGAGGCCGACCCACACGCCACGCGGCGGATACCACCCTGCGGCCAGAGGAAACCGACGGAGGAGCCGCACCCAAGCGTTCATGGCATTATGCCATGGACCACTCCCCGTGGCTCTCGGGGAAGAAGCGGCCCTCCTCTGGGGATCAGGAACGACGGCATGGTGCCGAACGCATGAGGGAGTACGGGTGTGTGTATCTCTTCGTCATCATACAATAGGTTATCACCCCCGCGTCAAGCTGGACATACGACCTGGCCTACGCAGAGGTTCGCTGCACTGTTCCCACTCTGTTCTGGATCTGTTGGTACCCCTGGCAGGATTTGAACCTGCGACCTTCAGCTCCGCAAGCTGACGCTCTATCCGCTGAGCTACAGGGGCGCGAAGCAAAGCGTAGCGCCTCCTCATTGTTGTGTCCCCGGTGGGGGACACCGTAACCCCGCACCCTTCCCAGTGTCCCGCTGCAGGCGGGAAAAAGATACAGGGGAATATTCGGGTGCGAACCGCTGGGGAAATTTATAAACGAGCGGTGAGAGTGTGCCACGGAACCGCTCGCACCTCAAGAGGTCTTTCGCGGTGACCGCACCCGCACTTTGGCGAGGATCGCGCGGTCGGTCGGATAGGCAAGCATGTGCATGGCCGTGGCGTACGGAACCCACCGGGCCTCGAGGAATCCCTCCGCCGCCTGGGGCTTGAGGCGATCGGTCAACCCCTCAAAGAGATAATGATGGACGGTTTTTACGACACGGACCTGCGCACCACGCTTCACGGGCCGACCAACGCGATCGGGTTTGAGGACGTCTCCCTTCCGCCGATCTTGTTCCCCAAAGAACTGCCAGCGAACGGTCCCGAGTTTCCGCAGGAGCCGAATCTTGGCGATGCCAAGCTCCTCGCGCACTTCTCGCGCCGCCGCGGCGTCACGCGTTTCCCCGCGACCATGCTCAACATGCCCTTTCGGCAGCACCCACACCTCCCCCCGCGTATGGCGCGTTTTCAGGAGCGCGACACAGAGCTGACCATGCATGCGCCGGACCACCACCCCTCCAGCGGACGTCTCATACACGACGGGGAGCCGCCGGCGTACCACAGATGGTGCCGGGCTGCCCATCGAGAGCTTTCGGGGCCCAGAAGGTCCGCTCACCGGCTGCCCCGTATCCAGCGTGGCACCGGGGCGGCGCGCCGTGGCGCGAGAGGCCTTCGCGCCCGGAGAGACGCGCGTGCGGCGACTGCGGTTCATGTTTCGGGCGCTGGCGTCGGAGTCGGCTTCGGCGCCGGTTTGGGGGTGGGACTCGGCACAGGCTCCGGCGGACCAACCGGCACCACTTCCTGCGGAGTCTTCGTGGACTGATCCCATCGCCGCTCGGCATTCGCCGCGAGGACTTTCGGGAAGAGCTTCGGAGATTTGTAGCTCGACTGCCACTCGTCGCTCGTCGCCTGGCCTCCGCGCGTCACCGTCCGGACGAGTCGGGCTTTCACCGCTCCGTCTTTCCGGCGGTCGTACGGAAACGGTCCCTGCACCTCCACCTTCCGGCCGTCCGGCGTCCCCCAGAACTCAAACGCGAGCTTCGTCCCCTGAAGCTTCATCTGGATAAGAAGGTGTCCCGGCATATCGTTGAGAAAGCGGAGGTCGGGGTTCGGCGGGTAGATCGTCGCGTCAAAGCCGGGGATCCCATAGTACGACACCGCGTAGGCATGGTTCCGCCGCGCCGTCACGGGAAATCCGGCGTGAACGGCCGAGCGGAACATGGTCGTCGACACTTGGCACAACCCGCCGCCATATTGGGGCGTCGTCACGTTATGCAGGATGACAAGCTCCGGAAGAAAGCCGTGTTTTCCGTCCACCGGACCGAGGTTTTGGTTGAAGGAGAATTCAGCGCCGGGGGAGACGAGCAACCCGTGGTACTTCTCTGCCCCGACCCGAATATTGTGGATGCGGTTCTTCGGACTCCTGGCAAAGTCTGATTCGCCGCGCGCGATGAGCGCGCGGATCCCATATTCTTCCATCAGCGGCGTCACAGTCACGGCTGGAGGAACCGCTCGCGTCATGAGTTTGACGCTCTCCGCTCCCGCAACGAGCCCACGCAGGATACCGGTCGCGCTTTCCGCAACGAGGAGTTCCCGTCCCGGCGTCGGTGGCGTGAACACGGTCGCGCGGTTCTCGGACACCTGGAACTGCGCGTTCACCGGCCCTTGGGCGACGGCGGTAGCGACCGTGGAGCGAAGGTACTGCTCAATCGCAGCCCGATGGAGGCGCGGCTCCCCGGCCGTACTCTCTGCCCCGAAGACCCAACTCGCGAGCACGTCGGACGGAACGACAATCTTCTGCTGCTCGACGATAAGCGTGAGTGGTCGGGCAACGGCCTGCGCCGCAGCGACGCCCGCCACTCGCGCGTCTTTGTCACTGGTCTGAACGGGGCGCACCACGACCCGCAGGAGGACGGGATCAGTGCGACGAAGCCCCAGCCGCTCCGTGACCGCCGCGACGGTCTCGTCGAGCGCGATCTCGGCTCCCGCTTCTCCGGGGTGGAAGGTGAACGTCCCGTCAGACGCGAGTTCCCACGAAGGCTCCTTCGGCTCGCGGAAGCCGTCCGGAAACCGCTGTTGGAGCGCGGTGCGGGCCACCTCGGGACGGACGCGCCACACAACGGGAATCTCTCCCCTGCCTTGGAGGAGCAGCACGCGACCTTGGAGACTCCGCCACCCGCTCTCCCGCCCGATCGTGAGTGCCGCTTCTGCCGTCTGCTCCAGATCCGGTTCGGCGCCGAGGACCGACGCGGGAATCTCCCCCTCCAGACGCCGTGGAGAATCC
Source organism: Parcubacteria group bacterium Gr01-1014_38 (assembly GCA_007376145.1). Taxonomy (GTDB): domain Bacteria; phylum Patescibacteriota; class Andersenbacteria; order UBA10190; family CAIZMI01; genus VMFP01. The sequence goes on from VMFP01000006.1 coordinate 5,132, forward strand.
TGCGCCTCTGTCTCTGTCGTCTGGACGAAGCGAACCCGCGGAGCCTCCGCAGCGAGGGCGGCGGCAAGCGCCTGCCGGACCTCCTCGCGCGTTTTCCCAGCGAGCGACATCTGCCACGCGAAGACGCCGGGGAGTACGCGCCCTTCAAAGAACCAAGGGACGGCCCACAGCCCGAGGGCAAGAATGCCAACACTCCCCCCGATCACACCGATACCGATGATGGCAGTCGCACGGTGCGGGACGTTCATACCGCCATCATCGCAGAGGCGGAGGCCCTTGCACAACGTTCTCCCGCCTGGTACGCTCCGCATTTGAATGCCAGACGCTCTGCCCGTGGCGAGCACGGCTGCTCCTCCGTTGGCTCGTGCGCGCGAAGCGACTTCTCCTGTGTCTGCGCCGGAGAAGCACGAAGCGGCTCCCGCCACACTCCGACACATCGCCATCATTCCCGACGGGAATCGCCGGTGGGCTGCCGCACAAGGTCTTCCGCTCTGGGACGGCGTCCGGATGGGCGTGAAGACGGCGGAAGCGGTCTTTGAGGCGGTGCGTCGGCGACGGATCCCGTGGTGCACCTTCTGGGCAAGCTCCTATGACAACCTCCTGAAGCGACCGAGGGCGGAACGGATGGTCTTGAACGAACTGTTCGCGGCGTGGTTCTCCCGGCTCGCCGAAAACCCGACGGTGCACCGGGAACACGTGCGGGTCCGCGTCCTTGGCGAGTGGCGGGAGCTCCTCGCCGATGCTGCCGTACAAGCCATGATGCGCGTCCGAGAGGTAACGGCCGAGTACCAAGGTCCGGCGCTTACCTTCCTCGTCGGGTACGACGGTGACCGGGAGCTCGTCGCTGCGACGAACGTGCTCCTGCAGGCGCGGACGGGAACCCCCGCAGGACCGGTGGCGCTCGCCGACCTCCGCGCGCACGCGTGGACGAAGGAACTCCCGGACGTGGACTTCCTCATTCGGACCGGTTCGTGGGAAGACCCCCACCGGAGCGCGAACTTCCTCCCGTTCCTCACGAGCAACGTCCAGGAATCATATCCCCAACTCTACTGGCCGGATTTTTCAGAAGAAGAGTTGCAGCGCGTCATTGACGACTTCGCTGCCCGGGGACGGCGCTTGGGGGCATAATACTCGTATGAAGGGTGTCATCCTCGCCGGCGGCCTGGGCACGCGCCTCTACCCGCTGACCCATGCCACCAACAAGCATCTCCTGCCGATCTACGACCGGCCCATGGTGTTCTATCCGATCCAAACACTCGTGCAGGCAGACATTCGTGAGGTCTTGATCGTGACGGGTGGGCCCCACGTCGGTCACTTCCTCGGCGTGCTCAAGAATGGAAAGGAACTGGGACTCCAGCACCTGGAGTACGCCTATCAGGAGAAACCGAACGGGGGCATTGCGGACGCCCTTGCCCTCGCGGAAGACTTTGCCGATGGAGACCCGCTCACCGTCATCCTCGGCGACAATACGACCGATGCCGATATTTCAGAGGCAGTCCGCCGGTTTGAGGGCGGTGCCGTCGTGTTCCTCAAACAGGTCCGCGATCCGCAGCGGTTCGGTGTGCCCGTGTTCGACCCAACGGATCCGAAGCGGATTATCGCGATCGAAGAAAAGCCCACGGAGCCGAAGTCGAACTACGCGGTGACTGGTCTCTACGTCTATGATTCCTCGCTCTTCCAGTACATTCGAGCGTGCGATCCGAATTATGCCGGCCGAGGGGAGTTGGAAATCACCGAGGTGAATAACGCGTACCTCCGCGACGGGAAATTGCGGTGGGAAGAGCTCCACGGATTCTGGAGCGATTCCGGAACCTTCCAGTCGCTTCACGAAAGCAGCCGGTACTGGGCGGAGAAGGCACGAGCACAGACGGTGAGGGAGCGCGAGCGCGTCCCCGTGGAAGCAACCAAGCAATAGGAAGCGTGGATCGCACGCAGGCCGCGTGTCATTGACATGCGCCGGAATGTTCGGTACCTTCGGCATGCGTTTGGTTTCTTTTGACAACTTTCCTTTTGTGAAGGGTTTTGACTATGAACAACAACGGTGTCGCGTTGATGCAGAGATCTCGTACCAAGGGCACCCCCCGGAGAACACCTCGAGCTCCGAGCTTGCGGTGGATGATAGTCCTCCTGTGTCTTCCTCTCGCCGTTACGGTCGGATCCGTGCTCATCCCTTGGTTGCTTGCGACGTCGGAAGAGTCCGGCGCACGCGAAGCCCCCGCACTCCCTGAACAGCGTCCGGCCAACGCCGCGCCACAAGAGCTTCCGAAGCTCCCGGCGCCGGAACCGGCCGCGAAGCAGCCGGAGGCACCCAAGCCCGAGGGCGCCAAAGAACAACCAGAACCGCTTCCTCCCCCCAAGGCGGAGAAAAAGCCGCCACCGAGGCCGCCTGCACCGGAAGGGTTCCGGGACTTCCAGCTGGGCATGATGCGAAGAGAGGTATGGAAGACTCTGGAACAGCTCAAAGCTAAACTCCAAACGGACCGTACCGTCTACGTTCCGGGGTACAACCGCATCCAAGGAGTCCGCTTCTGGTTCACCGACGGGCTCGATCATGCAATGGAAGCCTATGGCCGATTCGACGAGGAGCTACACCAGAAGGCGGAACTCTACCGCGTTGACGCCGTCTACCAGCCAATCCAGCGACCCGCAAGACCCTTTGCTACGGAGTTCGTCAAAATCTACGGACCGCCCGTCTCCATCCGAGACCCACACCGCAACAGGTTGGAGGGAACTCTGGATGATCAGATCGTGGCCGACCGCCAACGATTTCTTGACAGTACCCTCGCCTGGAGGATCACGGACCTCTACCGCTGGGAGTGGGCAGAAGACGACCGGGTCGTGTTCCTCGAACTCCAAGTGGAACCTAACCGGGAGCGGGGCGTCGGTTACCAGCCTTTTTTTACGGCGACCTTTTCGGTGGAGAAGGATCTCCTGGAGCTCGAAAAGGAAGTCAAGAGCGAGCGAAACCGACTTGCCCGTATCCGCGCCGAGGATCTACAAAACTTAGCCGCGCAGACCGCTGACAGAACAGAGACGCCGGAGAAACAACGTGCCGAATCCCCACCGCTCCGCTGCGGTTCGTTCTTTGGACAACCTGTCCTCGGTCGTCGTTTACTCCCTCTGACAGGAGCAAGTGTTTGGGCAGAACCGCTGAGACAGGACCAACCACTGGACAAGCAGCTCAGCACAGTGGTGTGGCAGGAGTTTCGGGACTTCGTGGACCGCTTACCCCGTGCCGCGCGCATTCCCGTATCGAATTGGCAGCTTGGGAATTGGCGTGGAGTGGATGTTCTTTTCCTCCCACCGCTACCGAAAATGCGTGCTGATCTCCTTGGACGCCTCTACCGAGAAGGTGCGCATATTGAGACACGCCCTGGCTCTGTTCTTCCCATGGAGTACGCTCCCAAAGCGGTTCTCGAGCGAGCAATCGATGTCGATCCGGATGTAGTTCTTCTTGTAGCTAGCCGGAAGGATATTCCCCTAGCAAGCGATGCTCTTGAAGAGCTCGTCAGGAACCGACTGAAGCTCCCGCGGTTCGACATTGTCGAAATCCACCCAGGGATACAGGGGGGCTCGGATACCGCGCCAATCTTCAAAACCCTTGCCGTTCGAACGAAAGGAAGCTACCGGATTTTGGGAGCCGACCGAAAGGCACTCCGGACGATTGTGCCGCCGCCGGATGAGTAAACAATGCCTCTTTTTCGTGCCACCGATCATCGCATCGGTGGCCTTTTTCTTTCCTTTGATGTGAAGAACGCCACAGACACCATTGACAGACGCCGAATGTTTCGGTACACTCGACGTGCACTTTGAGTTTCTTTGGACAATTTTCCTTTTGAAACACATTGGAGGTTTTTGATCATGGGCAACGACGTTCTGCAACGTCCCGCAACTGCACCGGATACGCAGGAGAGACCGTCCGTACCGCCCCGGGGGTGGTCAGGTACGGTCATCGTGTGTCTGTTCAGTACCACACTCCTCGCAGGCTACGCGTTGTTCGCCTCACGGGGGACGGACACGGCAAAGAACTGGCAACCGGACGATAAGTTTGTGCAACCCACAAGGATTGCGCAGCCCACACGCCGCAACCCGAGACCGCCATCCAACGATCGGGTCACGCAAACCACAGTGAAACCGAAGCCGCCCGCCCCGAAAGGATTCCATGATTTCCACCTCGGCTTGACGCGGAAGGAAGTCCACGCGCTGGTGGAATCATGGGGTACTGATCTGTCACCACCGCACGGCGCGTACTCCTACGACCCGTACATCTACACACGTAGGTACGGAGAAGTAGAAAGCATTATCCTTCGCTTTGATGACAGCGACGGACTATCCACCCAACGTGAAAAAGCACACCCAGGCAACTGGTTCTATGTGAGAAGCACCGACTTAACCTCAGAGCAAGCGAGAGCACGGCTGACGTTCGTTTCCGTGAAGTTTCGGGAGCTCGAGGCGAAATCACCGGAGGAATTACTGAAACCGCTACGGGAACGCTTCGGCTTCCCCGACCTTGGAGGACCGGCGCAAGCAGTCCAGCGGTTTGGCGTCGAACAGTCTCCCTTCTGGGTTCCGAACGGCGGAATAGGTCCGGTGAGATCAAAGCTGCTGGTTGGAATGTGGATTTGGGAAGACATGGACCGCGCCATAATTTCCGGGTTGTGGTTCAGAGAATCCGGAACAATCTCTTTGCAGCTCGTCTTCGCGGATGGGCTTCTCGCGCAAGAAGCGGCGCAGAAAGCCCTTGAGGAGCAGCGAAGAAACAAGGAACAGCAACGGATTGCCGATGCCGCAGAAACACTCCGGAAAGGACTTTCCGGAAACCAAAAAATCCCGAAGTAACATGCGCCACGAGACGCTCTGTAGAGTAACGACCACAGCCACCGATCACGAGGTCGGTGGCTTCTTTCTTTTGGGCTCGCGCAGCCGTACGACGGGCCGGTTGACGAACGCGGAAACTTTGGTACGCTCTGCCTTCCAGCCCTGTTCTTTCTTGAAAGGAGAGGCTCCATGCACAATCCCCCAGCACGTTGCCCCACAGAGTCCGAGACGGGTCAGAGCGCCCCCGAAGTATCCCGCTGCACGCTTGCGATTGTTCAGACCTACCTCCGTTTCGGGCTCTCCGGCATTTCGTTCCTTGCTTTCCATGACTACCTGGAACACTTGAACGCCGAAATGGCTAGTCAATCGCGGCCAACGCCGCAAGAGCCGTCGTTCGAGCGGCAGCGCTGACCGCACATCCCCACTGGGAACCCAGTGGGGATATTCTTGCTTGTCAGCGATGAAGGACAGCGGGACCTTGCCAGCCGTTCTCTCCCGGCGGTATACCGAGCACGTACAGCAACACACCCCATGGACGTTGCTTCATCTCGCGTCGTTGCTCCCGACCGCGTCCGGGAAGAAACGGCGCTCGCCCCGCTGCTCCTCCAGACCCAAGGCCTCATCGTCGACCTCCTCAAAGAGCGCCTCGGCATGCCCCTCTCCGTGAAGGTCCTCCGCCACGAAATAGCGCCGATTGGCCTCGTGCGCGAAGGGCTCATGTCTGCCGACGATATTCCCCTCTACCTCGCTACGACCGTCATCTTCCGCCTCCGGGAAACGCAGAAGCTGATCCAGACTCTCAAGGTCAACCCCCAGATGTTCTTCGGCGACGCCTTAAAGAAGCACCACCTCTACCACCACAAGACGCCGCCAACGATCCGCCGCTCGGTGTACCTTCCCGCGTACCGGGCGCTCTTCGGTGCGAACGGGGAGACCAGCCACGTCTGGGAGCGGACATACGCCATCGTCACACCGAAGGGAAAGAAGATCGCCGGCGTCACCGAGATTTTCTCGCCGAAGCTCGAAGCGCTGCTCAAGGAACCGCAAAAGTCCTAGCGTTTTCCCGCAGGAGAGGCGCGGTTTTTCGGTGGCTCTTTTGGTGGCGCGGAAGTCTCATCGGGTTTCTCCCCGGCCTCCGCGGCCTTAATGCCCACGGTGAGCTTCGTGCAGGCTGGATTTCGAACCTCCAGCGGCCGTATTCGTGGTATGCTGAACGCATGCTGCGCCTCTCGCCCCGCGGGATCTGGGACACCGACGCCCGCCGGCTGGACCTCCAAAACCCCCACGTCCTCCGTTGGTACGTACAACGGAAGATTCAGGCCGCCGACTGGGGCGCGCTTGACAGGACAATGCTCGCGCGCGTCCTCCCCGACCTCCGCATTGATTCCTCCCTCAAACGCGTCCTCGCGGCGTTCCTCACCTCGCATGCCCAAGACTCTCGTACTCACCGCCGCCCAGCGCGCCGTCCTCGCCGCCGTCGCGCGTAGCGCGATCGGGCGCGCGGTGTACTGGACGGGCGGGACGCTGCTCGCCATCCGCTATCTCCACCACCGACACTCGAAGGACCTCTACTTTTTCACCGAGAGCCTCCCGGACGACCTCGTGGTGGCAGCGGCGATGCGCGACATCGCGCGTGCCGCCAGCGCAACGAAGTCGCGCCACGTCCGTTTCCCGAACCGCTGGCAGTACTTTCTCGACGTTCCTCACGGCGAGGAGCTGAAGCTGGAGGTCGTCTACTTCCCCTTCCCCGCGTTGGGAACGCGCCCGCTCGACCCGCAGTATGGCGTGCGCATAGACAGCCTCCGCGACCTCGCGGCGAACAAAGCGCACGCCGCCTTTGAACGGGCAGAGCCACGGGATGCCTTCGACCTCTACGTCCTCCTGCGGAAGCGGGGGTGGACGCTCGCACGAACCGTCCGCGATGTCGAGCGGAAGTTCGGCGTCGCGCTCGACCCCGTGCATCTCGTCGCGCGGCTCCAGGAAGCAGCCGAACGACTCCCTGACCTCCGTCCGCTTGCCGTCGGGAAGCTCCCGTCCCCGAAAGCCATCAGCGACTTCTTCCAGGCGCACGCGAACCGCGCGCTTCGCCGTTCCCTCGGGCACCGCTGATCAAGAAGCTTTCTTCCCCTTCTCCGCCAAGGCTTCGGAGGGCCGCTCCCCCGTCTCCGCCGCCTTGATCCCCACGGTGAGCTTCGTCCCCGCTTTCAGCGCCTGCGGGGAGCCTTCCGCGGGAAGCCGGACGAAGAACGTGGAGCCCTTTCCCTCGCCGGGGCTCTCCGCCCAGATGTCCCCGTGAATTTCCTGAACGATCTGCCGCGCCACGTAGAGTCCAAGCCCCATTCCTTCCACGCGGCGTCCGTTCTTCAGGTCGAGGCGGGTGAACTTCGCAAACAGGTGGCCGATGGCCTCCTTCGACATCCCGCGCCCGGTGTCCCGCACGCTGTAGACCACATCATCGCCCTTTTCCTCAACCCGGACCTCCACCGATCCCCGCTCGGTGTACTTCACGGCGTTGTCGAGCGTATTCAGGAGCACCTGGCGAATGCGCTGCGCATCGGCGACGACCGGCGAGAGTCCCCGCGCCGGCTCATGAAACGTCAGTGTGAGCTTCTTCTTCTCCGCGTTCGGCCGGAGCTCGGCCACAAGCTCGCGCGCCATCTTCACGAGATCCGCGGACTCCAGCGAGAGTTCGAGCCGCCCGCTTTCAATTCGAGAAACATCGAGGAGGTTTCGGATCAGTTCAATGAGCCGCTCGCTGCTCTCGCGGACGATCTTCAGTGTTCCCGCGAGCCTCTCCGGAACCTTCCCGAAGTCCCCCTCGTGGATCATCGCCAGGTACCCGCGGATCGCGGTGAGGGGCGTGTAGATCTGATGGGCTGCGATGCTCAAGAATTCGCTTTTGGCGCGGTCCAAATCCTTCAGCTGCTCGTTGGCCTGGGCGAGTTGGGTGGTGGCCGCTTCGAGATCAGTAAGGATCTTGGCCTTGTATATGGCCAAGCAGACCAAGGCCACAATACCGGTAATAGACTCTTGCTCGTAGCGGGAAGCTTGCTGAAACGGGCGGCTGCCGGAGAGCGTGAGCAAGCCTAACACTTGGTCACCAAAACGCAGGGGGAAAAGCACCGTGTGTCGTACTTCTTCAACCTGAGGAGTCTGGTCGGCTTCACGCAAACGTTGGATGAGGGAGACCGGGTACACGGTCTGAGGATCGTCAGCGTATTGCACGGCTTGGTCTTTAAGCGCAACCACTGAGGCCAGTCCACCTTGTAGCGGCAAACTCAGGGTGCCGGCCTCGATCAGCTTGAGGGCGGCAGAAATCCAAGGGACCGAAGAGGCCAGAGCTGCCCAGCGCAAGGTTGTCCCGCCTTTTTCCAGCATGGCGATGGACGCGACATCATAGCCGAGGCCGGTGGCGATGGCGGCCGTCATTCGCTTGGCCATTTCGGTCATGCTGATAGCGGCCAGCGAAATTTCGTCCAGTTGACGGAGAAGGGCCAGGGTTCGGTTGCGGGCGGCCAACTCAGCGTTGCGGCGATAGAGTTCCTGGTTGACGCGCTGCATCAATTTACCAGGAGCAATCGTAACCGCTCGCAAGGTGCGGCGATAGAGGGGCCGGCGCTTGGCATGCTTGCCTTTGGAGACCTGACTGCCACGGCGCGGCGGCAAAGGAAATTTCCGGTCGCTTTTACCGGCCATGACTGTCAGTATATCAGGTTAGCCAGTAGCTAGCGCAGCACAGCGGGGATTTCGTCGGGGGCAACTTGCGAGAGTAAGGAACGAATAGCGTCACGACACACCTCGCGCGAGGCGGGGCCAAACAGGCGCCCATATTGAGCGACGAGTTTTTCCAGGACTTCTTTTGAGTTGCCCTCGACGTTGACGGTGTGAGCTTGGATGTCAACACGTAGGCCAGTCACCTTACTGGCTTGTTCCCAAGCGAGTGGGCCCATGATGGACTCTTGTTCTTTGATGATATTGCTGGCGAATTGGTCGTAGATGCTCATATATATCAGACCAGGTTAGGAGGTTTCGAAATCCTTCAACTTGTAAAACCCGACGACGCCGTAGGTAAGGAGGAACAATCCTGTGGTCAGGACGAGGTCGCCAAACTGCGCATTGTAAAACGTGCCGGTGGTGGTGGTATACGAGAAAATTGAATCACCAATGAACATAACAAAGAGTCCAAGCAGGATGGTGATAAAATCGAGCGCGTACCGTCCCCCCATGTACTTGAACGATAGGCCGGAAACAACGGCGGCGATGGCGAAGGCGAGGAAGTCTCCCAGTGGATAGACAATGTCCAGGATGATTTTCAACGGCGTTTCACTTTCTGGCACCAGGACGCCTCCTCGCGCGACAGTCACCAAAATATAGTATGAGATGGCAAAAATCACGATCGGGGCTACAACAGCAAATGCCTTGGCGTACGGATTGCGTAAACCGTACTTAGCCCCGGTGGCTTTGGAGAGATAAATGGCTCCCAAGCCATAGAAAAAGATACTCGGGGCAAATCCGATGTCGGCCAGGGAGGGGTATGGGGCTGGCTCGTTCAAGAAGAAATTATAGTACGACCAGATCGTCTCGCCGCCGCCCCACAAAAAGAGTCCAAGACCAATGAAGAAGACGGCTTTGCCGATAGCCGATGCGAACCCTCCCCACCGTTTGGCGCTGAGCATGGCCAGTAGGCCGCCTACAAGGGGGATTAATCCAAACAGGAATGAGTAGAGATAGTTGTAGAAGCCCTCTTTGGTGCCCGTGACGAAGAGGACAAGCCAGAAAACTACCAGGAGGACGTAAAAACCAGTGGTAATCCTCTGCGGAGTGTTCAAATGCACACTCATACCACCTTTTATTATATTCCCTTCACCGTTGGGGGTCAAACAAAATAGACATCGGGTTTCGGGAAGCCATTAAAGCGGCTGGCGGTCACTAAGCTGTAAGCTCCCACATCGTGCAGGATAAGCTTATCCCCCACGGCTAAGTCCTGGGGGAGCAAGGCCTCGTGCGTGATGATATCGGGCGAATCACCAGTCGGGCCGGCCAGGGCAAAGAGCATTTCTCCCGCATCGTAGGACGGGCGCAGACTGGTGACTTTGTACCGAGTTGACCCTTGATAGGCCATGGTTTCAAACAGGGCGTTGTAGACACCGGCGTCAAGAAAGAGCCAGGTACCGCTCTTTCGTTCGACTCGGCTGATGACAGTGGTGACCACGATCGCAGTTGTGGCCGCAATGCCGCGACCCGGTTCTAACAGGAGCTGGGGTTGGTAGGGAAGTTTTTGGTACTGATCCAGCGTATGGCGGGCGATTTCCTCTAGGCTTAATTCCTCTTCCGTGGAGGCGTAGGCACAGGGGTAGCCACCGCCGATATCAATGATGTCGAGTTTGATCTTCAGTTTTTTCAGATGCTCCAGGGCTGGCTGCAAGCTTTCTAAAGCAGCGGCCCAGGCCAGAGGGTTACTGGCTTGGGAGCCCACGTGGAAACTGATGCCGTACGGATGCAACTCCAAGGCCTTGGCTCGTTGGAGTAGCGGAACAATGTTTTCTCTATCCGTGCCAAATTTTTCGGAAAACCTAAAAACGCTGCCGGTATCATTGACGATCACCCGAACATAGACGCGCGATTTCGGCGCCACGGCCGCAATTTTTTCCAGTTCAGGCAGTGAGTCAAAAGCAAAGCGGTCTACCCCATAGTCAAAAAACTCCTTGATATGGGAGCTGGGCTTAACTGACGTGCCGTAAATCATCTTTTCGGGCGGAACACCGACCTCTTTCAACATGTTGAGTTCATGTATAGAGGCGACTTCAAATCCGCTGCCAGCGTCAAAGAGCGTCTGCAGCAGCCCCGACTCGGCGTTGGCCTTCATGGCGTAGTGAATCAGCGATCCGGGAAAGTATTTCTGAAATTCCTGGAATTTGCCGGTGACTCGCTTGCGCGAAAAGAGGAAAAACGGCGTGGCGTACTCGAGTTTCTCGAGAAGGCTGCGGTCAAATTCGGCATGAAGAGCAGCGGACATACGGTTAGAGCACCGACAATAGCATAATGCCGGCAATGATGATCAGGCTGCCGACGGTTTGGATAAGAGTGACCCTCTCTCGCAAAAACAGGCGAGCGAGAATGATGGTAGGAAGCGAAAAGGCCCCGGAGAGCAGCGCCACCACGCTGGTGCGGGAAGTAGCGCTATAGCCGATGCTGATGGCGATGTAGGCAGCCGTTTCACACAATCCAATGAGGAAAAGAAATTTCCAGATCGGGCGGCTGACAACAAATAAATCCACGCGCTGGACTATGGCTACGAAAAGGATGGCCAAGGTCATCGCGGCATACATAAAGAACGTGTATGACAGCCAGTCTTGGCCCCCGACAAACCAATCCCACCCGAGCGTCCACAGTGTGGCCAGGATGGTGGCAAAGGCGACCTCGCGAAAACCGGGAATGCGGGTGAAGCTTAGCCGCCGGGACCGCAGTGCTCGCATATCGAGGTTGATGAGCACGATACCGACAAAGAGTGTGGCTAACCCAAGCAGTAAGTATCCGCCTACCATTTCTCCAAAGACGACAATCGAGACGAAGGCGGTTAGTCCGGAAAAAGACGCGAAGACAGGACTTAATAGGCCGACTTGCCCTTTGCCAAAACCTTTATAAACAAACAAGTAGACGACGGCTTGGAGCACGCCAAACAGAAGCAGCAACCCCCACGTTTGCATATCATCCGGCATAGCCACCCGCTGCCCGCGGACTCCGAATTGATAGAGGGCCATGACAAATAGAACACCAGTACCGAAGATATGCCCCCAGGCGAGGCTGGCGACATCACCGATGCGATCAATGGTTTTCTTGGCAAAAAAGTCGGCTAGCCCCCAGCCCAGCATGCCACCCAGGCCCGCCGAAATAGCAATCAATAACTCAGTTTGCATGCTACATAGTGTACTTAAAACTTACGACTTCGTTTGTGAGATTTTCCAGAGATCTTCGTACGCCGGGAGTGTTCCGCTGCGGTATGAAAAATGCGCAGGGCGCGCTTTTCGCCCTCCCGCTCCCACACTTCGGGCGGCGTCGTCTCGAGAATCTTCCGTGACCGCTCAATGGGCCACGCGAAGAAGTCGGCGTACAGTTTCTGCGCGAGCTTCCGGTTCTGCGCAGCCGCGGTGAGGGGCGTAAACCTTGGCGGCACCACGGGCAGCGGGAACGGAAGTGGGCGCTCGGGCATGGGAATGTATCAGCGATATCGTCGCATATAGTGAGCATGGAGAGCAACCGTGCTGACGCCCCCCGCAAAAATTAAATTAAAAAAGGCGACATCGTTGTGACATCGCCCTTTGAAGAGCACGCGCTGAATGAAGATGCGAATCAGATTCCTTTCGCCAGTTCCCCCACAGCGTCCAGCATCTCGCACAAATGGCAGAGGTCGTTCTTGTCCTGCTGGTTGTCTATTCTCTGTGCAACGTACACTCCCTGACAGTTCCGGCAGGCTTGGTGCTGAACAGCAACCGCTGCCCGGGTAAAGAGCTTCTGATAACCTTCAAACGCGTGGTAGGAGAATCCGGGCCAGAGCGTTTGAAGAGAATCCGCGACGAGGTACTGCACATCCCTGTTGGGACCACCGCGGTCATAGGCTGTAGGACTTCCTTGTGAAGAGTGGCTCGGCGGAGCCACGACTTCTAGATAGAGTGTCAGTTCCTTCTTTGTAATTGCCCAGAGAGGATAAATCAGCTCGAAGGGGCCCCACGATTTGCGATAGAACGACTCGCCGAATGGAATTCCATTCACCAGACTGCGAATGAGGGATGCTAAAAGGTCTTCGTTGTGCAGCCCGAACGCAACGGTGCGAATCGCGTGATCGGCATAATACCGTTCGACTGCAGTCCGCATGATCGCATGGACGCAATTAATGGTCTTTGCGCGACCAAACTTCCGCAGGATTGCTTCGAGAGCCTCTTCGACCGTACCCCGAAGACCGAATAGACCCGCGACACCCTCGCTTCGTACGAATTCGTGCGGAACACCAAGGTTCTCTGACGCCGTGCTCGCGACATCGAGATCCGGTAGTTTCGATAAGCCGCAGACGGTAATGCCGCGAAGCGTGAAGGAGGGAAGCTGGTTTCGCGTTCGGGCAAGAAGATAGAGCAAGCTCAAGCTATCTCGCCCGCCCGAGAGCGCTAAGCCAATGTTGCTTCCCTCTTTGATGAGCTGTCTCTCTTGCACGCTCTGAACGAAATATCTTTCGAGGAATTCTGGAAATTCCTGGAATGGAATTTGTTCCTCGGCAAGATCCGCGTACCCGCTCGCGTCGAACCACAGAACCCTCTTGGTGTACGAGTGAGGATCTGCTGATTCCGCGTGTTGCTTGTCGGCGCTCGTCCATGCCCCTAACTCTCGGAGAAAGTCCGGAAGAAGATACGCACGCACCATCTCGAAAACAAATTCATCTCCTCCTTCCATACGCACATGCTCGTTGACGATTTTCCCATTGCGCCGAACGATCACCGCGTCAAGTGGAATGTGATGCGAAAACAGAAAAGACTCGACAGACTGCCCCGCTTCTGCATGAAGGGAATGCTTGCGGTCCAGTCTATCCGTAAGAACAACAGAAACCATCTGACTCGCCATGGAGTTACTCCTCAAGAACTACCCGGGACGCTTGAAAAATGGGCTGGGTGAACTCGACAACCTTTGCCGTCGCGGTCCCCCAGCCCCTCTCGCACAGTCTCCAAGAGCACGTTAGATGTGACTCATGAGGTCACAAGTAATGCTCAAGGCCGCTTCTTCGCTTTTCTGCTTCTGGCGCACCATGCCCAACACCGACGGAAAATCGATTTTGGGCGCTTGCACTTCACCTGAAGGTTCGCTCAAATCCTGAAGTGTGGGTGCTCTCAGGTCGACGTCCCTATCTACCATCACTGTGTCCATGGGAACTCTCCCTTTCGTTGTTGACGGATCGTAACAGAAACGACACAAATTCTTCTTCACGGACGCTCCTTTGTTCACGCGCCCGCAAATTCTTCATTGTCACCTCCTTTCGGGATTTCTCGTCCGGACCGAACAGAATAGCATAGGAAGCTCCTTTGTCGGAAGCCATGCGCAGCTGATGGCCAATCGGCGCCTCATCGAGAAAAACTTCACAGCGCATACCGCTTTTTCGGAGTTCCGCGGCAAGCCGCAGCGAGTCCTGCCGAAACTCCTTCGCCCAAACCGTAACAAACACCTGAATCCACGGAAACTCTCGACTCGATCCTTGCTGTTCACGCAGGAGCATGAAAATGCGCTCGATACCGAGTGATCCTCCGCATGCGGCAATCGATCGCTTACTGAACATGCCGATCAGGTTATCGTATCTTCCTCCCGACGCGATACTGAGCGGTGTTCCTTTTACGTACATTTCAAAAACCGGTCCCGTGTAGTACTCAAGACCGCGTGCGAGAAACGGCGAGAACGTAACCTTACCGCGTATCAACGGCGTTACAAGCTCCAAAATCTCTTCAACCTCGCCGAGTCCAACACGACCGATCGCCGAAGAGGCAAGACGTTCTCTTACGCGCGTCGCAGCTGCGGGGTCCCCGAGATCTCCCGCAAGTGTTTCCGACATCTCTCTCGACAACCCATGCGCCCGCAAATCCTCTTTGATCTCCTCGATCTCAACTCTGTCTATTTTGTCAATGGCTATCACAGTACCCTTCCGAAGCGCCGCTGGCACACCATAGAGATCTAAGAGCGCTGTGAGAACTTTTCGAGAATTGAGACGCACCTCAAACGCATCAATACGCAATGCGGCCAGTGCCTGTGACAGCGCAAGAATGATTTCGGCATCTGCCATGATCGAGGATACGCCGACCGTATCAATATCGCATTGATAGAATTCCCGAAACCGACCCTTTCCTGGACGATCCGCCCGCCAGACCGGTCCGATCTGATACCGCTTAAAAATCGACGGTAGGCTATGCTGATACTCTGCGACGACGCGAGCTAAGGGGATCGTTAAATCATACCGGAGAGCCAAGTCAGCCTCACCGATCACCCCCTTTTCTCCTCTCTTCAGAATCTTGTAGATGAGCCTCTCGCCTTCGCCTCCATACTTGCCCATAAGGATTTCCAAGCGTTCAAACGCGGGAGTCTCCATCGGCAGAAAACCGTAACTCTCAAACACTCGCTTTACCGAAGCGAATGCTTCCTCGCGCAATTTCACATCACCAGGAAGGAAATCACGCGTTCCGGCGGGGGGTTTCGTTGTATTGACTTCTGACACAGCTAAGGCTCCTTCATAAGATTAAATTGTTAAGTTTCAATCCATACGAGCGAGAATTCGATACGTCACTACGTCACTTCGATGTCCGACGACTGTCAAGAACCTTTACAACCCGACGAGTCATAGTGCCGATCGAACCTGCAGCCAGTCAAGTGTCTTGCGCCAGGCTTGTCAGCTCACATTGACGCCTCTGATACGCCGCTCCGACTGAGTCCTTCTCGTTCCCACACGTCCGGCGGCGTCGTCTCGAGAATCTTCCGCGACCGCTCAATGGGCCAGGAGAAAAACTGCGCGTAGAGTTGCTGGGCGAGCTTCCGGTTCTGCGCCGCTGCCGTCTGGGGCGTGAACCGAGGCGGAACCACGGGCAGCGGGAACGGGAGTGGCCGGTCGGGCATAGAATACATGCAAAGTGTGGCACGATATTGCATTCGCGACAACTCGAAGAGAGCCTCTTCAATCGTGCGGTCTTGGCCTATGGCCACTTGACATTCGCACCGCGCTCAGGGTATCCTCGCTTTTGGTGTTTCTTAAACAACCTGGTGACTGACGCAGAAAGTGAGGTATGAGATGAGTATGGTGGCGACTGCAAAGACTAGCCGTGCGCGAGACCTGCATCAGCCCGTGCTGTGGGAAGAGATTTCCGCGTATGAGAATCCCTATGTCGTGCGGCACTTCGCGGAAAAGCACAACGTGAGCGTGGCGAATGCCGAGACGCTCTTTCAGGAGATGAAACGGTTTCTGTACCTCGGCTACGTGCTGGGCATGCCGTGTTCTCCCTCGAAAGCCGTGGATGAGATGTGGCACGAGTTCATTACGCATACCGCTGCGTACATGGACTTCTGTGGCGACCACTTCGGCGAGTACATCGACCACTTCCCCTCTGATCAACCGGAGCTCACGGTGTACACCCTCACCCGCGATGCGGCACTCGAGATCTTCGGACCGCTTGACGAGGAATGCTGGCCCATCCCAACGCCTCTTCGGGCCAGCGGCTGCTCGTGCTCGAACAAGGGTTGTTCGTGCAACTGCAGCAACAATGTCCGCCCGACGCGCCGCTGGAGACTGGTGAGGGCCGATGATATGGCACGGCGGTCCGACCAAGAAGCGGTTCTTGCGGGATCCTTCGGATCGGTTCCCACGCCCGAACCGTTTCACGGAGCGTTTGCTCTGGACATCGCTGAAGGGATGAACTAAGTACGTTCGGCCCACCTGCGTACAAGACAACCGCAAACGCCCGAGCTATGCTAAGGAGAACTCCCTTGGCATAGCTCACTTTTTTATCCAGAACAACCGTATGCGAAAGCTCTTGTACCCCTTTGAAATACATCCGGAGGCAAAAACGATGCTGGATTTGGGGTGTGGCAAGGGCATTGTCTCCCTCTATGCCGCGGCAAGAGGCCTGACCGTTGATGCGGTGGATAAGACACCTGAACCTCCGCCACTCTTTCGGGATGTTCCGAATATCCGTTTTGTGGCCGCCGATCTCGAACAGTGGACGCCAACACGAACGTACGACATTATTCTTTGCCATTATGTCTTGCACTTCTTGGATCGGACGTATGTTGTCAGAGATTTTTTACCAACACTCATTCACCATCTGAATCCGCGCGGAGTGTTGCAGCTCTTTGTCTTCACGCCACAAGATTTTACGAGCGTGCCAACAAAGTTTTCTCCCGAAGAACTGCTCCCGATCTTCCGAAACCTCGACATCTCGAAAAATGAGATGTTCATAGAAAAAGAAGACCACCCGCCGATCGGAAAACATGAACATCACACACTCTGGTTGGCTGCGCGTAGGTAACGCAAAGACGTTCAAGCCGAGCTGACCGAGAGCATCTTCCGCGACCGCTCAATCCCGTAGAGCGGGACCGGTGGGCCAGGCGAAGAACTGGGCGTACAGCTTCTGCGCGAGCTTCCGATTCTGCGCGGCGGCGGTCAGGGGCATGAACCGCGGGGGGATGTACGGCAGCGGGAATGGGAGCGCCTGCTCGGGCATAAGCGTGCTGGCAGTATCCCACATCGGAGGCTGGAAACCAAAAACCCGGTTGATGAGAGAGTTTATCTCCATGTACTGTAATTCCATGGGAACCTGGCGTACCAAAAGCCAGCGCACGGTGTACCAGAACCCCTGGATCACCGTTCGGGAGGACGCCATCGTGTTTCCGAATGGGAAAGAAGGTATCTACGGCGTTGTGAGCATGCCGGATACCGTTGCAGTGATCGCACGCCGTGGAGAGACGATCTGCCTCGTCCGTCAGCACCGTTATACGGTGGGCAAAGATTCCTGGGAGTTACCGTCAGGACACATCCAGTCAGGAGAAATCCCCTTGGATGCAGCCAAGCGAGAGCTTCGGGAAGAAGCGGGCCTGACAGCGGCACGCTGGGAGGATCTCGGCTTTACCCACCCTGCGCTCGGGATCCTCAACTCACGACGCCACATCTTTCTGGCTGAAGATGTGCAGGAAGTCGCCACTGGACACGAGGACAGCGAACATGATATGCTTGTTCGCTGGTTCTCTGTTCTGGAGATCAACTC
Organism: Parcubacteria group bacterium Gr01-1014_38; assembly: GCA_007376145.1. Lineage (GTDB taxonomy): Bacteria > Patescibacteriota > Andersenbacteria > UBA10190 > CAIZMI01 > VMFP01. The sequence continues at coordinate 22,729 of VMFP01000006.1, forward strand.
TATGGTCCGGGAAAACAAGCTTTTCGACGACTATCTCCTGGCTGCACTTTACAAACTGAATATCGAGCGCACCTAGCGAATCACTGCTGGCTTCACAATCAAGAAAGGGGGTGAACTGATGATTCTCATAACAGGAGGATCGGGCATTTTGGGTACTGCGATCACCGAGGCAGCTCAAAGGGAGCAGTATCACACTCTTGCTCCCACTCACGCCAAGTTTAACATTGAGAGGAGGCTGCCATGAATAAGTTGGCGCATTGGAACTTCTTCTACGCGTCTCGTCATGCAAAAAACGAGGGGCTCGCCTGGGGTGACCTTCCTGATGAAATCTTGTGGAAACACCTCGGAAATATTCCTAAAGGACAGGCGCTGGATCTCGGCTGCGGCGACGGCAGGAACTCTCTCTTTCTTGCGTCCAATGGATTTAGCGTTACAGCTGTTGATCACTCGAGCGCGGCCATCCGACGCCTTCGGTTGGTGTCAAGGAAAAGAAAGTTGCCTGTCGAGACCCGCCGTTGCAACGTCTGCGAGCTTACCTTCCCCACGCGACATTACTCGCTGATCGTCCTCGCCAATCTGGTACACTTCCTCGGGCAGCGGAGACGGTTACGCCTGTATGCTGCCGTGAGAAACGCTGTCCGCCCCGGTGGTTTCGTCCTCGTCTCCGCCCGCCTGGGCTCCCAATGGATGTGGGACCGACGGTGGACACCCGTCACGAAACGGGAAATTGAGCAGGCGTTTGCTCGTTTTGTGATCCATCGCTTCGCGACGGAGAAACGGCGTGAGTGCGCAGGCGCCGATGGACCAGCGGAGATGGCATCCTACGTTCGACTACTCGCCGCTAAGCAGACCGATGGCGCGTGAGACTTCCGTCCGAAGAAAGGAGAACACGCGTGAACCTCGATCACCTCTACAAACGCATCGAGAAGATGCGACCGTGGCGAAGAGGCGCCAATTGTGAAATCTTCAGAGTTCGGCACGAAGGACGACTCCTCTGCTGCAAGAGAACACTGCGAGAGGACCCCGCCCATCGTCTTCGAAAAGAACTGCGCGCTCTGAAGCTCCTCGAGCGACACGGCCTCTTCCCCGGGCCGGCGGAGGGAAACGAGAGAATCCTCGTATACTCCCACATCGCGGGGCGGATCCTAAAATTTCCTGTCCGGCATATTCCGTTGGTCGCGAGATACATGCGAGCCTACCATTCGATCACGAAATCTCGAACGGTCTCACTACGCACGTACCTCGAGTCACAATACGCGATGATCGAGTGCGGCCTGAGGCGCGCGGGAGGGGTCATCGGAGGAGGCTTGTTAGCTTCCTCCTTGTGGAATCTCTACGCGCAAGCACGCGAGACGGAGCAGGTGCTCGGCGACACCCAGGCGATAAGGCTCACGCCGTGTCTCATTCACTTTGATCCGCACCCGCGCAATATCATCTTGTGCCGGGAGCGCGGCGGCATCCTATTTGTGGACTGGGCGTTCGCTTCGTTCGGGGACCCGGCTCTAGACGTCGCGCAGTTCTTCGAGAAAGCAAAGGTTAGCGCGCTTCAGACTCGAAGTTTCCATCGCGTATACGATTCCGATCGTGCTTTCCGGACGAAAGCGGCCTTCTACGCTCCATTCGTGAAGTTAAATGGCCTCTGTTGGAAGGCGGCAGCCGATCGAATCACCGAAGCCGCCCTCAGTAGATCCATTCGGCAACTGTATAGGATGATGGATGCAGTGTAGCGCAGACGGTGCACGCAATAGTGCACCGTCTTTTCTTTGTGGACTACCTGTGGTAACTATATGCGGTTGATAAACTTTATGTTCGCCCATGATTGACCTCCATTTCCACTCGACGCGCTCCGACGGAAAGCTTTCGCCTCAGCTACTCGCAAAACGCATAGAGAGCGGCGGGATCACTCACTGCGCGCTCACGGATCACGACGGAGTTGGAGGGATCGACGAGATGCGAAGGTGCCTTGAACGCCGTCAGGTCACTCTTATTCCTGGCGTGGAGTTGACAGCACTCTACCAGTGGCACGAAGTTCATATCTTAGCCTTCGACTTTGTCCCCACGGCGATGCACGAGATTCTCAAAAAACGTGAACACATCGTGGCGCTCGCCAAGCGGCGTGAGATGAATACGGCGCGTCGCCTCTTTGCGCGCGCAGGCTTTGTGGTCGACGACCGACTCCAACCTCTTCCCAATGAACCCGTGGGGCTTACGATCGCCCGCAACGTGTACGTCAACCAACAAAATCAGGCGTACCTACGCGCAAGGCACGGCCGCAGACTAAGCCCGACGGAGTTCTTCACGGAGTATCAAGCCTTCGACAAACCATGCTATACCCGCCGCAGCGGGGTCAGCGTTCAGTGGATCATCCGTCACCTCCGCGGAACCGCAGCGGATCTTATCATCGCCCATCCATTCGTGGCAGTGAGCGTGTTTGTTCCCCGGTTGGGTTGGCAGGATCTCGAAAGACTCATCGATATGGGTCTAACCGGAGTAGAGGTCTTCCACAACAAGACACCGGCAGGGACCGTCCGCTCGCTACTGAAAATGGCAAGGCAACGCCGAATCCATTACACGGGTGGTTCTGATTTCCATGGCCGACGAGGAGATGTCCCCTTGGGCTTTTACGGCCGCTCCCGGGTACCATCGTATAAGCTAACAAACTTTTCTCACGCGCTTTAGCCTCCGCCACCATGAACGCGAAAGTGCTCAAAACGGTCCGCGGGACGATCAAGAAAGCCATCTACTACTTGGGTTCCCTCGCTCCCTATGAGCTCACCGAAGAACTCCTCTATCCACCACGGACCGATCTCTCGCGTGTCGGTACGACGTTTCCGGCTCTCGCCTCGCTCTTGAAGGTTGGAGAGACAATTAGGAAGACTGACGACCTGATCGACGAGGTCCTGCTGAAGAAAAACCCCATTCCCGTGCGCAAAATCAAAGAAACAATTGGACAACTCCGGAAGTCAGCGAGGCACTTTGGCGAGATCGCCGATCTCTTTGACGCTGAACTGGAGCTACAGACAAAAGAACTGAAGCAGGGAGCAGCCGCCGAACGGATACGCGACCTCATCGAGATCCGGCCGAGTGACTATTTCCTCCTCACGAAAATCCTGCTCCGTGAATACCCCTCTGCGCTTGCCCGGAGCGATCGGCGACACGCGTGGGTCTTCTTTTCCCAGTTCCAGCGACTCAGGGACCTCCTCGACGACATCATGTCAATCGAAGAGGATCTGATAAAGGGCGCGTACAACAGCATCGTGATCGGAAAACGATATGGGTTGCGTCCAGACTTTTTTGAGGATGTGGTCGAGGGAAAATTCGAGGCTCTCGAGGACGCCCTCGTAAGAATTCGCGAGCACCCCTACCGACAATTGTTGAGATACACGATACGTTTTTGGCGGGACGAATATCAGATTCTCTTTCGGCCGCTTCTCCAGAATGACTTCGTGGACCTCGGAGAATTCAAGAAAATCTACTTCATGTTCAAGCAGATATGAAACGTCGAGAAGTGGTCGTGACGAATGCCGTGCGTCGCTATTTCCAAGATTTCCATGAGATCCTCGCGGCCTACTTGTACGGCAGCATTCTAACAGATACGTTCTCCGCCCGCAGCGACATTGACGTGCTTTTTATCGCGAAGGAGATACCGTACCCTCACAAGTTCATTCAAAAGCTCAAACGTCGGAGGCAGCGCTGTAGAAAACTGAAGCTGGATCTCAACGTGGTTTTCCTCGATGAATTCCGCCGGCGGTGGCACATCTACCGTCCACCGGCGTTCTTTGTGGGTATCAAGATGCGACATCTCCACCTCTGGGGTCGTGATGTGCTGCGTGAAGTTCGGAAGAACGAAGTAAGCGACCTCGATGTGTAAAAACGGTGCGTAGACCTCGCCCAGGGAAGCCGGGCGATATACCTCAACGACAAGGATACCGCCTTCTGGTCGGGAAAATACCTCAAGTGGCTCCGCGCGGCCGTCCTCGAGTTCCTGTTTGTCCACGGTATCCGAACGCTCGACTTTCGAGAAGCAGCAGAAATCGTCAAACGTGACTACCCCGCGCTGACCAAAACGAGTCTCCTCTTGGAAGAGGAGCTGCCAATGCAAATCCTCCACGAAATTGCGGAAGAACTGCGCGCGCTCGCCCGTCGGGAACTGCCGCCCTCCACCAGGAAGCACGCATGAACATATTGATGTTCACCTCGCGGTACGGCGAGGGGTACGGCATGGGGTATTCCGCGTACAAGGAGGCGGAAGCGTTGCGCAAAGGAGGCCATAGTGTGAGCGTTGTTCACTGCGACCACAGAGCGACGCGCTATAACTATCCCGGGATTCAATTCCACTACCTACCATTGCCCACTCCGCCAGGCTTGGGAATACTTATTTTCTCTCTGCGGCTGTGGCGCATGTGTAAACTCATAGATGTCGACAACTTCGACGTTCTCTACCTCCAATCACTGGAATTCGGGCTGTTACGCTTACGGCCTCACCGGCATAAGATATTTTACTTTGCGCGCAGCACGATTAAGGGCACACGCGCTGCGCAGCGACGTGCCGGAGCGCATTCGCTTATGCAATTCGTGAACGACGCACTGCTAATTTTCTTAGAGAACAGGTGTCTCCAATGCGCTTCGAAAATTTTCGTGAAGTCTTCGGTCATGAAGGGGGAACTACAGAAATACTACGGGGTTCAGAGCGACAAAGTCCGTACCATCTCCGGCGGAATCGACAGCCGCGAATTCTATCGAATGTCGCCTGATGAGGTTCGTAAACGCAGAGTTCGATGGAGCGTGCCGCGGGATTCCTTCGTCGTTCTTTACGCCGGAAGAATCGTCCCGCAAAAAGGCCTTCGCGACCTCGTGGTGGCTTCCTCATTTTTGCGCCTCTCCATCAACCGCTACCTCCTGCTCATCGCTGGAGAAGTTACCGACAGGACATACAAGAAGCAACTCGACCGGATCATTGCTTCGCACGGACTTCAGAAGTCCGTGCGATTCCTCGGGCATGTTGACCAGCGGGAAATTGCGGGATTGATCAATATCGCCTCGTGTCTCGCGAGCCCCTCGCTGTACGAGCCGTTCGGGATGATCAACCTCCAGGCGGCGCTGATTGGCAAGCCTGTTATCTTGACCGGAGCCACGGGCGCGCTTGACATTCTCTCGGGTCTCGAGCACGTGTACGTGGTCCGCCCGCAGGCACCACAAGAGATAGAGAGCGCGATATTACGAGTGGCGAATTCCCCGCGCGAGACTACAACTCCACTTACCACTGGACAGTTATCGTGGGACCACGTAGCGACGAAAATCGCTGAGGAATTTAAAGCTGCTCGGTCGGCGCCAGATGGCCGTGGTTCCTTACCTCATGAAACACGGTGAGGGCGCGTTTTTGGCCCTCCCGCTCCCAGACCTCTGGGGGCGTCGTCTCAAGAATTTTCCGCGACCGCTCTATTGGCCACGCAAAAAACTGTGCGTAGAGTTTCTGCGCGAGCTTCCGATTCTGCGCGGCCGCCGTGAGCGGCGTGAACTTCGGCGGAACAACGGGCAGCGGGAACGGGAGCGCAGAATACGCCATGGACGGCATGAGCCAACGCTTGCAAGTATCGCACACTGACACGCTTCTCTCAACTTGGCGCATACGTTGACAAGCGGGTTGGTGTCGCTCATGCTGTGATTTCGTTCTGGTACGGCTCGAACATTCGACAATTTAAGGAGGAAAGCAGATCATGAACGCGGGTGATAAAACCGTCTTCAACATCTTCGCTGGTGAACGCAGCGAGAAAGCGGATCGCATGCACCAACTCTTCCTTGAGTTGGGCGTGGATTTTGCGTCAGGGGTACCATGCGGAGTATTGAGGCACATCATCAAGAATTTTGATGATGACAGCAAAGTACTCCATGTACCTGCTAACCGTGAATCAGAGGCCATTGGCTTGGCCGCCGGCGCGTACTTCGGCGGGAAAACTCCGGTGGTCTACATGCAGAACTCCGGTCTTTTCTCCGCTTCAAACGACGTTGCGTCTCTCGTCGTTCCCTACAAGATCCCGATTCTTTTCGTGGTATCTTTTCGCGGATGTGAGGGTGAGGATGCGGTACAGCATCTGACAACAGGTCGGGCGACCGAGGCATTACTTCAATCGTTCGGCGTGCCGTTTGTGGTTTTCGGAGAACAGAATCTGGAAACCCTCATCAGGTCGATGTTTGAGACGATGCGCACAGCAGAACTCCCTACGTTTCTTCTACTCAAGAGAGGATGGCACAGATGAACAGACAAGAAGCGATCGAGGTTATCATGACGACAATCAATCCTCAAGACGCGGTTGTTTCCACTACCGGACTAATCTCTCGGGAGATTTTCGAGAGATTTCATTCGGACAGAAACATCTATGTCCCGGGCTCCATGGGACTGGCGTCTTCGATAGGATTGGGACTCGCCATGGCCTGTCCGAACAGGAGGGTGGTGGTGATTGACGGAGACGCAAGCTTGCTCATGAATCTTGGCTCTATCGTAACGATTGGCAACAAGCAGTCGACAAACCTGCTTCACATCGTTATTGATAACGGCGCCTATGGTTCGTGCAATGAGGAGCGATCAATGTCAGACACCGCTCACCTTGATACACTGGCACTCCACGTTGGCTATCAATATGTGCGAACGGTCGGTAGTCGAGAGGACCTGAAGCGTGCTACCATAGAATTCGGGCGTGGGCCGGGGTTCATTCTGGCGAAGATTGAACTCGGCGGGCGACGTGATTTCCGGCGTCCACTGGAACTCACCGCGATCAAGAGCAGATTTATGCGGTTCCTGGCACACTCAACCAAAGGAGAGCGACCATAATGTCTAAAGGCAAAAACATCTTCAACACGTCGTTCGACGTGTCCGCCGAAACCTACCACTCCGCCCGTCCCGGATATCCAGCTCAACTCTATGTGGATATCAAGGAGTTGTGCGGGATCGGTAGTACTTCGCAACTGTTGGAGATCGGCGCTGGCAGTGGAATTGCCACCGTCGAGCTGGCGAAATTCGGCTGCCGGGTTCTCGCCATTGAGCCCGGCGCACACCTGGCGACAATCGCCAGAAAACAGACCGAAGATTTCAAGAACGTCGAAGTTCTCGAGGGAACGTTCGAGAGCTTTGAGTCTTCCGAACGGTTCGATGCCATTCTGGCGTTCACGGCCTACCACTGGATTGACGAGGGAATCAAGTACCGGAAAGTGCTTGACCTACTCGAGGAAGCCGGAAGCCTCGTGCTCGTCTGGAACAGCTTCTTTCTTTCTGATGCAGAGGTTGTGGCCGAGGTGAACAGAGCGCACCACCAATATCTTCCCGACGCCTTCCCACGCGAGTCGAGCGTGGCCGAGGTGAATGAGGAAGTATTATCGAAACTCCATCGTCGGGAGCAGGAGGTGATCCAAAACCTTCTGTTCTATACCATCACCCTGAGGAAGTACCCTACGGTACACCACTACAACGCCGAGACATACCCCAAGCTCCTCAGCACCTTCCCGAAGGTTGCTAAGGTTGAGGAGCAAAAACGAACAAAGTTCCTTGAGGCGGTTGCAGAGATTGTGAGAAAGCACGGTACGGTCGCCGTGCCGGTGCTCACCACGCTGATCGTCTGCAGGAAGAGAAGCGGTTTTCTCCACGCCATTTCACGCCTAGCACGCACAGAAGGAGGATCATAATTTGCTCGACATCGACAGGATCGCTCGTCTTTCAGAGCAGTACCAAACGCCTCTGGAAGACGTCCTGTTCATCGCCTTGAATGTCCACGGCATCAAGCTCGACTGCGAGTACGGCAGAATCCGAATAGACTTCCGCCTGGCCAACAGCAAACTGTTTGGCCGCGCCAAGGAGCGGGGAGAGCTTGACTACTTCTTCGCTCTGCCAGTGAACCCAGAGAGCGAGTTTACTTTGGTAGACGACGTTCTGTCGCTCGACGGCATGCCGATCGGTCGGGCGATCAATCCGGAGGAAGATACCAGCGACCTGTACTACTTCCGCAGGAAAAAGACCGCGCTGAACTTCAATCCGAACTCCCGGTCGTCGTGCGCCGGTTGCCGCTTCTGCTATACGTCTCGCCTCACTCCTCATGATGAGCAGAAGGTCGAAACCGGTGCTGATTTGAAGATCTCCCTCGAGAGCTGGATGAGCAAGCATGGTTTCGCCGACTTGTCTCGTCTGGTTCGAATCGCCGTGGTCACTGGGAACTACAAAAACAGTGATGATCTCTGCCAATTCCTGGTTGAATGCAAGCGGATTCTGCGAGAGTATCGCTTTGACGGAGAGATCTTTTATCTTGGCTCCCAAATCACGACGCCGGAGCAGTTCATGCGGCTGTCCGAAGTTCAGCCGTTCTGCATCTGCTTCTCCCTGGAGACGTTCGAACGTCGCGACCTGCTACGGCCGGACAAGAAGGCGCTCGGCCTGGATGATGCTCGTAAGGCCATGGATTGTGCCCTCGGTTTGGGATATGAAGTGAACCTCTCCTACATTGTGGGGTTGGAGCCACTTCGGGTGATGGATCGGAACATGTGTCGCTTCAAGGAACACATCAATAGGTTTCCGATCGTCAATACCTTCCAAAAGCACAAGTTCCAAGGGCCGACCCTCGCGGATCCAGCCGCAGATCACCTGGAGTACTATCTGGACGCACGGCGGATTCTTGAACGACTCTTCGGCTCAACAAACATGAGGCCGCTTCCGTGGGAGAATTACCGAAGTCTGTGGTTCCTAACGTTCGATAGAGAACCACTTCACGGAATTCGGACCCCTTACTAGATTCTTTTTCGATAGGGTTGCGTTGGCAGGAGCTGACGCAACCTTTTTTGTTTCTCAGGAATTTTGCAATTGAAACGTGCAAACGGCCAACATGACTTCCCCTCAATCTTCAAACGCCGACAGACGCTCCGCGACCGCATGAAACACCTGGAGGGCGCGTTTCTCGCCCTCCCATTCCCAGACCTCTGGGGGCGTCGTCTCAAGAATTTTCCGCGACCGCTCAATGGGCCACGCGAAGAAGTCGGCGTACAGTTTCTGCGCAAGCTTCCGATTCTGCGCGGCAGCGGTGAGCGGCGTGAACTTCGGCGGAACAACGGGCAGCGGGAACGAAAGGGCCCTGTCCGGCATGGGAGTGTATCGGTTGCATCGTGGCATAGACGGATACGAGGAGCAACCGCGCACACACCGCAGCCTGTAGGAGGGACGCGACACAGAACCTCGCGCAGCATCGCGGAGACTTCCTCCCGCGAAAATCAGGAGCGTAGCTAGACCCCCCGCCAGATGCTCGGCGGAATTCCCGACTGCCGAATGATACTCCGGAGTGTCCCCGGTTTCAGCGTGCCGGGATGAAACGGAACGGTCACCTGCTTTCCCGACTGGGGATGGATGAAGCGCCGGTGGCTTCCCTCCTGCCGCCGGAAAAGAAATCCCTGCGCCCGCAGAAATTGCTCAACCTCGCGCGGTCGCCAATTCTGGAGCGCGCGGGGTGACATGCGCAGGCTGCTTTGCGGCAACGAGGGCGGGAAGCGCGATCGTAAAGACAAAATACACCGGACGGAGTGAGCGCGGAACACGCCCAGCGCGGAGCGCCTCGTGCACGCGCCAGTAGGAAGCGGGAGCCCAGCGATTCAAGAGGCCGTGAGAGAGCCGATCCACCACCACTCCCCGCACATGAAGCCAGACGGCTTCCGTGAGGCTCTGGAGGAGCGCGAGAGGATCCTCCATCTCCTCCACAATATCGAGTTCGAGCGCGACCCCCGTAAACCACCGATCCTTCTTTCGGCGAAAGACGACCAGGGTAACCTGTCCTCCCTCGAGGGTGTTCCGGCGCATTGCCTCCGGTTTCATCATCACCGAAGATACTGCGGCTGCGCGATCCCGTCAACGCGCGCGAGCTTCCGGTTTTGCGCGGCCGCAGTTTGGGGAGTAAACCAGGGCGGCACCACGGGCAGCGGGAACGGCAACGGCTGTTCGGACATAGAGCCTGCTTGCTCGATATCGTCTCACATATTCTCCGCCCAGTGAAGTGCCCCCCTTGACACGGGCTTTGATCGCCTGTAGTTTAGCCCTGGGTAGTATCTGTTCTGGTCTTTTTTCAAAGGAGGCTCTTAATTATGTTCTCTGCGGTGATTGATGCTCCGACAGCGGAAGAAGAGAAACTGCAGCGACTCGCGGGCCTGGATTTCAGCCTCGTCAAGCGGAAGCTCATGCTCCCGGAGCCCGAAGGAAAGAATTGGTCGCAGGAGCAGGCAGATGAAGCGGAGGAATGGTATCGCCGCTTCCTCCACGTCATCATTAAGTATCCTGATGCCTGCCAGCACGTGCCGAACGGACCCATTGACGCGTTCTGGCATCAACACATCCTCGACACGGAAGCGTATGCCCGCGACTGTGAGTACGTCCTCGGATCTTTCCTCCACCATTACCCGTACTTCGGCCTGAACGGGGACGCCGCCGAACGGGATGAGGCGTTCGACATCACGAACCGGCTTTACCGACAAGAGTTCGGAGAAGACTGCACACAGATGCGCCGCCACCGACGGGAAATGTCGGCACAGGGGTTCACGTGTAACTCCGGCGGCGGAACAGGTTGCGGCCAGCGAGGCTGCGGTGGGGGCAGCAGATAGGCTCTGACGCGTACAAGCGCTCTTCGGGGTTCCGATTCCGTCGGAACCCTTTTTCTGTTATGGTCCGTGCGGCCGCAGATTCGGCAAAGTTCTCTGACCCTTCACATACCGATCCAGCCATTCTTTGGTAAGGCGATTCTCCTCCTTTCGAAATCCGGATAAACCGTGGTCTGCTCCCTCTAGAACCACTAAACGAAACGGAATGCGATGACGATACAACTGTTCCCCGAGCCGCATGGATTGCAGAGGGCTCACACGCCAATCCGCGGTGCCGTGAATAAGAAGAAGGGGCGCCGTTCTCGAAAAACTTCGAACCTGCCGTATTGCTGACCGCTGCGCGACGGAGCGCGGCGTGTGACGGAACATGCGACGCAGCCGGCGAGCCATTTCGGGACGATCCGACTCGAGCGCCGCAACGTCAGCGACACCCGCAACAGACACCGCCGCCCGGATCCAGCGAACCTTCGCCAGCGCGAGATAGGTCATGAGACCCCCGCGGCTCCAACCGATCATCCCGATTCTCCTCACATCCGCACGCGGATGTCGCTTGAGCACACGGCGCAGATTCAAAACATCAAGCAGATCTTGGCCTCCAAACTCATCCTTCCCCTCGCTGCCTCCACAACCAGAATACTGCGATGCGATGACGAGGTAGCCCCATTGCGCAATACGCTCGAACATTCTCAATGTCTTCGGCGTAATCTTGCCGAAGTCCATTGATCCGCCGCGGTTCCAGACGATGCACGGAAGACGCCCTGTCCCCTTCGGCTCCGCAAGAAACCCCACAACAGAATGATCGCCGGAGCGGTATGTAAAACGAAATAGACGGACCGACCCTTTGCTCTTTATGCGTTCGGAACTCTGAACTGGGCCGCCCAGTCTTTCGGAAAAAGGGGAAAGCGCGCGCATGGAGTAAAGTGTGCTCTCTTACATCCCGTTTTGCCAAGAAATCTCCTTGCCATATTTCTTAATGTTACGCTTCGGGTAAACAACCTTGCTACGCGGATACGCGCTCGGCGGCGGCATGAAAGACTTGCAGGGCGCGTTTTTGACCTTCACGTTCCCACACCTCCGGCGGGATCGTCTCGAGAATCTTCCGCGACCGCTCGATGGGCCACGAAAAAAACTGCTGATAGAGTTCGCTCGCGAGCTTCCGGTTCTGCGCGGCCGCCGTGAGCGGGGTGAACCTCGCACCACGCGCACTTCACGCTTCCGAAGCGGCGTGGTATAATTCTCTCATGAAGTTCCGGCGCGCGCTTTTTTGGGACACGGACCCTCGGAAGCTGAACGCGCGCACGCACGCCACGTACATCATCGAACGCATTGCGGACTTCGGGACCGCCGCGGAGATTCGCTGGGCGATCCGGCAGTACGGGCTCCGAAAGTTCCGAGAGGTCGTGCGGACGTCCCGCGCCGTTGACCCCATGACCCGAAACTTGTGGCACCGCGTTCTCTCCCGCAAAAGCTAGAGCGGTACCAACTCGCGACTATCCCGCTGCCGACTCTTCGCCTCCTGGAGCAGCTGGCGGAAGCCTCCTGGATACGCACCTGGTACCTTGCCGGAGGGACCGCGCTCGCTCTCCACTACGCCCACCGGTCATCCGAGGATCTCGACTTCTTCACGGAACAACGGAGCTTCCGTGGACAGCTCCTCGCGGAGCGTCTTCCGTCCGTCGCGCCGTGGCAAGCGACGCTGCAACGAAAAGGCACACTGTACGGGAGGCTCGGCGGCGTGAAAATCTCCTTCATCGCCTACCCCTGGTTCCGGCCTGCGCACGTGGAGCGTGCGGGGTACCTCCGCATCCTTGGGCCTGATGACATCGCCGTCATGAAGATGATCGCCGTTGCCCAACGCGGCCGGCGCCGCGATTTCGTGGACCTCTACACGTACTGCCGGCGCGGACACGCGCTCGGCACGCTGCTCGAGCGGGTGCGGAGGCAGTACCCCGACCGCACGCCGGATATCGCCCATCTCCTGCGGAGCCACGTCTTCTTCGACGACGCGGAGAAGGATCCACCGGTACGTCTCGTGGAACCCGTTGCGTGGCGCACGATCACCGCGTTCTTCGAGCGCGAAGTGTCCGCGCTCGGAAAAAAATACTTCGGTCTCTAACGGAAACTCCCCCGCTTCGCCGCTTCCTGGCGATCGTGGCGGAGGCACGGCGGCGGCTGGTCGGTTGAGACTATCGTTGCGCGAGCTTCCGGTTCTGCGCGGCAGCGGTCAGAGGAGTAAACCGCGGCGGCACCACAGGCAGCGGGAACGGAGGACAAACGCCCTGCGCGTTCTGGCATGACCAGAGACGGTGGCGGCGGTGCCTGGGAGACGCTTCACATGCTCACCGCCTAGCGGTAGACCCGGTGATCGCCGACGTCGAACAACAGGGCGGCATCCGACCGGAGAAAGCGAAACAGGACGCGGTGCCGACGCGTGAGCGAGAATGACCAGTACCCTTCGAGCGACCCGTGGAGCTTGTGGGTTCGCAAGCGCGGATCAAAGGCATTCCGCTTAAACCAGCCGAGTCGCTCTTCCGCACTGCGCCGGAGGTCCAAAGGCAGGCGTGCAGACGCACGCGCAAAGTGGCTCGTGAAGCGAACCTCACGGATCGGACGCGGCGCCGCAGCCATCTGCGCTACGCCGCCTTCTTGCCCCGCCAGGGCCGGAGCGACCGAAGCCGTTTTGTTCGTCCCGCGCGGTGCTCGGCCTCTCCCTCGCGGATGATGCGCTGCACCTCGAGAAGCTCTAACATCCGCTTCGCCTCGTCGGTCCCGTACGGGAGAACGGTCTCGAGGTACGACCGGACATACCGTTCCAGATTAGCCGTCAGTTGCGCGACCTTGCGTGGGTCGAGTCGTACGGTCTTCGCCCTGCCATCCGCCATGGTACGTGCACTCTACCTCGTGAGTGCCCGCCGCGCAATGCCCGCGCCCGTACCAAGCGCTCACAGCTCCGAACGGTCGCCCATCCTCGGTGGACGTTTTGGGACGGCCTCTGCCGGCGCACTCCTTCCAGCAGAAAAAGCCATGCAGAGAACTGCTCGCGAGCTTCCGATTCTGCGCGGCGGCGGTAAGGGACGTGACCCCCGTTAGAAGCCGAGCTTCTAACGGGGGAACCGCGGCGGCACCACGGGCAGCGGGAACGGGAGAGCTTTCTCGGGCATCTTTAGTTTCCCTCATTGTCCACCGGGTGAGCGGGAGAGGGCAAGTACGCCCGAACACGCGAAGTGTTCAGGAATGCGGTACGATGATCGCGTGGAGCGGCGCCTGCGGACGAAGGAAGTCCTCACGATCCCCACCGGCCGCAGCATGGCGGATGAGGCGGTGCGCCGCGGCGCGATTGATCTCGCGCAAGGAGTGCTCCATGCCGAACCACCGCCTGTGCTCCTCGAGCTTCTTGCGGAAGTCAGCCGCCAGCCGCACGCGCACGTGTACGCGTCTCCCCGGGGCGTGCCGGAATACCTCGAAGCGCTCGCGGACCTTCTCCGCAGGGAAGGCGTCTCGGCCGCACCGGCGAACATTCTCGGAAGCTCGGGGAACACCGGCGGCCTCATGGCCGCGCTGCTCGCGCACTGCAACGCGGGCGACCGCGTGCTCCTTCCCGAACCGTTCTACCCCGCCCACCTGTGGGCGATTCGCGCCGCGCGCTGCGAGCCAGTCTTTCTGGAGTGTACCAAAGAATTCTCTCCGGAAGAGGACAACCTGCGGCACCATCTCCAGAACGTCCGTGCTGCCATCATCTGCAATCCCGCGAACCCCTCCGGCGCCGTGTGGCCGCGTGCGCTCCTCGAATCCGCGATTGACATCGCTCGTGGCAAAGATGTTCTTCTCATCGTGGATGAAACGTACAAGGATTACGTCTGGGAAGGATCATTCATCAGTCCGCTTACTCTCACGGACGACTGGCGCGGGCTCGTCGTGCTCCGAAGCTTCTCGAAAACGCTCGCGATCGCCGGATGGCGGGCGGGGTACACGATCTCTGCACCGGAACGCATCGCCGCGATGACGCACCAGATTCACGACGCGCTCTACGTCGGCGCGCCGTCCCTCCCCCAGCTTGTCCTCACCCGTGCCCTCCGCACACACCGCGCGGAGCTCGACCGCTTCGTCACGGAAAACGTCGCGCGCTATCGCGAGAGCCGCACCCAGCTCGCGGATGTCTTTCACTCCGTCGGCATGGAGCCCGTCCTCCCCCAGGGCACGTTCTACATGCTCGTGAAGCACAATCGAGAGAGCGATATCGCGGCGACGACAGAACTCCTCGACGCCGGCGTCGCCGTCGCGCCGGGCCAAGCCTTTTTTCAGGATCCCACAAAACCGAGCGGCACCATCCGCATCCACTTTGCGGTGAGCCCGGAGACGGTGGAGGAGGTGCGGAAGCGGCTGGCGCCGCTGCGGGTCGGTTGATCAGGATGCCCGGAAACCGTACGATACTCGCATGACCACGCAGCTTCGGACCCCGATCCACGTCTCGCATCACCGCCTCCTCCGCAAGATGGAGGCGTCCAGCGGGCTGCCGAAGCGCACCCTCGTGGAGCGCGCTTTGGAACTTCTCGCCGAGAATGTCCTTCGTGACCCGAAAGCCCGAGCGCTCCTGAATGACATCCAGCAGGCCGAGAGCGACCTCCGGGCCGGGCGGACCCTGAGCCTCCCACACTACGAGCGTTCCCGCGGCCGGTGAGTCCATGGAGATCGTCCTCTCGGCCAAAGCGCAGGACGATCTCGACCGGCTGGCACGGTCCAATCCGAAGATCGAGCAGAACGTTCGTGCGCACCTCCGGCGGCTCCCGGCGGCCTACCGAAGCGATCCGATGCTGAGAGGAATCTTCCGAGGATACCGACGTCACCGCGTCGGAGCCTATCGGGTCATCTACCGGACCGATCCGGAAACCGATACGCTCCTGATTGTCAGAATCGGCCATTGTCGGGAGATCTACGACCGCTGACCCCGCGCTTGTTGCCGCCATCACTCCGCGTTGAGCCCGGAGACGGTGGCGGAGGTGCGGAGGCGGCTTGTTGGGTAACGCCCCCAGCGAACGAAGGTTGTTTATTGCCCGCGGACTCGCCGGAGTGCTCCGTGGAACTGCGTGATGAATGCCTCGGTCTGCTTTCGACGTGCTTCGACGCGCTCTGGACTGTCGTAGTTGGGGATGAGTACAGAGGCAAGCGAGAGAATGGCTCGCTGGTCAGTGACCGGCTGGCCGGTGAGGATCTTGCGGACGGCGACGGCAACGGCGACGCCATTGAGTAGGGCCGCGCCGCCGAGCTGCGGCCATGTGGGGATCGTCTTCCCGATTTCAAGAAGCGATGCCTGCATGCGAGGCTCGACAATCTCCCAGCCGACGAGATGTTCGCCGATCGTTTGTCCGACCACGGGCAGGGGAAGCTTTTCCCCGGCCCGAATGCGTGCCGCGATCTCCTCGGGCAACCGCCCGTGGAACGGTTTTGTGCTTGGATCGAGGTCGTACCGCTCAATGTCAATGAGTCCGCTGTCGCCGTTGTCCGTGGCCATCACGACGGGGATGCGGCGCTTTTTGGCTTCTTCCCGGATCCGCAGCTTCATACCAAGGTTATCAATCTCGTCAATCACCACGTTCAGTTGTGGGGGACCGTCAAAGAATCGCTCGATATTCTCTGCGGTCAGGCCATCCGTGAAGAGCGTGAGGTTAGCATAGGGATCAAGTTCATAGATCTGCTGCGCGGTCATGGAGACCTTCGGCTTGGTGAGGTCCGCAATGCTCCCGCGAATGCGGTTCAGGTTGGTGAGCTCGAGCGTATCGTGATCGGCCAGTCGGAGCCGTTTGGCGCCTCCCATGAGCACAAGCGCAAGCGCGACGCTGTTCCCCACGGACAGCCCCGCGATGCCGACGGTGCTGTGGTAGTACTTTTCCTGCTCGTCGGGAGGAATGAGATTGCGGTTCCGCGCGGTGCGGACATGCTGGAACTCCTCGTCCGGCAGGAGATGGAGGAGCGTATCGCGCCAGGGAAGATACGTCCACAGCCCCGCCCGCCACGGCTCTTTGCCGCCATCGTGCGCTTCCCGGTACGGCGCGAACTCCGTTTCGAGACGCACCTTGTCCTGATAGAGAGAGGGGTACTGGAGGATGAAGAGCTCCTTCAACTGCTGCTCGTACCGGTCAATAACCATCAGATGCGGATTCTCGTCCAGCAGCTGGGAAAGCCGGGTTTGGTCGTCGTCGCGGGAGAGGTTGAAGAACTGCGGTTTGGGTTCCCGCGGCGCTTCGGCGGACGGCCGCAACCGCGATACAAGGTCAGAAGAATACTTCATGCGCGAAGCACATCCTCCGCTGAACGCCGCGGCGTCGGATGCGGATCGTCCGGCCCATAGCCGATCCGCAGGAGCGTTTGCGCGCGCAAGCCGGTGATGCCAAGAAGCCGCTCGACCTGTTCGTGGAGCACCCCGGCCTCAAACGGCCCGGCGTACGGCGCGGCGCGCAGCCCATGCGCCACCGCGGCAAGCCAGACGCGCTCAAGAGCGACACCCACTTTCACCCATCCGCGCGGAGCGTCCTCCTTCGCACTGAATATGGCAACGAGTGGACTGCCAACGATGCGCAGTTGTGCTTTTTTGGCTTCTGCTTTCGCCATCGGCGGTAGGCGCACCATGACGCGGGCGAGAAGCGATGGTGCGTCAGAAACACCAACCGCAAAGCCGGGCATACCGTCGGGCTGCTTGGTGAAATTATTCCGCACCCATCGGGAGAGTTCGGCGCGGAAGTCCGCGCGGCCGAGGGTTTCGAGCGTCGCCTGCGCCGTCAACTCTGCGAGTTGAAGAATCTGTTCTTTCTGCGTGACCAGATCGAGACGCACCTCCGGATCGCTCACCTGACCGCGGAGCCGCTGGAGGGTGTCAACAGGAACCGGACGCTGCTCGTAGGGAGCGCGATTCGTATGGCGCCGCGTGATTGCGGCAAAGAGCGCGTCGTTCCCCGGCGGTTCCGTCCCGCCGGAAACGAATGAGAACCGCGCAACGGGCAGGCCGCTGCCGCCGGAAAAATCTTCCTCGGCAACCCGAAAACCAAAATGCTCCGCCGCGATGCGCAGGTTCGCCAGCGCGCACCCGAGGCTCACGTAGAGCTCGCGGTGCGTGGGATCCGACACGGAAAGCGCCCGAGAGAACTCGGGGAAGATGGTGAGGTGATTTCCCTCCACACGGAACACCCATGGCTGCGTGTTGTGCGCTGACGGCGCCAGCACGGCGTAGCGAAGGAGGAAGCGAAGTTTCTCCTCGAGTGCGCCATCCCGAGGGAGATCCGCTTCCCGGACAGTCCATGCTGCATAGGACCCAGCGCGCATCGTGCGATCACCATACGCTGATTCCGTCGAGAAGAAAAAGCCCCTGATCACGTGATCAGGGGTGTTGGTAGAGGGGAGAAAAAGCCATGAACCCTTGCCAACAAACCATAAATTACAAGAATTTCTTCAGAAGCCAGACCAGGAGTTTGAACGGGAAGACAATCACACTGGTCAGAGCTTCGAGAAGAGTACCCACCAGTCGTTTCACCGATTTCTCGCCCATTCCCGTGACCTTCGCCATCAGGTGCAGTGCAAAGAGGAGAAAACCGATGGACAGGAGCAGGGAGAACAGTTGGTTCAGGAGCTCGTGAGCGAGCGTCGTTTTGGTCATGAGATTTCCTCCGTCTGACCATCTTGGAGTGCATCCGCCTCACACGCGTGAGACGCGATACTCCTTCTTCGCCCGCCGCAGCTTGTGGAATGAACCTGTCCCTTCCACTCCCAGCATACGCGCTGCGCGGAATGCGTCAAGATACGTTCAAAAAAGACCACCGACGTCGTGTCGGTGGTGTTGCGTTGGCGAGAAACAGCAATGTCAGTCGAGTTTGAGGCGCTGGTACTCTTGCCAGTCTTTCTGCGCGAGGCTGCGGCGACCAGCTTCCTGATGAATGATGGCTCGCGTCCGGTAGAAGTCCGCCTCATGCGGGTCGAGGGTAATGGCGCTTTCGATCGAGGTGAGCGCTGCGGCCAACTGGCCGAGGTCTTTCGATGCTCAAGCTTCCAGCGCGAAGAATTTTGCCTTGATCTTCTCGGGCGGATCCCCCCGGAGCCAGTTATTCCGCACCCAGTGCAGTACCATGTACGCGCAGGTTCGGTCACCCGTGGCGTACCCCATCCAGCAGAGCTTATACCCAACGTCTATGTGACGGCGAGGACACGCGGGATCGAGCTGCATGGCCATGACGGAATCAGCATGGGCAGCCCGCACAATGCGGAGCTGCTCCGCTTTTGAGAGCTTCGCGTTCTCCAGAAACGGCTGCCCAATCACCGCGGCGCGTTCTGTATAGAGGTCGGCCCATCGCGGGTACTTCTCGATGAGTCGGTCAAGAAGCTTCCGTGCTTCACCCAACGTGCCGTCTTTGCGGAGCCGTCGCGCCCAGTGGTACTGGTTCACGTCGTCCGCGGGAATCTCTGCTGCGCGCTGCTGCCTGCAATCTCGCGCCGGATCTTCGGAAAGGCGGATGCCGTCACGCTCTGGGGTGAGACAGTCGCCGAGGCCGTCGGCCACCGCCAGGAGTTTCCAGAGCTCGTCGGTAAGGCACGTATCAGAGAGCATGACGCAACCGTCCCGGCTGCCCTTACAGAGCTGTACGCCAGCCCATGTGCAGACCCCGATGACCGTTCCGTCTCTTAGGAACACGGGTGCTCCACTGGCTCCCATCCATTCCGCTCCCGTGTATTGCGCGCGTTCAACTGTTCTGAACCGCGCGTAGGTGTGCACAATCACTCCCGACTGAATGGCGGGCAGAGGAAGAGCATTCTGCCGCGGCCATCCCGGCATACGATGCACGGGAAAACCCAGCGTTGCGACAGATCGTCGTTGAACCTCCCTCTGCTGACCGGGACAGGCCAGACGGAATGCTTCCGGAAGTTCCGGACCGCTTTCCTCAAGCTGGAGAATCGCGACATCGGCACTCGAGC
The DNA here is from genome assembly GCA_007376145.1 of Parcubacteria group bacterium Gr01-1014_38. GTDB lineage: Bacteria > Patescibacteriota > Andersenbacteria > UBA10190 > CAIZMI01 > VMFP01. The sequence continues at coordinate 42,301 of VMFP01000006.1, forward strand.
CGTCGATGATGCCGAGCAGTGTTCCCTCTTCCGCCTCCTGTCGGCGAATATCGGGGTGCAGCCAGACGTGCTTCACTTTGTGGACGCCCGCTCCTCCCACCGCCCAGAGTCCTTGCCGCATCCGCTCGGGATCCGCTGTGTGGGCGGCAGTCGCGAGAAGTCGGTGCTTCCGGGAGATGAGAAAAGCCGTTCCGGCTCTTGCGCGGGGGGTCCCGAGGACGAAGACGGCGTCAGACAGACGCTTTCCGGACGCACAGAGTTCTTTGAATTCTTCATCCGTTGGTAGCCACTCCCACCACGGTCGGGGACCCCCCGGATCCTCCTTCGGCGGTGGGCCATCGAAAACGATCCGACCTTGTGCCCGCACGGGAGGAGAAATTACACAGAGAAGGGCAATCGTCGTGATGCCCCAGACACGTACGCACGAGCTGGACATGATGGTCCCTTTCTCTTGAAAAAGGTTGTGAAGAGGACGTTCCGCAATTTCAGCTGTAGCAAAAAACTAACGGTGTGTCAATGGGACGTCGCGCAAAAAAAGATCGCCACTGGCGGATGCCAGCGGCGATGGTGAACAGAGACTGCCAGAAAGGTCAGGGTTTGTCTTTCCTTCGCGAGGTCGGATTCTTGAGCGTCACCGTATGGGAAGCTGTGGTTCCGGTGCGGTGGCTTTTGATCGTGAGGAGAAGAGGTCCCGACTTGCGCATTTCCTGATTCCAGTTCTGAACAGTTCGGATCCGCCGCTTGTTGACGGAAACGATGAAGTCGGACATCTCGAGACCAACCCCTGCTGCCGGGCTTCTCTCTTCAACGTCCGTGATCCAGACGCCGGATTCCTGGATCTGGCCGCTGATGCCGAGCCCATGATCACTCGCCGTTCGAAGCTCGGGGACAGCTACGGTCCGCCCGTCCGGCAGACGGACTTCTTTTGTGGGCGGCTTGTAGTAGATCTCCCCCGCCGAACCAAGATTGCCCGACGTCAGAGCGAGGAAACCGAAAAGCATCACAGTCAGAATACTCTCGCGCATACGCATTGTGCCCCTCGTGTGGAAAGAAGAAGGTTCGTAAAGAGCAGCGAAACTCTGCCAGAAGGATAGCTCAAACCCCGCTTTTGTCAAGGAACAACGGACGATACCTGCACCAAAAGAAGAGAGGGGTTTCACGCGGAAACCCCTCGGAGAACATCCAAAAAATGAGCTACTTACTCCCTCGAACTTTCAAACTACGAAGGACGACTGCTGCGGCCCTCGTGGCCCTCTCTCCGCCAGCGATCCCAGAGAAGTACACACTCTTGTCGTAGTCGAAGGCAATAATACCGAAGTGACCGCCTTCTCTAGCCCAGGTGGCTGGCAACCGCTCCTCGCCGATAGTAGTCTTCCCAATCTGCACGCCGGGGCGGTAGGTAATGATACCCTTCCGCCCACCGTTCGCGAGCGGACTCCGGACAAGTCCGGCCTTCATCGAGCGGACGATCGCATCCGCGGTGTAGTCCACCGTCGGTCCCATCCCCGGATGTCGGATGAGCGTCATGTAGATGGACGGATCAGCGCCGCGTTCTGTGATGATGACCCCATCAGAATCCCGCCGATCAATTTTCCATTCTTTCGGGAGTGTGAACTGGAACGGGCCGAAGGTCTCGGTTTCCCCGAGCACAGGCTGGTCGGAATCGCTGGCGGAAAATCCTACAAAGGGATCTGCCGGAGAATCTCGCGGTAGCGTTGGCTGCAGTGCAGGGGGTACCCTGCTCCCGACGTCAATGCGCGGGGCACGGCGGGGTTGCTCGGTTCTTTCACCCTGACGGGCAACTCCTGGTTTACCCCCGAACGTCTCGGAGACTTTCTGCGAGACATCTTCGATAAGTTCCCGCTGGTCAGGCGAGATCCCACGCGGCGGCTTATAGCCCCCGGCGTAGAATCCTTCGCGGTGGGCCATGGCATCAGTGAGTCGGTCGAGCTCAGGATCGGTGAGTCGTCCGATCCGTGTTCCTTTGAGGTCGGGAATAATGTCGGCCCCGTAGCCACGGCCACTCCACTTCCGTAATGCTGCTTCCAGATCAAGATCCCGATACGCGCCCGAACGAAGGAGGTCACGAGCGGCACGGAACCCCGTGTCCACGTCCCGAAACTTCAGGAACTTTCCCCCGTCCGTCGCCGACACCGGATCAATCGTGGCGAGTCCCTGCTCCACCCAATGCTTGGTTGCACCGCCGTACTTGATGTTCAGCGGGTTGTTATTCCGCTGCGGGCGGTTGAGGGGGTTCTGCGGCTTGTCCCCAGCGCTCTGTGCGAAGGCAGCGCTCGCGAAGCCAAGGAAGAGGTGAAACCAGAACGCAGACCCAGACCAAAAGAAACGAACCTCGCGTGGGCTCATACGATTCCCCCTTTCATGATGGCCGTATGGATTCCTGTGAGTTTTCGAACGAACTGACCAAATTCAGTCCGCAGGACCGGTATACCGCGCGGGGAGCCGCGGGTCAACCCACGAGATCCTTCTCCCGCCTGCGGCGGGATCAGGATGACACCCAAAAAGTTATCCCTCTTCGACGATAATGTCGGCTCCGAGACCGCGTAATTTCTCCACGAGATTCTCGTACCCCCGCTCGATCTTCTCGACCCCGCGAACGCGCGAGGTTCCCTCGGCGATGAGTGCTGCGATGAGATAACTGAACCCAGCTCGGAGATCCGGAACCTCCATATCGTGCGCGGTGAGCGGCGTGGGGCCGCGCACGACCGCACTGTGCGGAAAGTCCCGATCCCGGAAGCGGCACTCCCGCCCCCCGAGACACCGGGGGAAGAGGTCCATGTTCGCTCCCATCTGCTGGAGGGTCTCGGCATAGTCGAGCCGACGCTCGTGCACGGTGTCGTGAACGACGGACGTGCCTTCCGCCTGGGTCAGGAGAATCGTGAACGGCGGCTGCCAATCGGTCATGAAGCCCGGGTGGACGCCGGTCTCGAAAGCAAGGGACTTGAGCGGGTTGGTGTGGGAGAAGCGGATGCCGTTCTCCCGCACTTCGAACCCGGCACCGATCTTCCGGAGCGCGTTGAGGAACGTCCGGAGGTCCGCCTGCTGCGCTCCCTCGATGAAGATACTCCCCTTGGTCGCGATCGCCGCGGCGGCAAAGGAAACCGCTTCGTTCCGATCGGGAATCACCGCGTGTTCCGCACCCTGGAGCCAAGAGGAAAACCCCTTGATGATGGGGGAAACGCCCTCGATGATGTACGTGCGATCCGTCTCGTGGGAGATAATCGCGCCCATCTTCTGGAGCAAGTCTATGAGATCGAGAATTTCCGGTTCCACTGCCGCATTCTTCAACACCGTCGTCCCTTCTGCGAAGACGCTCCCAAGGAGAAGACTTTCCGTGGCCATGACGCTCGGGAACGGGAGGGTGATGACCGTGCCGCGCAATTTCTTCTGCGTAAGGGTAAAGACGAGGATATTCCCTTTCTCCACCACCTCGGCGCCGAGCGCGCGGTACCCCGCGATGTGGAAATCAACTGGGCGCTTTCCGACATCGTCTCCGCCGAGGAGGGGGACTTCCGCGTGCCCTAAACGCGCAAGGAGAGGCCCCACGAGGAGAATCGGAACCCGATTGCGTCCGGAGAAGGTCTCCGAGACGTGCGCGTTCTCCACCTGCTTCGTGAGGAGATGGACGCTATGCTCGCCGGACCAGGTCACGGAAGTACCGAGACTCTCCACCATCTTGAGCGTAATGTCCACGTCCCCGATGCGGGGAATATTCGACAAGTGGACCGACTCCGACGAGAGGAGACTCGCCACAATGAGTTTCGTCGCTGCGTTCTTCCCCCCGCTGACCCGCACGGTGCCGTGGAGCGGAACACCACCCTGGACGACATAGGAGCGTTCAGCCATGGGAAGAAACGGTATACCGGTAGAGTGGCGCACACCCGGGAAGACGCAAGACCTCCGCGGCGGGCGTCCCGGGCAGCGGGAAGGCATAGGAGAGCACGCGAACCGGATGCTGCGTCCGCCGGTGGGCAAGCGCGGCGGCGAGCAGGGGCATCGTCGCAGGTCGGAGAAACGCAAAAATCACCGTGGCAGCAGAGAGGTCCGCGCGGAAGCCGTCGGCGAGCCTGACGGTGACGCGCGCTCGGTTCCGCCGGGTGCGGAACCACGCAAAGACCCAGAGAAACGGCGACAGTTCGTAGCCCACCGCCGTCGCGCCACGCCGAGCCGCGGCAACGAGAACCCGACCGTCACCGGCACCGATATCCACGACGACATCACCCGGCTGAACGGAGGCCGCGGCTAAGCCCGCGCCCACGGCACGGCGCGGCGTCGGCAGCCAGGGAGCACCGCGCCATGCCGCGTAGGCGGTGAGCGCCAGCGCACCGAAGAAAAGGGACAGTACCACTGCCGTCACCTCCGTATAGAGTAGCGAGTTTCTGGAGGAGGGCGACGTGACAAGACCGCAGCACCGCGATGAGATGCGCCGTACGAAAGTCTCTTCAGAATGACCGCGAGCGAAACCTAAAAGCCACGCACCTTCACCCGTTTGGTCACCAGCGCCTCGGCCTTGGGGATGCGAATCGTGAGAATGCCGTCCTTCAAGCTCGCGTCTGCCTTCTCCGCCATGATATCCACTGGCAGGATGATGGAGCGTGAGAAGCTCCCCCAGTAGCACTCGCGGTAGAAGTAGTCTTCTTCCCGCACCTCTTCGTCGTGCCGGCGCGTGCCGCGGATGGTCACCATATCGCTCGTGATCGACACGTCGAGATCCTCCGGCCTCACCCCGGCGATGGTGGATTTGACGACAATAGACTCGGGGGTTTGGTAGACGTCCACCGTCAACTGGCCTTCTTGCTCTTCGGTCGGAATCGGCACAGACGCCGGCTGTTCCCCTTCGTGAACAGGGATCTCCGCGGGAGGCGTCTCGGCCACCTCCTCGGCGACCCGGGAGGTCCCCGTCAAGCGCTCGAAGAAGGATCGCCGATCCGCCATACAGAGGAGACGCGTTACCGCTGTCCACAGTGTATCACAGGACCAAGGAGCACCAGCAATGGTGCTCCCCGGGAGTGCAACTAGCGGTTGCGGGACGACGGCGGCCGACCGGCGAGCGAGTGGAGCGTCGTCAGGGACTGTTCGTGCTCTGCCAGCTCTGCGCGGCGGGAGACGAGCAGGGCTTCGGTCTCCGCAATCGCCGGAATCGGTGCACGACCGCGCATGGCGTTCACCCGCCGCTCGAGCTCTTGCACCTGCTGACGAAGCGCTGCGGCGCGCTGTTCCACCGCGGAACGACGCGCAGCCACGTCCACCCCGGCAAGATCCTCTCGGAGAACCTCGAGCGTACAGGAACCGCTGGCGAGCGCGTGCACCCAGTCCCCATTTCCACCGTCAATCCGGCAGTGGGCGAGAAACTCGATCGCGGGGAAGAGTTCGAGAGGGACACCCGCACCGCGGATCCGGATCCGCGGTGCGCGGGACGCCGGGAGACCGAGCAGGGTGCGGGCGGAGCGGAAACCACGAACGATCTGCTGGAAACGCCGGACCTGTGTCGCGGCAGCGGCTGACGCCCGCGACGACGTTCCCCGCCGTGCCGCCGACGGCCATGTGGCCGCGATGAGCATTCCCTCATCACCGAACGTTTTCCAGCGCTCCTCGGTCACGAACGGAAGGAAAGGGTGAAGAAGCTTCAGCGCGTCGCGGAGGACATCGTGGAGAACGCGGGGCGTCGTCATCCCCGGCACTTTTGACACTTCGACGTACCAGTCCGCGAGATCATCCCAGAGAAAATCGTGGAGGAGACGCAAGGCGTCGCCGAAGCGGAATGTCTCGAGGGCGTCGGTCACGGCCCGGATCGTTTCCTGACGCCGCCGGAGAATCCAGAGGTCGAACAACCGCGGTCCGTGACCTCCCACCGCTCGCTTCCGCTGCGCCGTCTGGGCGAATCGGGTGATATTCCAGAGTTTGTTCACGAAGTTCCGCCCCGTGCGGACGGCGTTCGGGTCAAAGCGGAGCGCCTGCTGGTCGTCTTGCGACTGGAGAAGAAGCCCGAAACGCGTGGCGTCGGCACCGAACTCCCGGATGAGCTCCATGGGATCCACGCCGGTCCCGAGGGATTTACTCATCCGCTGCCCTTTAAGGTTCAGAACGGTAGGGTGGACGATGACCGTGTGGAAGGGAATCTGTTTCGTTGGCGAGCGAGACCCAAAGACCCGCGCGGGGAGGAATTTCGCGGGATTCATGAACTCGAGTCCGGAGAAGATCATCCGCGCCACCCAGAGGTTCAGAATGCCCTTGTCCGTCACCAGGACCGAGGTGGGGTAGAACCGACGAAGGTCTGCGGTGGCTTCCGGCCATCCGAAGACGGCGAACGGCCAGAGGGCCGAGGAAAACCACGTGTCGAGGACATCGGGATCTTGAAGAAACTTTGTCCTCTCGCACTTTCGACACTTTTTTGGTTCCGAAAGAGAAAAAACAAACTCATCATCACTCGCGGCAACTTCACCATCGTCGCTGCAGTACCACACAGGCATCCGGTGTCCCCACCATAACTGCCGTGAGATGCACCAGTCTCTCACGCGGTGAAGCCAGTCCACAGACGCGTTCTTCCACCGCGGCGGATGAAACGCGATTAACGCTCTCTCCACCACTTCGAGAGCCGGTTTCGCAAGCGGCGCCATGCTCACAAACCATTGCTTGCTGACGAGCGGCTGAATGACCGTCCCGCAGCGATCGCAAAGGGGAACGCTGTGATCAATAGGGGCCTCCTTATCGAGAAACCCTTGCGAGCGAAGATCGGCAACGACTTTCTGTCGCGCCTGCTCAACTGTGAGACCGCGATACGGAGCAGGCACCTGTTCGGTCAGCCTTCCATCCTCTCCAATCACATTTTTGACGGGAAGATGATGTCGTTCCGCAATGGCAGCATCGGTGTGATCGTGCGCAGGTGTGACTTTAAGGGCACCTGTGAAAAGTCCCCCACGAGCCGCTGCATCAGCAATAACCGGAACAGTACGCCCCGCAAGGGGCACGACAACTGACGCTCCCAGAAGGTCTCGGTGATCCTCGGCTGGCTTAGGTGGATGAGGATCCACAGCCACAGCAGTATCCCCAAATATCGTTTCTGGCCTCGCAGTCGCGACGGTGATGTGCCGTTGGCTTTCTGCAATCGGATACTTAATGAAATATACTGTCTCTTCTCGGTCTTCGTGTCTCACCTCCAGATCGGAAATGGACGATGCGCACCGCGGGCACCAGTTGATAATCCGCTCGCCGCG
>VMFP01000018.1 GCA_007376145.1 Parcubacteria group bacterium Gr01-1014_38
GAGAGTTTTGACCCCGAGCTCCCGTCCCCAGCCTTTGTCCCAGAGGATCTTGGACTGGACGAGGAAAGGATCGTCGGTGTCGGGGGCGCCGACGCCGCCTTCCTTCAGACGAGTGATGAGTTCCTGGACTTCCGGTCGGAAGCCGGAACCGCCACGCCGCACGCGCGCCTTTTCAAGCGCTCGAAGCTCGGCAATCTGATCGTTCGTGAATTCGTTCGCCATTGGGGAATCCTCCAGCCTATGGAACGCGTGCGTGGTAGCCAATGCCAGCACGCGTGTGTCCATTAGGATAGATGCCGCACGGAATTTGCCGTGCCAGTTAGTTGGTCAAGGAACACCCCCAACCTTTTCAGCTTCGGGAGGCTATCATGACCCTCGACTCCTGTCAAGGGATAAAAGCTTATCGGGACCCTGCCGGGAGTACACTGGAACAATGGTCCGCTGGAGGATGCTTGCCGCACTCGGCGAAGCGGTGGTGTTTTTTACGCGCCGCCAGTCATTTGGGCGCGGCGCGCTCGTGCTTGTCGCCACGTCGGGGTTGAGCTACGCCCTCGGGCTCTTGCGCGATCGCGCGCTCGCGGGCACCTTCGGGGCCTCCGATCCATTCGACGCGTACCAGGCCTCGTTCATTATCCCGGATTTCCTCTTCAGCCTCTTCGTGGCCGCGGCCCTCTCGGCCGCATTTATTCCCGTCTTTACCGACCTCCGTACCCGGAAGCACGACGCAGACGCGGCACGCCTCGCGGGCACCCTCCTCGTGCTGGGCATCGGCGTCCTGCTCATTGTTGGAACACTGACATTCATCTTCGCGGGACCGCTCGCCGCGCTCGTCGCTCCCGGATTTCCTCCGGCGAAACATCTCCTCCTCACGCGACTCACGCGACTCATGCTGCTCTCTCCACTGCTCTTCCTCGTGAGCAACCTCCTCGGGAGCATGCTCGTCTCCACGAAGCGCTTTCTCTTCTATGGCCTCTCGCCGGCGCTCTACAACCTCGGCATCATCAGCGGTGCTCTGTTCTTTGCTCCACGGTTCGGGATTCTTGGCGTGACCGTCGGCACGTTGCTCGGCGCTGTGCTCCATCTTCTCGTACGGGTGATCGACGTGCGACGCGCGGGGCTCCGCCTCATCCCAACGGTGCAGTTCTCCAAGCACCTCCGCAAGGTCGTGGTCTTGATGCTCCCGCGGATCGTCGGGCTCACCGGGATCCAGGTGCAACTGTGGGCGTTCACCGCCATCGCCTCCACCCTCGGGGAAGGAGCCGTGACGGTGGTGAACCTGGCGCGGAACTTTCAGAGTTTTCCCGTGAGCCTCGTGGGTATTGCCTTCGCCACCTCACTCTTCCCGCTTCTCGCAGAGTCCGCGAGTCTCCGGTCCCGCCCGTCGTACATCCGGCATCTCCTCCGCGGTGCGCTCGCGACGATCGCCGTGACCATCCCGGCCGCCGTGCTCCTGTACCTCTTCCGACAGCCGATCATCGCCTCTTTCATCGGCACCGGGGCCTTTGATCCTGATGCCGTTCTCCGCACCTCGGCCGTTCTGGGAATCTACACGCTCTCGATTCCGTCCGAAAGCCTTGCCCACGTGCTGGCGCGCGGTTTCTACGCCCTGCAGAACACACTCATCCCGACGAGCGTGAGTCTGCTTGGGATCGGCATTTCTGTGGCGAGTAGCATTCTCTTGGCCCGACGCCTCGGGCCGGCAGGAATCCCGGCCGGGTTTGCCGTCGGCGAGGGACTCCAAGTCCTCGCGCTCGCATGCCTCCTCCGGATCTGGACGCGGCGCGTCCTGCCTTAACGCGCCTTCGGCGTCAGGAGAATCGCGACCGGCTTGCCGGTGCCGGGTGAGCCACCATCGTAGTCCTCGATCGCGTTCATCACGGTCGTGACGGGGTACACGAAATCCGCACCGCGACGCGTGCCGGGGTCATTGGTGATGAACTTGTCGCCAAGTACTCCTTTGATGACGAGGGTGTGGCGCTCGGGTCCGGGCTGCGCGTAGAACGGATTCCCGAGTTTTCGCCCGTCCACAAGGACCAGGACGGGTACGCGCCGTGCCAGCGCTGATCGGATCTCATCCGCGGTGACATCGTAGACCACCCGGGCGGAGAGACCGGGGTAGAACGCTTCGGCAAGTCGGGCGGTCTCCGCAGCGTTGGAATCTCGGTAGAAGCCGTAGCGCTCTTCTTGGAACTTCACCATGCGGAGAATTTCTGCGTCCATCTCCTGCAACGACAGCGAAGCACCACGGAAAAAGCGGTCGATCATGATGATGGTGGCCTCCTCGCAGGCGTCCTGGTAGGGCTGCGCCCAGTTGGCAAAGGGCGCCTGGGGCGCGAACGGAACGGCAAGGTTGGTCTTGGCCGTGCCCGCAGGGGTGTGTGCGGAAGAAACGGGGAGGAAAGCCGCGCGACGTGCTGGCGTGGGTGACGGCTGCTCCTGGGACAGGACGGCTTCCGTCGCCGACTGCGGCGACGGAAGTGCAGTGCGGAATGAGCGCTCCAGGAACCAGCCGCGGATGGAGGCCCGCTGCGTCCAGCCGACGAGCGCCCCGAGCGCGAGTGCCAGGAAAGCGATGAGGAGAAGATTCCTGCGTCGGGCAGGAACGAGCCTCCGCATAGCTGCTCATCGTACAGGAACACCGTGGCGTTGAGAAGCGCGGTGAGTCCTACGTACGGTGTTGCTAACAAAACGATCGTGCGCGCCAGGAAAACGCCAGAAGACCGAGAACACCACCAAGGATCGCGATATCCGCCACGTTGAGCGCAGTGACATTTCCGATCCAGACCACATCAGTGGTGCGCCCAAAAAAGAGTCGCTCTCCGACATTCGCGATCCCGCCTCCAACGAGCAGGCTCAGCGAACGACGGAGCATGCGCGCCTCGTTCAGTTGGTGGGTGCGCAGCCACCGACTGCCAGCGACCAGGAGAACCACCGCGCTCATCGCTACCGTCAACCACAACGGGAGGAGACCGAACGGACCGCGGATATTCTCGAAGACCCGAAGGGTAATGCCGGGAAACAGAGGCACGCCATCGGCTGGCAGCCAGCGGTGTACAAAAAATTTGAACAGGGCATCGGCGAGCACAATGCCACCGATCAATGCGATGGAAACACGAGAGTTTGAGCGGAACGTCACTCGGCGTGTTCCGACAAGTGCAAAATCACCCAGCGTGTTTCACACAGGCCTGCGCAGAGGGCAGTGCTTCCAAGCGTTTCTGATCAATGCGCTCTCCGCACTTGGTGCACGTGCCGTAGATGCCGTCGCTGATCCGTTGCAACGCGCGGTTGACGTCACGAAGTTGGACTTCGAGACTTTGCTCGACGCTGCGCGCGGCTTCGTACTGCTCTTCTTCGACAACATTTTCGTCGGGCGCGCGACCAATCTGCTCTACTCGCGCGTGGTAGTCATCACCCACCACATCTTTCTTTGCGATGCGGGAGAGTTCGGATTGAAGTCGCGTCCGTTCTTCTTCCAATGTATGTTTTTGCGCCTCGACAAATGCTGTACCCAATGACTGTGGAGTGTGCGTCATGGTGTCAGTGTACCGCGAAAATTTTTTGAGAAAAGTAACGATTTTTCAGAACGACCACATGGTCCTTCGGAAGAAACGGCGGATGGCACCACTGCATATATCACCAGGCTGTTCCTGACCTCCAAGTGGCTGAAGATCAAGAGTGTGCTTCCACTCGTCGGGTGTCGGGAGGATCCGGATGCTCTCATGTTCACCTCCTTCACCATACTAGACGGTCCAATGAGCAACTTTTTTGGAGCTGTCGGTATTTGTGTCATTGGGGCGCCACTACCCTCTACAGAACAGAAGCACCGTTCGAGTACTAATAGGGGGAAATTAGTACTCGAGCGGTGCTCCCACATCGGTTCCCCACTCGCCCCTCACCAAAAGCAGAAAGGAATGAACGCTGACAAGGTGTAGTATAGCAATTCCTCCCAACATCGTCAACATTTGCTCAAAGAGCCGAGTGATTTTCGCTGGTGTAAGCCAAATCCACTTTGGATTTTTACGCACCATGCCGGGAGAGAAGGAGAGAGCAGCCAAAGAGTTTTCCACATTCCCTAAAAAAGCGCGCAGGGGAAGGTGACGGCGGTTGCGCCCGAAAGCTCCGGCCGGTAAGGACCCAAGTAAACCTCACGGAATTTCCTGCGGTTGGGACCACTCGACCTCGGCAACAAATCGGGAGTTCCGGACTTCGGTCGAGATTTCTATCGCCAACCGTCCCAGTATCTCTACCCAGGGACGGAATTCGGGAGACACACCCCGGAGCGCAAAGGTGACCGCCGGTACGCGACGAACGACCGTCCCATCCAAGAAAAAGCCGACGGCGGAATCGTGCGCGCCGGCCATGCGGAGGGAAGCCCCAGTCTGTAGCAGAGATTCCAAAGAATTTCCGATCACCACGAAGTGCTCGCGGAATCCTGCCAAGAGATCAGCACTTCCCGCTGCTTTCGGAGCGCGGAGGATCCGCCAGGGACCGTGGTGCAATTCCTCAAGTCCGTTGAGCGTTGGCGGAGATCCAGCCGGAGCATGAGCCTGCGGGCGGGCATGCCGAATGATCCGACCGTTCACCCGAACTGTTTCGACCACCGCCTGGGCAATGGCGAGACGTCGGGCAAGCAATGCGCGCACGGCTGCTTCGACCTCTTCCTGGCTGTGCTGCTCCACGACCAGACCAGCAGTGATCGCCGGAGAACCATCCGGCTGTGCCTGCATGACGAAGAACGCTGGAGTATCCTGGAGAACCTCGGTGAGTGCCCGGAACTCCGGTCCGACGCCGGTTTCCGCCCGGAGTGCTTCGAGGAGTGGCGGGAGCTCCGACGGGAAGAGCGCCGATACCGGAATTCCATCGAGGACAAGAAATGCGCCCTCCGGTCGCATGGCGAGAAGACGACCGCCGACGAACCGAGGAGCCTCACCCCGCGGGATCACTCCTTCGAAGCGGAGATGTCGGGAATCCCCCTGAAACCAGAGTACAAAAAATTGGTTCACCTCCGGCAGGGGAAATATGGGGAACCGGCGCGCGATCCACGAAGGATGGACGAGGACGCGCACGCCTGGCGCAGCCCGAAGTGTCCGGAGAACCGCTGGCGAGACGGCGCTGCGCTCCGGCGGCGGACGGGAAGTAAGGAGTGCACTCTTCTCACCGACGGCCGTGAGATCTCCCAGGTCAACACCGCGCAGACCGGCACGGCGCGCAACAGAGCGGTCCAAGAGAACGACCGATCCTGCTCTCCCCTCCGCATCCTCGACGATGAGCACGGCGAGGGTCGGCAGTTCTGGTGGAAGGGGAACTGGCGGAAGATCGAAGAACGCTGCCACGAGGTCCCGCGGGCCCGGAGCGTCCGCCGGTGTCCGACGACGCTGGGTGGGCGAAGATTCGAGAAGCACCACGCGCACCTGCGGAGGAAGGCCGCGGAGAACTCGGAACAACGCCGCTTCCGGTCCCGTGTGCTGGAGAACAATGAGGGTGACAAGCAAGAGCCCAAGGACTGCGGCGACGACGGCACGAGCATCACCGAATGAAAGGCGCGGGAGCGAGCGGCGCATGGGAGGAGTGGAGAAACAGTGATGGCGCTCCGGTCGTCTCCTGGTCTCTCCTGCTTACGGAACACCCGGCTGGACCCCGGGACTCGGACTCGGTGGCGCACCGACGACGGGCTCGCTCGGGATCGGTTCTTGAAGCACCATGGCGCCGGTGAGAAGATCGGGGCTGGCGGGACGGAGGAAGAGCCCATTCAGGAGAGCGACCAGTGCCCGGTAGGCGGGGGGAAACTCCTCCCGGAGCACCGGACCACCACGGAAGAACACCCAATTCGAGCCGTCGACGACTCCCGCCAGCGATCCGAAGACATCGCTGTCCCCTAACGGCGGAGTGACCCCGCGGGCGGCATCGATAACCGCGCGCATACTCGCACGCGATGTGGCCAGGAGAAGGGTCTGGTCCACGACGGCGTAGTCGAGGGCGCGGGCGGGGGAACCGAAGTTCATGTAGCGCATCCGCACGCCTTGGTAGTCCGTCTCTGTAAAGGCGGCATCGGCAAATGCAGAACCGGTAAGGTACGGACCAAACGTCGGACCGGCGCTCTCCAGTTCCCGCAACTGTGGGCTCGGATCGCTCCCCGCTTTCAGCGGTACGACTGCGACGAGATCCCGGACACCCGAAGTTTCGGTCGGGAGCACACCAAGAGCCAGGACGCCTTCGAAGGACTGCAGGACGCTCTTCAGAGCCGCGGCGCGCTCGTGGAGTGCCTGCAGGATCGGCCGCAAACCGGAGGAAAGCCGGCTGGCGGAGGTTGGTGATACGAAGCCTTCCAGGGCGGCCACGGGACGCACGATCGCCAGGAGGGTGGTCTGCGGAAGCTTCCGGGCAAGAGCGACACCGTCACCCCCGGTGGGTGCTGCGGGGGTCTGCTCCGCCCTTCCGGGCACCGAACCAATGCGGGCGACGACGCTGGCGCTTCCATCGTCTCCCGTCGGAACAATCGCCATCACGAGCGGGGACTCCGCGGGAAGCGCATGAGATGAAAAAGGCTGAAGAAACGTCGCGAGCGCTCCCGGCCGAAAGGCGAGAAACACCGACGGGTTCTCCGGGAATCCGCGGAGAGCGGTCCGGAATGCCCGCTCTCGCCCCCAGGTGCTCCCCGAGAGCGCGTTCACCCGACCAAGGTTCGTGCTCTCCGTGATGAGCACCCCGCCAGCCACGGGCTTCACACCGAGACTCGGCGTGGCGGAGAGATCCACCGTCTGCACCCCACGCACGAGGAGTGCCGCGACGGGTTCCGCAGCGGACGGACCGGGAAGAAGCAGATAGGTGAGGTCAGTGGCGCCGCGGAGTTGGTCACCTTGGAGCCCTCCGACCGAAGAGAGGAGAGCAGAACGGAGGGCGATGCTCTGCGCGTCACCGTTCCGCACGCTGACGAACGCCTGCGCTTCGGCAGGAACGGCGTCGGCGACGGTCCCGGAGGACAACGGGAGTAGGCGGAGCGCGGCCCACGCGCCAACACCGATGAGGGCGAGGAAGACGAGAAGGAGAAGAAGCACTGGCAGCGCGCGGCTCCGCGGGCGCGTTCCCGCGGGAAGGCGCACGAGCCCCGTGGCCTGTGCAGCAACTGGCACGCCAGCAGCGGCGGCACCGCTCGGAAGAGGTTGAGGAAGGCCGCCCGTACCGGTCAATGCGCCCCGCGCGGCATCGGCGAGATCGTCCGCCATCGTTCGGATGGGCGGGAGACTGAATCCTTCTCCCTCATCACGCCGCGCCGGTATCCTTCCGAGCACCGGGGGAGCAGCGGAGGCAGAGGGAGAGGCAGCCATCATGCTGGGCATGAAACCAGGCGATCCACCACCGAGCAGAATACCATACCCGTTCAGCGCTGTTCGTGGTTCGGCACTCTCTTCACCGCGGGAGAATGGCCGATTGCCACGAAGCTCCCGCGCCCCGGCCTTGAGGCCCTGGAGGCGTCTTACCGCCGAAAGTACCCTGACCGACGCTGCGGGGGTCCAGAACTCCGTGACGATGGCGGACGACGGGGAGAACCGCGGCCACCAAAGCGCCGCGGGCGGTCGAACTCTCCACGCTCGGCATCCGCGGCCGGGTGCTCCGCCGTCCCCGCAGGGGCGTGCCGCGACCCCTTCAGGGAGAGGTTAATCCTCCCGAGGGTATCAATCTCTTTTACCACCACGGGCAGCGTATCACCGACGGCGGCTACATCCTCAATCCGTCGCACGAAACCGGGGCCGAACTCCGAGATGTGGACGAGGCCCTCCGTGCCCGGGATGAGCTCTACAAACGCTCCGAAGTTCATTAAGCGCGTGATGCGCCCCGAGAACTCCTCTCCGGGGACAATCTCGCGGGTGAGCGTCTTGATCCACTCGGTTGCGCGCTCGATCCCGCGGGGGTCGGTTCCCGTGATGGACACCTGCCCATCGTCTTCCACGGTGATGTCGGTGCCGGTTTCCTCGATGATCTTATTGATCACGGTGCCCCGCGGACCAATGACGTCGCGAATCTTCTCCGGCTTGATGGGGAAGGTCACGATCCGCGGCGCGTACGGGGAGAGTTCCGCACGCGGAGCGGGGAGCGCTTCGTCCATCGCGGTGAGAATCTGCTCGCGTGCTGTGCGGGCGCCGGTCAACGCTTCTTCAATGAGCGCACGGGGGAGTCCGGCAATCTTGATATCGACTTGGAGCGCAGTCACCCCTTGCCGCGTGCCGGCCATCTTGAAGTCCATGTCGCCTCCTTCATCCTCCATCCCGGCGATGTCGGTGAGCACAACGGGGGAGCGTCCTTTCTTCTGCTCATCTGTGACGAGCCCCATCGCGATGCCCGCGACGTGGCGCGGGATCGGGACGCCGGCATCCATGAGGGCAAGCGAAGCGCCGCAGGCTGACCCCATGCTGCTCGACCCGTTGCTGCTCAAGACTTCCGAGACCACCATGACGGTGTAGGGGAACTGCTCTTTCTTCGGCATGAGCGGCGTAAGAGCGCGCTCCGCGAGCATCCCGTGTCCGATGTCGCGCCGCCCGGGCCCCCGGTTCGGCCGAATCTCCCCGACGCTGAACCCCGGCATGTTGTAGAAGTGAAAGAAGTGCTTCTTCGTGTCTTCCTCGGTCATGGTATCGAGGATGAGCGTATCGTCCGGTGCCCCCAGGGTGGCCACCGAGAGAATTTGCGTTTCCCCTCGCTGGAAAAGCGCGCTCCCGTGCGTCCGGGGGAGAACGCCCACTTCCACGGAAAGCGGCCGTACCTCGTCTGGCCGGCGCCCGCCGACGCGCTTGCGCTCGTTCAAGACCCATTCCCGCACGAACTCGCGATGGAGATCCTGACAGAGTGCTCGGACAGCCGCAGCGCGTTCCGCCGTGTCTCCCCATTGGGTAACAAGGCGCTCAGTCCACTCCTCCACCTTCCCGTTCAGCTGAAATTTCGGTCCGCCAGCGGCCAGAATGGCGGCAAGCTCTCGCTGAGCGCTCGTCCGAACTGCCTCGTGAAGATCGCGCGGGAATTCGATGAAATGCCCGAGTGATTTTTCTTGCCCGACTTCGGCTTGGATCTTCCGAATAAAGGTGGCGAGTTCTTGGGCACGAGCGATTCCCTGGTCAATCGCTTCAAGAAGCTCAGTCTCTGAAATCTCTTTTGCGCCTGCTTCCAACATCACCACCTCGGATTCCGAGGCAGCGACGACCAGATCGAGCGTGCCGTGTTCCGCCTCGGTGGCCGTGGGGTTGACGAGCCACTGCCCATCCCTTCGCCCAATCCGCACGGCGCCGATGGGTCCTTCCCACGGAATCCGCGAGACGGCCAACGCTGCGGACGCGGCGAGGAGAGCGACGATATCCGCTTCGTGCTCGTCGTCATAGCTTAAGACGGTGGTCACCACCTGGACATCGTCACGCATCCCTTTCGGGAAGAGGGGACGAATGCTCCGATCAATGAGTCGCGAGGTGACGATCGCGAGGTCCGTCGGCTTTCCCTCGCGCTTGACGAAGCGGCTTCCCTTGATCTTCCCTGCCGCGTAGAACTTCTCCTCGTACTCGACGAGGAGCGGCATAAAGTCCGTTCCGGGACGCGGGTCCGCCATGAGACAGGCACCAAGGACGACCGTGTCTCCGAGGCGGACTGTGACCGACGCATCCGCCTGCCCGGCGAATTTCCCCACGGTGAACATCAGTGAGCGTCCAGCGAGCTCGGTTCGAAATTCTTTTGGTGAAGCGTCCATGGAAAGTCCGGCGCGTCTTGGTTCAGACGTTCAGCTTCAGCCGCTTCGCGATGACCGCATAGCGCTCGGGGTCCTCCCGCTCGAGGTACGCGACCAACCGGCGCCGCTTACTCACCATGCCAAGGAGCCCGCGCCGTGAGTGGAAGTCCTTCTTATGGCTTTTGAGATGTTTCGTCAGTTCGGTAATACGCTCGGTGAAGATCGCGATCTGGACCTCGGGCGACCCTGTATCGGATTCGTGGAGCTGGTACTTTGCGATGATCTTCTTTTTCTCCTCGTCAACCTTACTCATGCGTGCGCGAACCAGCGTACCATGGGCGTTGCTCTGCCGCAAGACGACCGACCGATGGGACGAGAAAGCCGCTCGCGGCGTACACGCGAATCCCCGAGCGCAGATCGAACTGCGGAACGAAGCCGAGCAGTGCGCGTGCCCGGCTCATGTCACACTCCGTGTGGTCTTGGTACCGATCCGCGTAGGGGTTTTCGAAATACTCGGGAATCCGGTTGGTCCCCAGAATCTCATTGAGAATCTCGACAAGCTCGTTGAAACTCGTCGCCGTCCCCGAGCCACAGTTCACCACGAAACTTCCCTGCGCCTGCGCCGCGAGGAGATTCGCACGCACGACATCCCCGATGTAGATATAATCCCGCTTCTGTTCGCCAAACTTGAACAGGCGGGGATTCCCGCGGAGCATCTGCTGGACAAATTGGGTCACCATCGTCGCGCGCTTCCCTTTATGGTTCTCTCGGGGGCCGTACACGTTGGGATACCGGAGGCCGACGACGGTGACGCCCGGGCGTTCGCGCGCGAACGCCATCGCCGCCTCATCGAGGGCGAGCTTAGATTCCGCGTATGGGTTTAAGGGGCGCACCGGGCCATCATCCCGGTAGGGAACAGGGAGGTCCCCGTAGACCGAGCACGAGGAGGCGTAGACGATCCGCTGGCACCCGTGTGCGACAGCACCGGCGAAGAGCTGGAGGGCAGCCTCCACGTTCACGCGGAACATGAGATCCCTGTCGAGGAGTGTGGTGTCGTTCATGGCGGCCTGGTGGAAGACCACATCAATCTTCCCCAGTTTCTCCCAGTCGAGATGCCAGAACTCCGGTGGCAGCATCCGCTCCCGGAGCTCCGGGAGGTCTTGCTCGCCGCCCGTTCCGGTGATCCAGACTTCGTGACCCTGCGCGTGAAGGTGCAGTGCGAGATTGGATCCGATGAATCCCGTCCCTCCTGTCACAAGAACGCGCATGACCCCAAGACGGTAGCGCGCGAACTCCCTCGCGTCAAAGCCTCGTCGGACAAAAAACGCCGACCTCCGGCGCCGAATCCTGGCTGCCTTGTCAAGGTTCTCTTGCCCTCGTACCGTGAACTCGTGGCACCCCGCGGCGGATCCCAGACGACGGATACCATCTTCACATTGCCGGAACGCCTCGCTGCGAACCTCGAAGGCTTTGCGGCGGCGTTCTCGAGTTGGTTTCTCTACACGCCAGCCCGCGCGCTTCTCGATGCCGGCGAAGGAATTGCGAGCCGCCTCGGGAATCGGGTGTACCTTCCGGAAGTTGTTTTCCTCACTCATGCGCACTACGACCATATCGCGGGATTGACCGGTTTTCTCCTCGCCCGCACGGCGGCCCGCGGGGACGCCGAGAAACCGCTCACCATGTATTACCCGAAGAGTGCGGAGCGAGGCTTCCGGCCTGTCCGCGAGCATGTGGACGCCGTCGTCCGCCACAAGACGTTTCCTCTGACCTGGCGGGGGCTCGAGCTCGGCGAGCGCGTCACCGTCCGCCATTGGCACGTGGAACCGTTCGCCACGAAGCACTCGGTGCCGTCGGTGGGGTACCGCTTCCTCGAACCGCGGCGCCGCTTGAAGACCGAACATCGCGGGAAGTCCCCCACAGAGATCATCAAGCTCAAGGAGAAGACCGACCCGCACGAGGAGTACGCGCACGTTGTCCTCGCCGTCACCGGCGACACGGGGCCGGGGATGGATCCCGAGCTTTTCCGCGATGCCGACGTTCTCCTCCACGAGGCGACATTCCTCAAACCTGAAGACCGTGAGGGAACCGACCACGCCACAGCGGAAGAAGCGCTTGCGCTCGCCCGCGAGGCGAACGTGAAAACCCTCGTCCTCTATCACATCAGCCAGCGGTACTGGCGGCGAGACATCACGCGGACCATTCCCGAACTCAAGAACAAGACGGGCTACGAGGGCCGCGTCACCGTCGTGGCCGGCTACACCCACCCCGGCGGGTTTTACTAAGACGGTCGGAAAGTCCAGGAAAGCGTAGAGAACGTAAGCAGCCACTCCTGGGCGTGAGTCTCGTACCGGAGGCACGGTGCGCGCGGTCTCAGTTTTTATTGATGCCGTTCTTTGCGAGATTGGCAAGCTTCGTGAGGTTGATGGTCACCACGACGATGAGGATCGAGATGATGATCGCATAGACAAACTTCGCGACGACTCCTCCTGCCGCGGGGAAATATTCTTTGAATATCGCTTGCACGGCGTCGTTCCAGGCGAGCGCGGCGACGAGTCCGAGCGCGGAGGTCGCGAGCGTGAGCAGCTGTGACGCGATTTCTCCCGTGAGGCCTTTTACCCAGCGGACCGGGCCAACCCGCGCAAAATTTCCGTGCTCTTCAATGGTCATGACTACGCAACCGCGAGCGCTTCCCGCTTCGAGGTGGAGGCATTCACCGACTCCAACTTCACGGTATCGCCCTCAAGAACGGCGCGGATCGAGGCACCCTTTGGGAACTGGCTGGAAAGAAGAGCCGTCGCGAGCGGCGTTTCCAAGCGCCGCTGAATCTCCCGCTTGAGCGGACGCGCGCCGAAGCTCGGGTCGAACCCGTCCTGAGCCAAGCGGTTCCGTACGTCGCTCGTCACTTCGAGGTTCACCCCTTGCGCATGCACCCGGCGGACAACGTCGGCCAAGAGAAGGTCAGCGATCTGCTGCACGTGCGGCTTCGCGAGCGCGTGGAAGACAACGATTTCATCCAGGCGGTTCAAGAACTCCGGTCGGAAGACATCTTTCAAGTGCTCGAGGAGAGCCTGCCTGAGGCGCCGCCAGTCGTCCGGCTCCAAGACCCCCTGGCTCGTCGCCTCGTGGATCGCCTTGCTCCCCACATTGCTCGTCGCGATGACCACGGAGTTCTTGAAGTCCACCGTCCGGCCCTTGCCGTCGGTGAGCCGACCATCGTCGAGGAGCTGCAGAAGCACGTTCATCACGTCCGGGTGCGCCTTCTCGATCTCGTCGAGAAGAATCACCGCGTACGGACGCCGACGGACACGCTCGGTGAGCTGGCCGCCCTCTTCGTACCCCACGTAGCCGGGCGGGCTCCCGATGAGCCGGGCCACCGCGTGCTTCTCCATGTACTCGCTCATGTCCAGACGGACGAGCGCCTCCTCGCTCCCGAAGAGCGCATCGGCGAGCGCCCGCGCGAGTTCGGTCTTCCCAACGCCCGTGGGTCCAAGGAAGAGGAACGAGCCAATGGGACGCTTCGGGTCTTTCAACCCTGCCCGTGCCCTGCGGAGCGCCTCGGCCACGACACGGACAGCTTCATCCTGCGCCACCACGCGCCGATGAAGGACGTCCTCGAACCGGAGGAGACGTTCGAGCTCTGTGGGCGTCACCTGCTCCACAGGAATACCCGTCCACTGGGCGACAATCGCGGCGACATCCGAGGCGCGGACGACGAGTTCGGAGGTTCCTCGCTCCACCTGCCAGGACTCCCGCAGCCGCTTCAGTGCTTCTTCCAGCGGCTTGATCTGTTCTGCGAGTCCTTTCACTTTTTCGCTGTTTTTCGCACGCTGCGCGGCCGCCCGTTCGCGCTTCAGGCGCTTGAGCTGTTCCTCCTTCTGGGCGATCTCGTCCGGCGCCTTCAGGCTCCGTAAGCGCACGCGCGCTGCCGCTTCGTCAACGAGGTCAATCGCCTTATCCGGCAGGAAGCGATCGCGGAGGTACTTGTCCGAGAGGTACACCGCCGCTTGCATCGCCTCCTCGAGGATGCGGACTTTGTGGTGCGCCTCGTACCGGTCCTTGATGCCTCGGAGGATCTCGATCGTCGCTTCCACGGATGGCTCCGCGACGAAGACCGGTTGGAAGCGGCGCTCCAGCGCGGCGTCTTTCTCAATGTAGCGGCGGTACTCGTTCAGTGTGGTGGCACCGACGGCCTGGAGATCGCCGCGGGCAAGGGCAGGCTTCAGGATGTTGGCGGCATCCATGGCGCCGCTCTCTCCCGTCGCACCCGCGCCCACGACGGTGTGGAGCTCATCGAGGAAGAGAATGATGTGCTTCTGCGCCTTCTCGATCTCTCCGACAACTTTCTTTAACCGCTCTTCGAACTCACCACGGTACTTGGTCCCCGCGAGAAGTGACGCGAGATCGAGGGCCACGACGCGCTTGCCGTGGAGCATCTCCGGAACGTTCCCGGAGACAATCCGCAGGGCAAGCCCTTCCACAATGGCCGTCTTCCCCGTCCCCGGTTCGCCAATGAGCGCGGGGTTATTATTCGTACGCCGGCTCAAGATCTGCACGATCCGCTCGATT
>VMFP01000019.1 GCA_007376145.1 Parcubacteria group bacterium Gr01-1014_38
GCCACCGAACCCGATCCGGACAGGCCGATCGAGGTCGCGGTTGCGCCCGCGACGCCGTTGGTCAGCGTCAGGCCGCTTGCCGCGAATGCCGAGGTGGATCACGTAGAGAATCCGCTGCGGGATGCCAAACTCCTTCCGGAGACGCCCGAAGAAGCGACACTCGCGCTGGAGGATGGTGATATGGGCGCGGAGGTACCGGGGGTCCGAGAGGTTCCGCCAGTACCGGAATGGCGTAAGCCGGCGGCCGAGGTACGGGCCGTGAAAGAGGCGCGGGGCGGGAAGTCGCTCGCGCTCCATCTGAGCGCGGATAAGCCGGAGGGCCTGCTCCTGCGCCCGCGGTCGCTCGTCGAGCCAGTGGTAGAAGAAGGGAAGGAAGACCTCCCGCATCTTCCCTTTCGTCTCGAGAAAATGCCACGCGAGCCGCGGCGCGAGCATCGGCCCGAGGTACTTGAGCGTGCCGACGAGAACGGAGGGGAGAAGAAGCGAGACGCGCGTCTCGGGAGCCATACGTTACCGAAGAGAAGGGACGGCGGGGGCGCGTTGAACAAGAGTGTTGATCAGCTCGACGGGTTGCGCTCGCATCACCTCGCGGAGGAAATGGTCGTTCATTTTCCGACGGTACTCATACTCGTCAATCGACATCACGGTAAAGTTAATGTCTCGGCCGAGTTCCTCCTGAACCGTGTCAATGAACTGACGGAGGGGCGACGGTTTGACCTCTCCAACGATGAGAATGTCGGTCGGGGCGTTCTTCGTCTGGGTAAAGAACCCGGTGAGGAGCACGAGACGGACATTTCCAATCCGCCGAACGCCTTCGAAGAGCTGGTCGGCGATGCTCTTCCCACCCTTCGCCGTGAGCTTGGAGAGTTCGTCGAGGAGGGAGAACGTCGGGTTCACCGTGTAGAATTTCTTTCCCGCCCGGAGGTGAGTCTGGAGCAGTCCGATGCCTCGGAGGTTCTCGACCTCGCGGCGGATGCTGTTCACCCGCTCATTCACGAGCCGCGCGAGCTCCCGGACGTAATACGGCCGCCGTACACCTCCCGTGAACAAGACGAGGAGTTTGGCGCGCGTGCGGGAACCGAAAAGCCGCTCCAAGGGTATACCCATCGGTGGTTAAGCGTACGGCGCAGCCCTCGCGCAGGCAAGGACGTGTGTCAAGATTGTGCATGGAGTGAACACCGCGATGGAACACGGACGGGAACCGGAGACGGGTGGTATACTCAATTCCGATGATTGACCGGACATCTCCCGCCAATCACGCTCCCAGCAGCTCCGCGTTCTCCTCGTCCTCGAACTTCAACGCGAGAGAACGGAAATCCGAGCTCATGCCCGAGGCTTCAGAACTCGTCGTCTGCAATGCGGAGACATCGGTGGTGCTTTGCGATACGTTCGTGTACGAGCCGGATGCGCGAGAGAAAGCGCTGGGCGCGCTGTTCCTCGTCATGGAAACGGTGAATCTCGATGGTCGCCCCGAGACGCCACGCGGTGCGACAGACACCGAGAATGGACAGCCGTCGAAGCGCCTCTCGCCGGCGCGCACCATCATGGATCTCGTCGTGAGTACCGTGCGCGCTGAATACTACCGCGATCCGTCGCGGGACATGCTCGCGAGTTTCGAAGCAGCGCTTGGCGCTGCGAACGAAGCGCTGGCGCGCGCCGCGCAAAAGGGCATGACCGACTGGCTCACGAACCTGCACGCTGCGGTCGTCGCGGCGCAGAGCACAACGCTCCATGTCTCCCGCGCGGGGAATGCGTCACTCCTTCTCGTCCGCCACGGACACCTCACGGACATTGGCGAAGGACTAGCCGACCCGGCAATTCGGAACCCCCGCGCGACGTTTACGAACGTCGCGAGCGGCACGGTGAGTGAGCACGATGCGCTCATCCTCGCGAGCCCCCAGTTCTTCCGGCACGTCTCGAAGGACCGCGGTGCGTCCATCCTCACCGGAAAGCACCCGAAGCAAGCCGTGGCCTACATTCGGGATCTTCTCGCGGAAAGTCAGGAGGAACCAACACTTGCCGCACTGTTTGTGCGTTTCGTGAAAGCCCCCATCGCGCTGCCGCCGCTCCCCCGGGCACCCGAAGCGCATGGTGGTATTCCTGCGCCAAGCGTCGCTGCACCTGCCCGCCCGGCAGGCGGGCCCGCCCGACCAGGACGGCCGTCTCTCCGCCCTCCCCCACCGCTCCGCCTGAACCGTGGCCGTGGTGCCGGCACCTTCCTTCGGCAGGGAGTGAAACTCCTCGGCTACCTCATCGGTGCTCACCTTCTCCCTGCGCTCGGCCAAGCCTTCCGGTTGGGAGCGCGCGCCATGCGGACGGCTGCCACGAAGACGGCAGGCGCGGTGCCGACCGTGCTTGGTTCTCTCGCGGGAGGAAGCGAGGGGGCCACCACGCCCGAACAACCAAGAATATCCGGCGCACAGGCGCCAGCAGCGCACGAAAGCGCCGCGGTCCCGGCGCGTGTGCGTGCCAACCTGCGGGGGTGGCCACGGAGTACGAAGATCTTCTTCATACTCACCGTCCTCTTTGCGCTCCTTTTCGGCACCAGCCTGCTTCTCCTCCGGCGCAAGGGCGTTGAGGACGCGGCGATCCGCGCGGCAAGTGAAAAACTCCAAGAGGCGCGCGTGAAGAAGGACACGGCGGAAGCAGCGCTCATCTACGACAACACAAATGAAGCGCACCGCCTGCTTCGGGAAGCACGCGAGGGAGCGCTCGCCGTGAAGCAGACCCAGCACTATCACGCGGAAGCAGATCAGCTGTTGGCGGCAATTCAAGCGGCGGAAGACAAAACGGAACAGGTGACCCGCGTTGCTGACCCGGCGCGTGTCGGGGACTTCGGGAGCGTGGCACCCGATGGCCACGCCCGCGGGCTCGCTGCCATCGGCTCGTTCCTCTTCGCTTTCCACCCCGAAACCAACGCCGTCTTCCGCCTCGCGAGCGAGACGGGAGAAACGACGACGGTCTCGCAAACCTCGGAGGGGATCGGGTACTTCCGCCAGGTCTTCGCCATCCCCGCGGAGCAGATGCTCCTCTTCGCCACCGACACTCCGGGCCTTGCCCTCTTTGACGTGACGCGGGGCGATCTTCTGAAGCAGGAGTTCAACCCCGTGCCGAAAGGTATGAAAGAAATTCGGGCGCTCTCGACCTTCGGCAGTCGGCTGTACCTCCTCTTCCCCGAGCTCAAGCAGATCTTCGGCTATTCAAAGACGCTCGCCGGCTACTCGGGTGGCGCCCCGTGGCTCAAGGATCCAAAGGTGCCGGTGGAGCGCGCCGTCTCCTTGGGCGTGGATGGCTACATCTACCTTCTTCTCGATGACGGAAAAATTGTGAAGCTTCTGAAAGGAGCGCCGGTCGAGTTCGCGCAGGCTGAGCTCACGACGCCGCTCTCGCGCGACGCGCGCCTCTTTATCAATGATGCGCTCAAGCACCTCTACGTCCTTGATCCTCTGCAGAAGCGCGTCGTCGTGTACGACACCACGGGGAAGCTCACCCGCCAGTTCGTCTTCCCGAGCGCCAAGGATCTCCGCGACCTCGCGATCGGCGGCAAAGAAGAAACCCTCTACATCCTCGACGGCACCGCCGTCTACAAAGTCCCGCTGAAATGAAGCTCCACGGGCAAACCCGTGGTATCTCCATGAACGGCGGAATCCGCCGAAGCGTACCCCACTTCGCCTCTCCTGGGCTTCGCGGGGGTATCCGCCACGCATTCATCCCCGGCTCAAGCCGGGGTCTTCTGCGAAGGCGGATAAAAAATGCGGGCTCGCTCCTACTCGAGCTATTGAATTTCAAGAAAAAAGGCGGAATGTCCCGAAGGAACACCCCGCCCACTCACGGTACCGAGCCGCACCGTACGAAACGGAACCTTACCCAGCTCGACCGCACCGTACAAAAAGTTGCTTCAAAGAGCAGAGCGCAGGGTAACGGCTATGAGTCGCCGTGTCAAGAAAAACCGGCAGAGCCCAGAGGACTCTGCCGGAAGAACGGAACCCGACGCAACGGAGCTCGACGATACCCCGCGGAAGCTTACTTCACGACACTGAACGATAGAAGCCGGAATACTGTCGAAGCTAACGCGTCAGGACAAACCCCTGTACCTCCCGAACGGCCAGGTCGAGGGTTTTCACGCGCCGGTATGCCTTTTCGAGCCACACCGGCAGAGACGGAAACACGATCGAACGGAACTGCTGGCTCACGAAGATCGTACAACCGAGATCGCGGACGCTCCGCACGTTCCGGCCGCGTCCCTGGAGCGCCTTGAGCATGGCTTTCCACTGCTGCAACGCCCAGTACCGGCGACCAAACCGTTTCGACGCGAACTGTGCCTCGGCCGATCGCGGATTGGGCAGCCCCGGCCGGAGGATGAAGATGAGCGGCACGGATTTCTCCATGTCCTGCGGGTGGTACGGGAGGTCAATGCCGGTCGCGTACATTGCCTCTGTCCCGACCAGACAATCGCCTTTCCCTTCGTCGCGGAACGCGAGCGCCGCTTCCTTGACGGTCCGACCATTCTCGCCGTAGCTCATGACGTTGAGCTGTGCCGTCTTGGCATGCTCGAGG
This sequence comes from Parcubacteria group bacterium Gr01-1014_38, assembly GCA_007376145.1. Taxonomy (GTDB): domain Bacteria; phylum Patescibacteriota; class Andersenbacteria; order UBA10190; family CAIZMI01; genus VMFP01. Next base: position 4,558 of record VMFP01000019.1, read on the forward strand.
AACATTCTCCGCTCCTTGTCCGAGACGACGATGACGAGGCTCCGGAGCCCCTGGTCCGCGCACCGCTTCGCGGCACGCGCCATGCGCTTCAAAGCCTTCCCCGTCCCGTAGCGCTTCTGCGCGCGGTACGCAAGATCCGGCGTGTCATCCGGCATGTAGATCCGCGTGTTCTTCACCGGGAAGTCGGAACCGAGGCGGAGAATCGGCGCATCAATGCCGGTGTCGAACTTGAGGTTATCGGGATCCTTCCCGATCGTCGCGGAGAACGACATCGTGTGCGGCGAGAGCATCTTTCGAATGGAAGACGCCACATACCACGACCGCACGACGAGCTTGCACTCGACCTGTGCATTCTCCGCCACCTCCGAGACGTAGAAGGCGCACGTGTACTGCAGGGGCTTTTTCCCCTTCTCCTCACGGTGGCGCTGAGGGTCCCAACCCTCGAGCGAGCGCTCAAAGGACCCGACGTACCGGGGGAGATCCCGCGTGAGCCGCGCGATGGCGGCCTCTGTATCGAGTTCCGCCTCCGGATCGATACGGCCGTCGCTCTTGGCAGCCTGGAGGTCGCGGTCAATGGCGTCGCTGTCGATCGCGCGCAAGATGTCGAAGAGCCTCCAGACCTCTGCGTCCTTGAGAAGCGTCTCCTCCCCAAGAGGCTTGCGCTTGACGATCTCTCGCATCACCGTCCGAAACTCTCGCAGCTTCTTCCACTCGCTCGCCTCGATGCGCTTGAGCAGCGCGATGCACCGCTCAAGATGCGAGTCCGTGATGTCGAACGAGAGGCAGCTGCGCGTCAGGTCGCCGATGGTGTGAACCTCGTCAATGACAAGCGCCGCCGGCGGCTGGTACTGGTCCTTCTTGATGAAGAGATGCGTGAAGAGGAAGAAGGCCCACGTGCAGAGGACAATTCCCCCTTGTCGCGCCTGGTACCGGTCGAGGTAGTACTGACAGCCCAGCGCGCCCGGCTGCACGGTGCGCCCCGTCCGCTGATCAACGAAGTGTGGGCACGGCCCGTGCATGTAGTGCGGAATCTCGTCGACGCGCTTCAGCGCAATCCGTTCCCGAATGGCCGGAAGCTGGTCTGCCGTGACGAGACGGCCGGGATCCTTCGTAAAGTGGGACGCATGCCACGGACAGTCGTGCTCGCTCTGCCCGTACACTGCTTTCACGGATGACGGTGGACACTCTGCGAGGTGCTGCGCGAGGATGGCCTTGTTCGGCACCACCCACAGGAGTTCCCCCTCGACGCCGATGTTCTCGAACGCCTTCAGGATCGTCCACATCGCCCGGGTCTTGCCCGACCCCGTGGGTGCCTCGGTGGTGAAGTTCCAGCGGTGTTGCGCGCCGAACTCGAATATCTGCCGCTGGACTCCCCGCCACCCGTTCCTGTACTTGCCATCGTACGACCACGCGCCGAGCACGTCGTCCAAACTGGGGATAGACTTCGCCATGAGAAGTCTCCTTTCGTATTGCGCCGTTCGCTGGATGCCTTTCCTGGCACCCGCATGACGGCAGAAATTGTGGAAACAACGCCTCCCAGCACACCCTCCCTGAATCGTGTGGAAGAGCTCGAGGCTAGCACGCTATGCGCTTCGTGTCAAGAAAAGCAGCAGGATCGTAGGAACGATCCCGCTGCTTGCGCACGTCACGATGCGTCACTTGAGCACACGATGCCATACGTTGCGAGAGGAGACACGAAGAAAAATGGGAGGATCCGTGACTTGCGGATCCTCCCTAGCAGTGAACCCTACAGCACAAGACGCTTCGATACCGGACCGTACGACATCACACAAAGCGTGACATAAAGCACCGAATCAGATCTTGGTTACACCTCGACGTACCCTGCGTCCCTTTTCGTCGGCTGTCCGTCGCCGTCCGCCGTAGCATCCTTGCTCTCGGCGCCGTTTCCGCTCGCTTCGAGCGACTCGGCGTGCCGCTCGTTGTACGGGATGAGTAGCCATTCCAGCGCGCGGGCCACGTCGCCGTAGGTGGGACGCTTCCGCGGCAAGTTCGCGAGGAACTCTCCCACGTCCGCGTCGGGGATCTCCCGCCACGAGCCGTCGAGAATTTCGAACGTCCCGTAGCCGAGCGCCGCGCCGCGACCGATGCGGGCCGCGCCGATGCCCATGCCCAGACCGGCTTTGGTAATCCATTCCTTCACGGTATCCTCGCGCATGCCGTTCTCGTCGAATCTGAAAGCGATATCCGTCTGCCAGGCTTCCCACAGCGGGCACGGCTCGGGAACCCGCTGGCCCACCTTGTTCGGCGGATCCATGATTTCGGTGTACCACTTCGCCGGCTCATCCGGTTTCTCCGGATTGACGATGGGGAAGTAACTCCCCAGAAGCTGGAAGTAATACCCGCCGCGGTAGTCCTTCTGGCGGTTCGGCCCCACGATCGTGATGAGCGACGTGCCGTTCTTCTGCTGCGTGCCGGTCATGACGAGACTTCCGAGGAAGTGCCCGTGCCAGATGCAGGGACGCCCATCGGATGTGAGAAACACCTTGGCGGCAGCCCGGCTATCGAGCGGTGCATCCTTCTTCTGCGTTGGTGATGGTCCCGGCCCCGCGAGCGCCTCCTTCGTCTCCTCCGCCAGAGGATTCTGGACGTAGAAGGCGCTCGAAACGAGCGTGCAAGTCATCAGGCGCCGCTTCTTCCGTGTGGACGTCGCGGCTCGAGGTCTTGCCATTGCACTACCCTCCCTTTACTGGAGTTGACAGTTGGCATACGCGCGACGTGCGCGCATGCGTGGAACGAAACAAAACTGTGAAAAGGACTCGCGCGAGACACTCTGGGATATACGCCCCCGGCTCTCAAGCGCAGACGAGGATGCTAGCAGAGCCCTAGAAATCTGTCAATGGTCGGTACAAAAAACAGCGGGTATCGAAACCGATACCCGCTTAGAGCCACGCTACGGCACCCAGCGATACGTCACCGGACCCAAGCCCACCGTACGACGCGGAACGGTACCGAACCGGACGTTACAGAAGAAATGCTTATCAGTAGCCTCGGTCGGCCGAAGAAAAATGGCAGGGATCGCCATATTGACGACCCCTGCTCCAAGCCTGACGGTAGTCCAGCGCACGGTACGTTGCCACACCATACGCTACGTCAGTCCACTGAACCGGACTATTCGCGACTTGACCCAACGAGATAAAGTGGAAAGAAGCGGCGTGCGCTGAGAAAAATGGCAGGGATCGCAATATCGACGACCCCCGCCTAGAACGGAACCCTACGGCACCAGGCGGCAAAGGACGGTACCGGACGGATGACAACCGTACTCTACGATACCGAACTCCACTGGAATCGTACGTCAGAAAAAATGGCAGAGATCGCCCATTGCGACGATCCCTGCCCCGAACTCGACGTTACTGCACCGTACGCAGCCGTATGCAACGGGGCCAAACCCAACTGTATGGAATGGAACGGTACAGAATCCGATGATTCCCGTGGCTCCGACCAGCCGCAGAAAAAATGACAGGGACTCCACTGGAGCTCCTTGGCCGCAACGCCACAGGGCTTCACGCTATGGTGCGTTACCTTACCGAACCACACGGTACAAAACGGTAGAGGTGGCGAAGAGTGGCAAGGGTCGCGCGGAAGCACGACCCCTGCCCGGAACTGCAGGTTACGATACCTGACGGCGCCCTACCGAACCGGACGTCACTAAACGACACAAGAGAAAAACGGCCTTTATCGAGTATGTGCTTGTGAAAGAAGTGGAGTGATTGTATCTAGCACGAGTGATGCAGTCAAGGTCTCTATAAAAAGAGTAGGAACTCTCGGCTGAGTTCCTGCCCGCTCCTCTATCGTGACGTAGCTACTTCAATGTGACTTTTGCGCCCGCTGCTTCGAGCTTGCTCTTCATTTCTTCGGCGTCTTTCTTCGCGACACTCTCTTTGACCACTTTCGGAGCGCCGTCCACGAGATCTTTCGCCTCTTTCAACCCCTTGCCGGTGATCTCGCGAACCAACTTGATGACGTTGATCTTGTTGGCGCCAGCTTCCGTGAGTTCAACGGCGAACTCGGTCTTTTCCTCTGCTGCCGGAGCTCCGCCGGCGGCAGGGGCCGCAGCAACGGCGACGGGCGCCGCCGCGGAGACGCCAAAGCGGGCCTCGAGCACTTTCACGAGCTCTGCGAGATCCAGAACGGACAACTGTTCGACTTTCCCGACGAGGTCTTGGAACTTCTCAGGAACTTCTTTGGACATGTCTTCAGCCATGGGTTTGACGTTACGAGTAAACGGTTACGCCTGCGCTTTGGCGTGCAAAACGGCGGGTAGGCCGCGCAGGACGCCATGGCACACGCCGAGGAATCCGCGGAGCGGACCAAGCAGCACGCTCACGAACTGGCCGCGGAGCGTTTCCAGCGGCGGGAGCACTGCGAGGCGCTGGACTGCCGCGCCATCGAGTGCTGCGCCTTCGAGTACGCCACCAAGGAACTTCGCTTCATCTTTGTGGGCGCTCACGTACTCGTGGACCGCCTTGGCTGGCGCCAAGAGATCCGTGCCTCCTCTTCGCTCAAGCTTCGCCGGGCCTTCGGTCCAAGCGACAAGAATCGAGTCTGCCGTCTCGACGGACACGAGCCACTGCAACTGCTTTGCGACCCTGTCGAAGAGCAGTTTGGGCACGACGCGGGCACGGCCACCGCGGCCACGCAACGACCGTCGCAGCGCCATGCTCTCCTGCATGGGGAGCGCGCGGAACGACGCCACGACGGCCGCAGGAGCCTCCCGCAACGTTTGCGTGAGCTCGTTCACCAGCTGCTCTTTGTCTGCACGCTTGAGAACCATAACAGCGTAAAAAATCTCGGAACGCATTTCCGAGAGGTCACCAAGACTCGGCTTGGGCTTGCCCTGAACCCGAATACAGTGAGTGGTCCAGGATTCCTCGGTGCGGAGTTACGTAGCAGCCCACCTTCGCCAAGGCTTCGGCGGGGCTACGCCCGCAGGTCTTCGGAATGCGTTGCCCCTATCTTGCCAGGGTGAAGGAAGACTGTCAACTCACTGTATTGGGCCACCACATCCTGGACTGCTCGGGATGCTTTTCCACAAGGAACTGGATGGGGCTCTTGAGATCCAAGGCCCAGTGCGGCCGCTCGGCGTT